>JBDREH010000009.1:0-72485 GCA_043819945.1 Bacillota bacterium
AACAGCTCCAACATCTCCACGTACCATGACTGTGACTAATCCACTACCTGATTTTTCTTTACCAATCAGTCTGACATTTGCAGCTTTAACCATTGCGTCTGCTGCTTCAATAGCTCCTACAAAACCTCTTGTTTCAATTAAGCCCAATGCTTCTTTCATTTTTTCAGTTCTCCTTTCTTATAATTTTATAAAAGTGTTTTTAACATTTCTTGACTAATTCGTGGAATGACTGAAGTGTATGCTATCATTCCATCTTCTTTGTTTGCATTTATAGCAGCTTCAACTGCTGCTTTAACACTGCTAACATCTCCAGTTAAAACAATAAATGCCTTTCCTCCTAGTCCACGTCCTAATCTTATTTCTATAAGATCAACATTTGCAGCTTTCACTGCAGCATCAGACACTAAGACAGCAGTTGCTAATGAATATGTTTCGATAACACCGACTGCTCCTTTAGAGACTATATCTGTTGTAGAACTTAGTGCAGAAAAAACCTGATCATGAACATTGGCAATTAAGATATCGTTAACAAGCGCTTTGCCAGCTGTCTTTGATCCTACTTCGACTGCACTTTTTACTGCAGATACAGCACCTCGTATCATAACCACATATTTTCCAGGACAAGATGCATAAGCCCCGACCAGTTTTACATTAGCAGTTTTGAGCATTGCATCTCCTACTTCAATACCTCGAGCAATGCTAATAAGTTCAATCATACCTAATGCTTCCATATCATCAATCCTCCTTATATATGTATTTCTATATATTCTTTGTTTATTTGGATTATATTTCCACTAATACTCGCGTGAATATTGGCACCTAATTTATCGTTGCATGTCGCAATTAAAGTTCCTTTTCCAACAACATCACCAATTTTCACTATTGGTGTTGCCTCAACACCAATATGTTGTTTTAGCAATATCCTAACAACCTTTGTTTCAAAGATATGATGATTCAAAGGAGCAGCTACGTCATAGTCAGATAGCTCAAGTCTAGCTATTAACCTTTTCGTTGGTACTTTCTTACTTTCCCTTAGGGGATCAACTTCATAAGGGACAATCTTTTCTGTTCTTGCACCCTTTTTAAGTAAGCTTGTCTTGACCATAAAAGTTATTTTTCCAGGATCTAAATCCATCGGACAAGCATATAGACTACATAATCGGCAATCATTACATGACACCACTGAAGAGATTGTTCCAAGCGCGCTTGGATCCTCATTTGCAAGTCCTCTCATTACTTTATGTGGCTCTGTATTCAATCCTAATATATTTTTAGGGCACATATCGGTGCACATACTGCACTGACAACAGATAGCTTTTGTCAAATTTAAATCAGTTTCTGTTTTACGTGTTTTTTTGACAATAAGACTGTGATTCTTCGGTAAGATGATGATTCCACCTGTTAATTTAGTAACTGGTGCATCCCAATCTTTTTCAATATGTCCCATCATAGGTCCACCTATATTTAAACGATAATCATTTAGATTTTCAGGCCCACCACATGCTTGAATTAATTCACGAAAAGCAGTACCTATTGGTGCAATCAACGTCTGTGGCTTATCTACTGCCCCTGCTACTGTGATGACTCTTTCTGTTACAGGAACATTTCTTGATATTTGGATTGCTGTTAGAGCATTAATTACAACTACACCGACATCAATGGGAATACCCATAAGTGGAACAACTTTTTTTGTGACTTCATAAACAAGTTGTTGTTCATCTCCGGCAGGATAGTAATCTTTAATGATCTTTATTTCAATTGAACTTTCATTTTTAACAATCTCTTCGAGATTAGTAATTGCATTTTTATATTTTCCCTTAAGACAGATAACGCCTTTAAGCGCTCCAGTTTGAACCATAGCTATTTTTAAACCGTCAACAACATCTTGGCTAGAAAACTCCATCAATTGTTGATCGACTCTTAATAATGGCTCACATTCAGCACCATTAATAATGACAAGTTCTGATTTGCAATCTAATTTAACATGCGTAGGAAATCCAGCTCCACCAGCTCCTACTATGCCTGCATCTTTGATTCTATCTATGTAGTTTAAAGACATTTCACTCACTCCTAGTTGTGTTATAGGGGATTAGATGATTCTAAATCCTCCTGATAATGTACATCTTCTAATTCTAGTAAAGCTTTTAGCAGAAGTTAACCCTTCTCCAGTTGGTGTTGCAATTGTTAGGGTAGTAAATCCTTCCCCTTCAATTCCAAGTCCAGCAAATGATGGTGCATTTTTAACAAAAACTGATGTGTCTAAAGCACGTGCTGCTTTTGTTAGATTGGTTACACTTTCTGAATGCATAATCGCTGTATGACGATTTCCATTTTCTGCAATCACTGCTTTTTCTATTGCTTCATCAATTGAGTAAACTCTAACTAGAGCAAGAACAGGCATTAACATCTCAACTGTGACAAATGGATGATTGTCTAAAACTTCAGCAATAATCAATTTGATGTCTTGATTCGCATGAATATTACATGCTTTTAGGATCTCTGCTGCATCTTTACCAACATACTTCCTATTAACAACAGTCTCACCCTTATTACCTGTAATAAATACTTCTTTTGTTACAATATCTATTTCGTGAGGCTTTAGTTCATAAGCTCCATTTCTGAGCATTTCGTTTCTAAGCTCACTAAATACACTATTTATTACAAACACTTCTTTTTCAGCTATACATAGGATATTGTTATCAAAGCTTGCGCCTCTAATAATGTCATTGGCAGCCTTTTTTATGTTTGCAGTTTCATCAACGATTACCGGAGGATTTCCAGGTCCTGCAGCAATTACCTTTTTACCACTTTTCATTGCCACCTCTACGACGGCTTCGCCACCAGTAACTACTAAAATTCTAATGTCTTTATGTGTCATAATTACTTTACTTGTTTCCATTGTTGGATTCAATGGGGCGGTCAGTAATTCTTTTGGCCCACCTGCACTTAAGATTGCCTTGTTCAATATGGATATAGTTTCTGATGTAACTTTCTTGGCACTTGGATGAGGATTAAATACAACGCCGTTTCCTGCAGCAATCATACTTATACTATTGTTGATAATCGTTGAGGTAGGATTTGTTGATGGGGTAATTGATCCGATGACTCCAAAAGGAGCTAGTTCAACTAATGTCATCCCGTCATCGCCTGTAAATGTGCTCGCATGTAAATCTTCAGTACCCGGTGTTTTTTCAGCTGCTAAGATATTTTTTACTATTTTATCCGCAACTCTTCCAAATCCCGTTTCTTCTTGTGCCATCACTGCTAACTTTTCAGCATTATCAAGGCTAGCTTTACGCATAGCTGCGATGATTTCATTACGCTTTTTCATGCTTAGACTCATTAATTGTTTCTGTGATAATTTCGCTGCCAAGATTGCATCTTCGACCTTTTCAAATACACCAACATATCCTAGACTAGGTTTTGGACTTGATGTAATATTAGTCGTATTATTTCCATATTTTTGCTCCATTTCAGCTGTAAGTTTTTTAATTAAGTCATTTGTACTCATAATTTAACCTCCTCATTATATTCAATTTTAATCTTCAATTCACGTAGTTTATCTTTAGCAAGTGGAGTAATCAATTGTTTTTTATCAAGAACTAGGGTTTTTAGTCCACTTCCTTTTAAATTCATAACATAACTCTCGGTAATCAATTCAGCCTTATCCAACTTAGGAACATGACTTTGTTGAATGTTTGTTACATACATTCCCATATTTCTGATGTCACCAAAGATACTTGCTAATTTATTGAATATGAGTTCATTGGCATTAATCATGATATTGATGGATTTACTGGCCATTAGACTACTTAAAATAATGTGATTCACATCTTCTAAGTCATCAGTTTCTATCAAAGCTTTCATCTGATTGACCTTCATTCCAAGAATAATGATTGTTTCAACTGCATCAAGCAAGTTCACAAAACCACTATGTTTAATGTCATATTTTACAAAATGAATGTTTTTGCTTTTTTCAATATAATGAATGTTAAAAGATTCTTCATTTGATGCTAGATATAAGTCATATTCAGGATAATTACTCCTAATATATGTGAAATAATCCTTAAATCCGAGACCTATGTTGGGAATTAAGATTAAACATGATTTTTCATTGATGATAGGATCAGCGTCAATAGATATTTTCCCAATTATGTTCTCAGTAACTATCTTCACTAGTTTTTCAAAATTATTGATTTCCATTTTCCCGATCCCTCCTTAGTTTAATAGTGAAATACTTATTTGCCATTTAAGATGTCATTAATTTCTATAAATGATTGAGCATTTAGACTTGCTCCCCCAATTAAAAATCCTGAAACACTTTGAGCAAGGGCAAGCTCTTTTATATTGGATGGATTAACACTGCCACCGTATAATATAGGAATTGCTTCTCCCATGTCACTTCCATATTCATTTATTAAGAATTCTTTGATGAACATATGAGTTTCTTCAACCTGATCTGGAGTTGCAGTTTCACCCGTACCAATTGCCCAAATTGGCTCATAAGCAATAATCACATTCGAAAGTTCGCTTTTCTCGATTCGAGATAGTCCTCTTTTAATTTGATCGCTCAAAAATTGTTTGTAATCATCTGTTTTTCGTTGATTAAGATCTTCACCGACACATATGATGGGATTAATTTGATTTTGAACACATGATCTTACCTTTTTTGAAATAAATTCATCACATTCCATGAATATCTTTCTTCTTTCAGAATGGCCAACAATTGCATATTTGCTGCCGAAATCTCGTGCCATTGAATATGAGATTTCACCTGTAAAAGCACCATTTTCTTTAGGAAAGAGATTTTGAACACCGTAAAGAACTTTGCTGTATCGTAATTTATCCTCAAATAAATATAAGTAAGGACTTGGCGGTGCAATAACAACGGTATTTTTTTCACCAAAATCATAATTTGCTATATCATCTAAAAATGCAATAACTTCATGTTTCGTCTTGTTCATTTTCCAGTTTCCAACAATAAGAAACTTTTGTGTTTGCAGTACGCTTTTAACAAGCTCTCTTCTCACAATTTGTTCAATATCTTTTTTATCCATTATTCTAATAGCTCCTTATTTTATAACAAGTTTTTCAGAACCTCTTAAAACAAGCTTTGTTTCTAGTAAAACTTCCTTGATAGATTTATGCTTTACTTGTTTGTTTTCAATGAGATCAAACAACATTTCTGCAGCAACTTCACCCATTAGTTCTGTTGGTCTTGAGACTGTGGAAATATTTAAATTCATGATCTCAAACATATCAACATCATCAAAACTTATAAATGCCATATCATTAGGAATAGATAAACCATTTTCAACAAGTGCCTTTACGCATCCTTGTGCCATCATATTATTCGCAGCAAATATTGCAGTAGGTCTATTTTTAAGCTGCAAAATTTTTTTTGTTATTTCATATCCGCTTTTAAGCTTGAAATCACCATAGAAAACATACTCTTTATTAACGGTAATTTGATTACTTCGCAATGCGTTTTCATAACCATAAAATCTCTCGCGCCCTGGTTTAGATGACATAGGTCCTGAAATAATCGCAATATTTCGATGCCCTTCATTTATAAAAGCATTTACAGCATCAAATGAACCTAAAGTATTATTCACAAATACTGAGTTGAAATGAGAGAGATTGATTCCACGATCTAGTAATACAATGGGTACTCCTAAGCCTTCCAATTGATATAAGTATTTTGAATTATATCCCAGCTGGTCAGTTTTTGGAGTTATGATTAATCCCATAATGTTATTTGTTTTAAATAAATCTAGATATTTTATTTCTTTTTCTATTTGCTCTTCTGTGTTGCATACTAGCAAACTAGCAGAGAATTTATCAGCTATTTTAGATATTCCTTTAATGACTTCGCCAAAAAAGGGATTAGATATGTCGGGGATAATTACTCCAATCATATTTGTCTTTCTATTTGATATAGACAAGCCTAGCATCTTATCTTCATTTGCCAGTTCATTGAAAGCTTTTAGAACCAAATCCTGTGTTTCATCCTTGACATAACCGCTTTGATTCATCACTCTCGAAACAGTAGCAACAGAAACGCCAGCTCTGATTGCAATGTCTTTATTTCTTACCATAAGTTATACCTCTTCGCTGTGATAAGTAATATTCTTTCATATAAATGTGTGTTTTCCTTTATTATAAGCGTTTTTCGCAACAAAATCAAGTGCTAAAATGAATAATACTAAATTATATGGAAGAGTATTACATATTGATGTGTTAGATTACATATTGTTTGTCATTGGACTTTTAGGGTAATTTCACAGATATGAGCGTAAGACTTTTCATTTATATGATAAAATGGAGTTAGGAAAGTCATCTGTCAAGATATTAAAAATTTAGAAATAATTGTGCTAGGAGTGTCTTATGAACCAATTTCAGGATAACTTAGGAATATTGTCCATTAAAGATTATAACCAAATCAAAAAGAGTCATATCCTTTTAGTCGGATTGGGTGGACTTGGTGGGTATATAGCACATGGTTTGGTTCGTTTGGGTGTTGAATCATTAATTTTAGTCGACTTTGATATCTTTCAATTATCCAATCTCAATAGACAACTTTTTTCTAATCACCTGAATCTCAATTTGAATAAAACTGCTGTTATTAAGCAAGCTCTTCTTGAAATAAATCCCAATGTGAAGATTACTATATACACGCAAAAAATTGAGACAATTGATATAGAAGTTTTTCGCGATATTGATATAATCATTGATGGAGTTGATGATATTTTTGTTAAGTGCTACCTAGAAAAACTAGGGGTAGCACTCAATAAACCACTATTGCATGGTGCTATAGGGGGTTGGTATGGACAACTTGGCTTTATTATGCCTGGGTCGAACCTATTATCTGAGCTTTATGGAAAGAATCATCACGGTATAGAAAAGACGCTAAAGAGTCCTACATTTACACCTGCTATCGTTGCAAATATGATGATTGGTGAGTTTGTTAAATTTGTGATTGGAGACAGTCACACACTCATCAATCAGATCATGATGATCGATTTATTGAACCATGACTATCAGATAGTTTTCGATAAAAAAAATCTCAAGGGGTGATTTTTATGGTTACAGTCAAATTTTTCAACCTAATTAGAAGCAATCATAATGTTGCTCAAGTCGAGGTAAATCCAGGAACAATTGAACAAATCATCGATGAGATTAGACAAACACATCCACAGATTACCACAAAGGAATTCAAAGATGCAGTTCTATTTATCAACCGCAAAAAAGTCATGCATTTAAGTCGTTTTTCAGAGGAAATTGATGATGGTGATGAGATCGTTTTCACCAATTTTGTTGGTGGTGGTTAAAAAAAAGCTGACGTTTGGTGCAATTAGTTGATAGGGTAATCACTTATCAGCACGTTATAGCCATCTAATGTCGTTTATTAAATAAAAATAAATTACTAATTTTAAAACTGCCAATTCACAGCTTTGTTCTACTGTGAAATCGTAATGTTATCAACTATTTGCACCAAACGTCAGAAAAAAAAGAGGTCCATGATGAATTATGGGTCTCTTTTGTCTATGCTTTAAAAAAGCGTTGATCTCAATACTAAATTCTTCAATCTAGTTAAACTATATATTACTGTTGGTAAATCCATCAATAGTCTATAGATCTATGTCTTAAACTATCACATTCGTGTCTTCTTTATCCTGTTTTTGAGGCATTAAAATCAAGTTAAGTATAATTCCTACCAGTGCAGCTAAACTCATCCCGCTTAACGATACACTGCTATTCAGTTGGATGGATGCCCCACCTAAGCCTATAACTAACATTGCTCCAACAATAATCAAGTTTTTCATATTTGTTAGATTCACCTTATCTTCAACTAAAACTTTGACACCATTGGCTGCAATCAATCCATATAGAACAATAGTCATTCCACCTAAAACACCATCGGGAATGCTTAAAATAAAGGCTTGGATATATCCGAAAAATCCGAGAATAATTGCAAAAACTGCAGCCAGTCCAGTAACATAGACACTTGCTACTTTAGTCATTGCCACAACTCCTGTATTTTCTCCATATGTCGTGTTTGCAGGTCCACCTATCGCTGCACTGACAAACGTTGCAATTCCATCGCCCAATAAGGTATTATCTAATCCAGGGTCTTTGATTAAATCTCTACCAATAACTTGACCTAGTACCGTATGATTTCCAATGTGCTCAGCAATGGTCACAAATGCAATCGGTGTGAACATTAATACAGCACTCAAATTCAAACCATATGTTCCCAAAAAATAAAAATCGGGTGCTATGAAAAAAGAAACTCCGGAAAATACAGTTGAAAAATTGACGACACCTAAGAATAAGGAAGCAATATAGCCGATAACGATAGCAACCAAGAAAGGAATAATTTTTAGTAAGCCCTTTGTATATATACTAATGATAATTACGGTAACAAACGTAATCAATGCAATGACTGGAGCTTCAAATCCCGAAGAACCGTTCAAACCTGCACTTTGAATAGCGACAGGTGCTAAAACTAAACCAATAATCATAATCATCGGTCCAACAACAACTGGTGGTAATAATTTTTTGATCCAATCACTACCAACATACTTAATAATAAGTCCTACGATAACATAGATGAGTCCAACTGCCATTAAACCAAAATATGCTGCACTAAAATCCTTTGATCCATCAAGATTTGTAACAGTAACTGCTTTAATCGCTAAGATAAAAGCAAAACTACTACCTAAGAATACCGGTGATTTTGCTTTGGTAAAGAAAATATAGATTAATGTTCCAATACCGCTTGCAATTAATGTTACACCCACTGGTAATCCGGTTAGGATTGGAACTAAGACAGTTGCTCCAAACATAGCAAAAACATGCTGTAAACTCATAAAAACCCAAGCCATTATGCTCTTAGGTCTTTCATGCACATCCAGTATAATTCGACTATTCATTTATATCCTCCACAAATTCCTATATTCAAATTTTTTTATGAAAAACTACGTATTATTATTATACTACATTATCGAAATGTGTGTGCACCAATATTATTCAATGTGATATTCAAACTCTATATCCCGTTGCAGTTTTTCTTTTTTAGTCTGCCAAATCAATTTGGTTCTTCAATATTTTATCGCATACTAAAGTATTATTGACAGATGATTATAACCTTAAAAAAAATTCCTATCATTTAAACCGCAGCATCTATGAATTGCTGGATTGAACCAATTAAAAATTTAATACTACACTAATGCTACAAAATCTGGTGATTTTGACTTAGAAAACAATCATTTGAAAAACATATGATAAACTATGTATAGAAGACTTATAGATGAAATTGTGATTGTGATGCTAATAATAACTGTATCGAAATCGCATTTATAGGAGGTTCCAAATTGTCAAAAGTACTCGTCATTTATTATTCGTTCGAAGGAAATACTGAGCTCATCGCTCAAATCATTGCAAAAGAAACCCAAGGTGACTTACTCAAACTAAAACCAGTAAAGGAATTTGATTCAACTGGATTTAGCAAATATATTTTGGGAGGTGCTCAGGTTTTTATGAAAAAAAAACCTCAGCTTATGGATCTGAATATGGATTTATCGCAATATGATTATATTTTTATCGGATCACCTATTTGGGTGTGGACATATACTCCTCCTATCAAAAGCTTGCTTGAAGGTGATTACTTGAATAATCAACACATATACTTCTTTTATACACATGATGGCGGTCCTGGAAAGGTTGAGAAAATTGCACAAAAGGTTATTGAAAAAAACAATACTTTTTGTGGTACTCAAGGCTTTGTCAGTGTAAAAAAAGATATTGAAAAAAATACGGAAATTGCCTTGCAATGGATATCTAAGATCAATTTATCAAAATAATCATTTGTTTCACAATCTTACTGCTAAAAAAGGAACAATCCAATGGACCGTTCCTATTTCATTTTATGTTATTAAGCTTGGTGATTTACCCAAAAGACTTGATAAAACGTCAACCGCATGATAATTATTTTTTCCTGGCTTTAAAAATCTTAGAACATATTTTAAATCATCTCCAGCAGTTATCAAAGGTAATTCTTCTGATCCATCCTGTCTTTTTTGTCCGATTCCCATGCTAGATGCTAAACCATTGCATAAGCATCTTCTCCCAATTGTGTCCTCAATTTTACCACCTTTTGCTACAAAATCAGCTTCATGTTCCGAAGGACATCGATATCCTATTGTTCCATCTTTTTTTCGATAAGTTTCCCTTAAATATCCGAGATCACATATCCTTTTTCTCTTTTCGCCGGTTTCATTTTCACCAATGGTTCCTTCTAATTCAACAACCTTAAAAGGAAATCCTGTAGGTGAGGCTAAAGGATCTGTTTTGACATGCGCTTTGCCAAGACCAATCGCTTTTAAGATGCGGTCCTTAAGAGATGATTCAAACCCAGATTCTTCGCATAAGGCAAAGGCTGTGCCTACTTGTACGCCTGATGCTCCCTGTGCCAAGGCAAATTCAAGTTGCTCTTTACTTCCGTATCCTCCAGCAAGCCAAAATGGCAAGCCTATTTTCGCTATTGAAGAAATATCAACGATGTCTCTGTCGCCATAGATTGGTTCACCTTGTTCATTATAAAGTGTTTTTCCTCGTGGAGGTGCATTATGCCCACCAGCAATTGGAGCCTCTACTACAAATCCATCAGGAGAACCATAGGATGAACGATGTAAATGAGTTGCTAATGTTACCGAGCTTACAATCGCTAAGAATTGTGGTCGAGATAGATTCGGTAAATCTTCGCCATCTGCAAATGCTTTTGGTGAAAAATATGAAAACGTTGGCTCTTCAGAGGCGTCCTCAGTAATTTTTATTGGTAAACTGATATCGTGATTAAGTGATAGTTCAGTAACTGTTAAAGGCATACGTGCAGGTATTCCTGCACCCATTAAAATGTAATCAACACCTGCTAGTAACGCTCCATAAATAGAAGGAAGTGTTGGAATTTGAATTTTTTCAAGAAAATTAATTCCTACCAACCCTTTATGTCCGTTTTTTGCCATAAAAACTTCTGCAAAATTCGCTACTACAGTGAGTTCAGTCAAATCTCTACTTTGGTTAAGTGAAGGCATTGGAAGGTTGCGATAACGATTCTTTTTATCACTTTCAACTAAAGACAAATACTTCTCTTTAATCCGATTTGCTATTTTATGAAATGGAAAATGATCAAGAGCATTGATCAAGTGTCCCTCTGGGTCACCATCCATTAGCCGTCTAGCAAGCGTGAAGGCGAGTGCAGTTCCTGAAACAACACCCATCTGACCATACATTGCAACAGTTCGTGCGAGTTTCCAACTGGAAATTCCAACACCCATGCCACCTTGAATAATTTGGGGTAATATTGATTTTTTTTCTGACATTGTAATCCATCCTTAATCCATAATTGTTTGATAAGTGTGAAGATCCCAATAAGAATTAACTTATTATATCAAAATTAGTTTGAAATCCAAAGTGATATTGTTTATTTCACATAATTATTTTACATATCTATGATTACATATAATGAAAAACACTGTATTCATCACTCGATGTTTTGCAGTGTTTGTTTTTAGTATTTATGATGTAGAAACGGCTTTTTTCACAGGATTTTTCCTGAATTTTTGTTCTAAAACAGTCCAGATTTTTAAAACAAAATACAGCCCAAAAATGCCGATATAAAAATACATTCTATCGTTTTGAATCAAGATCAGATGAAGCCCAACAAAAAGGTAAAACACATAGGATAATTTATGAAGTTTTTTCCAATTTTTTCCATTCATCTTTTTCCTAATTATAATAAAAGATGTTGTAAAAAGAGGAATCGCAAGCGCCAATGAAATCACACCAATATAGAAATATAATGGTGCTGATAATATGAAATCATAATCCAATGCGAATCCAATGAATTTTAAACCATGCACAGAGATAAATATTGTTCCTAATATTGACATTTCAGCACGCGTTGCAATTAGGCTTTTTTTCACATTTCCTTTGTCTGCTACGCCAGTAAACATGACAGCTAAGAAAAAAGAGAGTCCAACATATCCGAGATTAATGATGTTAATCTCTTGCGTGAGTGAAATCGCACCTATAATACCAGCAAGTACGAATAGATAAATTTTGTATTGGTGGATTAGCTTGTAAAAAAAATAATTGAATATAATCCAAACGGCTGTTAGTATCAGTAATATTGTCATAACTTTCTCCTAATCATCATCAAATTCCGAATCATCGTCATCATCATACTGATCTCCATTAAGTGCCGTTGCTCCAGTAATTACATCAATATTTGTATTATAGGTTGTATTGGTTGCACCTGCAACCACATCAATTGTATCCGTAAAAGGTTCATAAACCAAACTGAGTCCGAGTGCTATAATAAACGCGATAAGTAATATAAAATTTTTCATAAGTTCTGCTTCTTTCTTCATTGATATTTCTAGAATATACTCTATTGATTAATAGTCAAGTAATATCCATCTATTTTTAAATGCTTACGATAAAATAATATATTTGTGCGTTAAATATCGATGATTTCACATATTTGTAATCAAAAAAAGCATTCAATCTTGTAATTGCAAAGCACCAATTCCATACTCCATTAGTTCAATAGGATTTCCGTCTGGATCATGTATCCAGCATTGGTAGTTGTTATCAAGCCCCATGATGACTGGCTGATCCAAGGTAAATCCTTTACGAACCAAATCATTTGCTAGTTGATGGATATCTGTCACTTCAATACAAAGATGCTGATATCCTGTTATATTCGGTCTTTTCGCAAGCTTCTCATGTGCATAAAATAGTTCTATAAATTGATCCTTTGCAACCTCAATATAGATAATCCATGGATGATTATTTTGGTCATAAAGCGCGAATTTCTTCTTAAAGCCAAATGCTGATTCATAAAACTCTATTGACTTTTCCATATCTGAAACTTGAAATGCTAAATGTGCTATACCTTTAATCATATAATTATTCTCCTTGTGAAAAATCGCTTTCTCTAATTATACTGCAAAATTGAAAATACTCAATATGATTTGATTTTTAGGATATCATATGTGTGAATCAATTATCATAGTAACTATAAATAATTATGCAGATGATAGAACATCTATAATTTTAAGAAAAAATATTATATTTTTAAGAAAATAATGTTCAAAATGATCATAATTATCATATAATAACAAAGTAGAATAAAGAGTGGAGGTATTTATATGCGTATAGAGTCAGATGATAAATTAGATTTTAGTGATGTACTGCTTAGACCTAAAAGGTCTACACTTGTAAGTCGCAAAGACGTGGAACTTAATCGAGAGTATCATTTCAAGCATAGTGGTCAATCTTGGTTAGGCATCCCTATTATGGCGGCAAATATGGATGGTGTCGGTACATTTTCGATGGCTTTTGAATTACAAAAATCAAATCTTTTTACCTGTCTGGTTAAAGACTATCAAGTCGATGACTATCACAGTAATCTACCAAAGTTAAATCCCGAATATTTTGCTATCAGCACAGGAACAAGTTTTCGTGATTTGATCAAGTTAAAATCAATCATTGATTCTACCCCTGAAATCAAGTTTGTATGTATTGATGTAGCCAATGGATACTCAGAGAGTTTTGGTACTTTCGTTTCTAAAGTTCGTGCCTTATATCCCAAACACACGATTATTGCAGGCAATGTTGTGACTGCTGATATGACTCAAGAACTCATTTTAAGAGGTGCCGATATAGTTAAGGTTGGTATTGGACCAGGTAGCGTATGTACAACTCGTACACAAACCGGAGTAGGCTATCCTCAATTGAGTGCAATTATTGAGTGTGCTGATGCAGCACACGGATTAGGTGCTCACATCATCAGTGATGGTGGATGCACATGTCCAGGTGATGTTGCAAAAGCTTTTGGAGCTGGTGCTGATTTCGTAATGTTGGGTGGCATGTTTGCTGGACACAATGAGGGTGGTGGCACTGTCATAACTGAGTATCATGACACATTAAAAAGAAATCCTGAAACTAATGCTTCTATCTTAGAAATTAAGCAATTTGTAGAATTTTATGGAATGAGCTCTGATACCGCGATGATTAAACATCATGGAGAGGTTGCTGAATATAGAAGTTCTGAAGGAAGAACAGTTCGCATTCCCTTTAAGGGACCTGTAAATGATACAATTAAGGATATCTTAGGTGGCATTCGTTCAACGTGTACTTATGTTGGTGCTCCCACCTTGAAACAACTTGCAAAATGTACTACTTTTATTAGAGTATCAAAACAATTTAATGATGTTTTCGTCAATTCAAAACACTAAAAATTAAAAACAAGTTCAGACTTGTTGAACTTGTTTTTAATTTATTCCTAAAGATTTGAATTATACTTTCTTATCTCTTTCAAACCAGATTCAGATAATCCATATTGTCCTCGGCTGATATGCGTAAACCACCCATAGTAATTTTTTTGAAGTATCGATGCTGTTTCGATTACTAATGTCATTTCTTTGATGCTTTTTGGAGATAAAGTACCATACTTTTCTATGGCATTGGCAATTTTAATTGCTTTTTCTCTATAAACGGTCATCTTTTTCCCACGACTACCTCCTAAATTCATTTGGCTCTCCAGATGACTAAACTCATTGATGATTCTCAGTTTCTTTTGCTTGTTTCTCTTTTTGTTTACTGTCATATCGTAATCTTTTGCATCCAAAATAACTTGTGCTTGATCTTTTTCAACAATCATTAGTCCAATAGATAAGCGGCGTAACAATAACATAAAAGAACGATAACTACTTTGATGACTCTTTTGTGCAGATTTAGGAATTGCAATATAGACATAATCTGCAATTTTTTGTCGATCGATAGCTTGGTATACTAACTTCAATGTAATGTGGTTTTTAAGTTCGACTGCTATTGAAGTTTCTCCCTTCATGGCAAAGATATCAATCACTCCTACTTCTCCTCTAACCACATAACCTTGAAATTCCAATAGTTTTTTAATGGGTTCATAGAGTTCGGTTTCACTCAAGGATATCACCTCTTCTTTTTTTGAGTACTATAGTATATATTAACATGTATCTTCATTTATTGTAAACGAGTGGTATAATATATGTATAAATAATAGGAGGTTCATTATGTGCCATTTAAGACCCATGAATGCATATGAATTTGAGCATTATATGAAAACCGCAGTTCACGAGTATGCTGCTGAACTTACTAAATCAGGAAGTTGTGCTGAAGAAGATTCCTTGAAACAGGCTCAAGAATCATATAGTTATTTGCTGGCTGATGGTATCAAAACTAAAGGACAATTCTTATTTCATGTTATCAATAGTACAGATGCGATTATCGGTATGATTTGGTACGGTCTTCGTCCAAATGGAGAAGGATTTATTTATGATTTTTCAATTAGTGAAGCTTTTAGAAGTATGGGTTATGGAACGAAAACAATGGAACTCATTGAAGCTGAAGCAAAAAAGAATGGTATTAAAAGGTTGGGACTTCGTGTATTTGAGCATAATTCGAATGCAATTGCACTCTATAAAAAAATGGGCTATGGAATCTATAGCCTAAATATGTCAAAGGAGATCTAAAATGTTATTTACACTTCACTTAATTGCACAACAACTTAATAAGGAAAAAATCATTTGGGCACTCGGTGGTTCTAATGTATTGAAAAAATATGGGATTATTGATCAAGTCAATGATATTGATATTTTGGTGATGCAAAATGATATTGAAAAGGCAGACCAAATTCTTTCTTCTTTAGGCAATAAAATTTCTACTCCCCCCTCATCTTTATATCTTACATCGTATTTTTATCAATATGAGATTCGTCAGATTAAAGTTGATTTAATGTGCGATTTCAAAATCAAATATAATAATCAAGTTTATACTTATATTTTTGATCAATCGAGTATTACTGATGTTGATCATATTGCCAATATTGATATTTTTTATACATCTTTAGAAGATTGGTACGTACTTTATCGCTTGATGAAACGAAATGATGAGGATAAGGTTAAAACTCTAGAAAAACATTTTATGCTTCATGGAGTCAAACATCGGGAACTCATCCTTCGAACGCTTGAACAAGTGCCAAATGATTTAAAGTTTAAAATTAAATACCAGCTGGGTTTATGACAGTTCAATGGCACATGACGATTCATGTGTCATTTTTTTATGTGCACACATCACATTTACTTCCTTAAACATCTCATGTATAATCGTGATAAAATCTCTATATGAGAGTGGTAAACGGTGAACACATGAATAGAATGAACTTACTAGAAGAACTTTATTTTGATATCTATGGCCATTCAACTGATACAAAACATAGTTTTAAGCATCTCGTATCGATTTTAGAAAATGCAAGAACCTTTAGAAAAGACGATTTAAAGAAGTTTGATCGTCATACAGAATGGTATTTTCATCAAAATGTGATTGGCATAACACTTTATATAGATCTTTTTGCTGGAAATATTAAAAAATTGACACAAAAAATAGATTATTTCAAAGATCTTGGAATTAATTTTATTCATTTGATGCCCCTACTAAAACCCAGAGATGGGGAAAACGATGGTGGCTATGCAGTTGAAGACTATAGACAAATCGATTCAAGATTAGGTTCCATGGATGATTTTACTCATATGCTCGATGTCCTTAGAGAACACCAGATTTATATTTGTATCGACTATGTAATCAATCATGTAGCCAAAGAACACGAGTGGGCTAAAAAGGCATTAAACAATCAAAAAGACATGCAGGAGATGTTTATTATGTTTGATACGGAGGAAATTCCAAATCAATATAATCGTACGGTTCCTGAAGTTTTGCCTGATAAATGTCCTGGAAATTTCACTTATTATCCTGAAATCAAAAAATATGTTTTCACTTCTTTTAGTGATTTTCAATGGGATTTGAATTTTAAGAACCCGAGAGTTTTCAATGGTATGGCTGATCATATGCTCTATTTGGCAAATTTAGGTGTTAATATGATACGGCTTGATGCCATTCCTTTCATGTGGAAGGAAATTGGGACATCCTGTAGAAACCTTAAGCCTATCCATAATTTACTCAAGATGCTTCACCTCATCAAAGATGAAGTATGTCCTTCAGTAGCTTTATTAGGCGAAGCAATCGTTGAACCTGTTGAGATTGTCAAATATTTTGGAAACGATCAAGATACAGAGTGTGAAATCATGTACAATGCAAACTTGATGGTTAATGTTTTAAATTCATTTGCCACTAGAGATGTACGTTTGTTACAGACTGATACAAATCTCCATCAAATTCCCAAGAAAAGTACATGGATGAATTATGTAAGATGCCATGACGATATTGGCTGGGGTTTTAATGAACATGCAATTACTTTATACGGTATGGATCCTTATCAGCATAAACAATTTTTAATCAGGTTTTACGGCAATGATTTTCCAGGTACTTTTTCAACTGGTGAGCGCTACCAATATAACCATCTCAATCATGATGCACGCATCAATGGTACCCTGGCTAGCTTGTTGGGTCTAGAAAAAGCGATAAAGAATCATGATTCTTATCTACAGGAATTGGCAATTAAGCGCATCAATTTAGCACATGCTCTGATTCTCTTTTATCGCGGATTCCCTTTAATATACTCTGGTGATGAAATCGCGACAATCAATGATCAAACCTATCTTAAGGATCCTGCAAAGATGAACGAGGGTAGATGGGTGCATAGACCATTCTTTGATTGGAAACGTTCCAAGAATAAAGATATAGATGGAACACCAGAATTTGAAGTCTATCAGTCGTTAAAAAAACTGATTCGTATTAGAAAAATGCTGCCTTTTTTAGATGGCAGGACTATTCAGTTTACTCTAAATATAGGCAATATGAGTATTTTTTGTTTGGTGCGTAAGCATCAAGACCTGTCATATATTTCATTATTCAATTTTAGTGAAAATACACAATTGATTAAAACGGATATGTTGAGACAAAATCTGTCATCAACGACTTATATTGATCTAATTGAAGGTAGAAATCTTCACCTTGATGAGCCGCTGCTTGAGCTTTCTCCTTACGAATTTATATGGGCACAACCTGTTTAAGAAAACAAACACCAATTTGGATGAAAAATTGGTGGATTTAAGTATTAGGATGCTTATCTCTTTAAAATTATCAGTGCTATAATAGAGATATCATCAAATGTTAATGGAGATATTATATGCAAAAGATGCAAGCACATCGTACCCAGATATTTAAATTTGGACTATATGGTTTACTTAAAAATTTGAGATTCTTTGAACCTTACATGATTATTTATTTTTTATTGTCAGGTTTAAATTTATTTTATGTTGGACTCTTGTTTTCGATACGTGAAATCATCATCTATATCTTTGAAATTCCATCTGGCGTTATTGCAGATCGCTATGGAAAGAAAACCGAATTAGTCATCTGTTTCCTGTTTTACATATTTTCATTTTTCATTTTTTTCATTGCAGATTCCTTTTGGATGTTTGCTGCAGCAATGTCCTTCTTTGCATTAGGGGAAGCCTTTAGATCAGGAACTCACAAATCGATGATTATGGCATATATAGATAAACATGAAATCAGTGATTCAAAGACAAAAATTTATGGATTGACAAGATCATATTCAGAAATCGGTTCCATGATAGCAAGTCTAGTTTCTATCATTTTAGTTCTTTGGTTACTCGAGATTAAATATCTATTTTTAATCGCAATTATCCCTTATATTTTTGATTTGCTCCTTGTAATATCTTATCCAGAGTATCTTAACGATAGAAAAGATACGTCCTTTACAATGAAATCTTTCATTAAATATAACATTGAAAGCATCAAGTATACATTTTCAAAATCAAAAGTTAGAAATGCAATTTTCAATTCTGCATCCTATCAGGCAGCATTCAAAAGTATTAAGGATTATATCCAACCTATTCTCGTATCGATAACTGTGACATTCGTGATATTTAGTTCTTTATCGGCAGATGACAACACAAGGGTTTATATTGGGGTTATTTATGCAGTTATTTATTTATTGAGTGCTGTTGCCAGTAAAAATTCTTATCGCTTCAAATCATTCGGAGATGCTCAAACACTAATCAAATATATGTGGCTTTTTTCAGGGCTTACTATTATTTTGCTCAGTTTTCTTCTTCATTCCATTTTTGCTGTCTTTTTCATATTCGCACTACTATATGTCTTGATGAATATTAGACGTCCAATGATGGTTGAACGTATGGGAGATGTTACTCATCCCGATATGAGAGCAAGCGTCTTAAGCGTTGAATCTCAAATGACATCCATCTTGATTGCCATTTTTGCACCTCTGATTGGATTGCTTGCTGAATATTCAATGTCGCTTTTGTTTTTGATCTTTGGTAGTTTTATGGTGTTTATCTTCATAGTGAGCAATTTTAACAACAAAAACGGAATAACAAAAAAAAGAATGAGAGTTTCTCATCCTAAGTTTATCCAGTACCTCTGAATATGATATCTATCAATCTCATTATAGTCATCGCTGTCAAATGTTCCTCCAAGTCCTTTAATGAATTCAGACATCGCAATATCTATTTTTTTACTTATTACTTTAACACGCTTAATCCCGATATCCTTTGCTTCCTCCAGTGAAAGCTTAAGAACTATTTGCGCTATTTCATCTGTTCTATGTGTTGGCCTTAAGCCGTAAGAAATATTACCTCTTGCATTCAATAAGGTGTCATTTAAGTAATGTCTGATATTGACAAACCCAATAATGTCATCTTTGCCATCAACAAATAAATAACTCGAATCAGGAAAATATCCTTTAGGTAAGCGAGTCTCGTGTTCAAATTCATATAATTCCTTTAATAGAGTTTCAAATCTTCTACCCCTAAGATCAGAAATAACTGGCGTAATTGTTTCAGAATTCCATTCCTTCATATAATCCAAATATTTCTTCTTATAAAATATTGTCGGTTTAACTAATTGATACATATAGAACACCCCTATTTTCTATGAATATAATAACACTTTTCTTTACTTAATGCAAAGATAGTAATTGGAAAAATTAATAAACTAGTCACAAGGAGTAGATATTGATGAATATTACAAAAAAAGATTCAATAGAGTTTGTGAGTTATATTGCATAATCATAAATATTGCTATATAATGCAAGTAGAATCCCTAGAATGGAGGAGAGAATATGAATAAAATGAAATATGGTTATGGATGGGTGCTTAAATGGATGTTAGCAGCCATATTACTAGGTGTAGGTATCTACATGGTTTTTGCTGATGAGGTTGTTTATACAATCACAGGTGTAGCTATAGTCATCTTCTCACTCTTCAGAGTAGTTCCACTTTTAAAATCCTTAAGTAAAGAAGTTTTGAGAACGATTAATTTAATTGAAATCATTTTTGATACACTTATTGGTGGTATCATGATTTATATTGGCGTCACTAAAGGTAGCAACCTTGCTAATGAAGCAATTTGGGGAAGTGTTTATCAATATTCACTTGTTTTCTTCTTTTATGCAAGAGGCTTGGTCTTCTTCAACTCTGTTGTTTTCCTTGGTGAAAAAACTGAGATTCCCAAGTTCTGGATTCATATTGCAGCCTTGACGCTGGGTGCTGTTATCGCTGTTTCAGCCGATTTTGATTATGGAACTGTTGGAATTTTCTTTTTAATCATCGCAGTACTCGGTGCAACATACCTTGGATATGACGGATTTGGTGGATATCGCAAATATCGCGAATATTCAAAGGCACTTAATGACGGAAAAGCTAAGGAAGCACAAAAAGGTGAGTCACAGAATATTGATAAAGAAGTTCCTAAGGACAAGGTTATTGAAGAACCAAAAGAAAAGAGACCTTACGTCAACTAACCTATTATTTAAGCGAAATTAACAAGCGATGACTTCAAGATAATGGAGTCATCGCTTTTTTTAAGAGTTTTGAAAAACAAGTTTAATTTGTCTAATTTAGTGGTAATATAGATGAAAAGGTCATTCACAAAACACGATATCGAGAAAAGGTATATCACCATGAACAAGCATGTGCATTTAGCAGGGATAGTATTTGCAACCATCTTCGGATTTACCTTTATGTTTTCCAAGGTTGCCATGAATTATGTAACACCCATTGGACTTATCGCCTATCGTTTTTTAATTGCTTTTTTGGTCATTGAAATACTAAGACGATTTAAGGTAATCCATATCAGATTTGCGAAAACACATTTCAAGCATTTGTTTATTGTTGCTATTTTTCAACCGGTCTTATATTTTCTTTTTGAGACTTTTGGATTACAAAAAACATCAAGCGGTGAAGCAGGAATGATGATTGCTATGATTCCTATCTTTGTGACACTTCTCAGTTCAATCGTTCTAAAGGAAAAACCCAAATTAATTCAAGTTTTCTTTATTTCGTTAAGCGTATCAGGTGTTATTTACATACAGATATCAAAATCTAGCAGTGGCTTGCAGCCAGAGATTTTAGGATTTTCACTGTTGCTTGCCGCAGTTTTATCAGCAGCATTCTTTAACATCGCTTCACGAAGTGCATCAAAAACTCTCAAACCCTATGAACTCACTTATTTCATGATGTTTGCTGGTGCTATTACTTTCAATTTGATCTACTTGATTCAATTGACCTATGAACAGAGGATTACAGATTACATAACTAATCTATATCATATCGAATTGTTACTTCCTATCCTTTATTTGGGGGTCATTGGGTCTATTGGTGGTTTCTTTTTAGTCAATTTTGCATTAAGTAAATTACCTGCTCATGTAACCAGTATCTATGCTAACCTGTCTACGATAGTTGCAATTGCTGCAGGTGCTTTACTACTATCAGAGCAATTATATATATATCATTATATTGGAAGCATAATGATCTTGGTTGGTGTCTATGGAACAGTTCGATTTAACAGCTCAATAAAGAGGATAAATGATGTTTTGAATTGATGTGTATGAAGAGATTAAAACAAGTAGTTCACATGAAATCATGCGAACTGCTCTTTTTATTTTTTATATGCAATACCTTCGAGTGAAATTGAGAAACGACATAATAAATCACCTTTAATGGCATTTTCGAGAACATTGATTTTAAGCTCCTTACCAAATAGAATGTCAAATGGAAATTTTGCAAATCCCGCACTACAATTACACCATGTACCTGAAATTTTGATATCTTTTTTACCAATAGACTCTTTTGCAAAAGGACAATGACATGCATGGTATGCTTTTTCTACTGGATCTTTTGCATTCAGATAAGCTTTTGTGTCATAAGGTATTTTTGTGACATACAATTGATCATTTTTGCGCACTGCTGATAATATCTCTTGATTGCTTTTTACAAATTCAACAACTTCTTCAGTTATATTTTGCTCAAACCATACAGTGCCGTCAATAAGATGTTTTTGCAGAACCTGAACCTTTCTATCGTGCAATTCCTTCAGATATTGATCTAATGTCTCTGCATTTTCATAGTAGATATGTTCATCTAAAAAAGCACTTTCTGGTATCTGGTGGTGATTTCCTGCCAATATCTCTTTTAAAATTTCAGGATCTAATGATTCCTCTAGTAAATCGATAAATGATTGGGTAAATTGGGGTATCACGCTTGGATGAGTACCCAGTAAAGGTATTTGGACTTGTCTTGTGATGATTTCACTTTTCTCTTTTCCTACAATCTTTTCAAGTCTTTCTAGAATGCTTTCAATGACGCCTAGTCCTCCAGTATACTTTGTCAGATGTATAAATAAATCGTTGCGTTTAATCATTCTGAAGTAACGCATGAAAACAATCATCATATCGACATTTATAGAGTCGTTTCTTAGTAGTCTTTCTATGAATTGGTCAAGCTGATCAATAGATGTTAAATCGATAGATGTAGAGCCTAATATATCTTGAAACATCTCCAAGAGATGAACTGCATAATCAAACTTCTCACTTGGAATATTATTTCTTTCGTATAAGTCCTTAAATTGATCTATTTGCATCATAACTCCTTATTAATTTTTATTTTTATTATATCATCTTTTGAAACTGTAGTTTTCATGTTCTTTATTTATGCCGCTTAAAATAGTATTTTGCATATCTTCCACTGTTGAAAGTGATATAATGACTTTGAGGAAATATATAAATGACTATCTTTTAACATATTGAGATAAAATGCCGTGATTCCGAACTCATATTTCAATTTGACAGGAGAATAAATTATGAATTATCAGCATTATTTAAATCAAGAAAATCCATCGGTTACACTTGTGGTCAAAGATTTTGGAACCATTCAACTTGAGCTCTTTTATGAGGTTGCTCCAAATACGGTTAGTAATTTTATAAATCTTGTAGAAAAAAAATACTATGATGGATTGAAATTCCACCGTATCATCCTAGAATTCATGATTCAAGGTGGTGCTGGCAAAAAAGATATATGTGCTATCAAGGGTGAATTCAAAATTAATGGATTCCAAAACCCACTCGAACATACAAGAGGGGTCATTTCTATGGCTAGAACAAATGATCCCAATTCACAGACAAGTCAATTTTTTATCATGCATGCAAATTCACAACACTTAGATGGTTCTTACGCTGCCTTTGGTGGGGTGACTCACGGTATAGAAGTTGTTGATCAGATTGCAAGTGTTTCCAAAGATTATCGAGATTCTCCATATGAAGATGTTATCATCCAAAGTATCACAGTTAACAAACATGGTAAATCATATCCTGCACCAGTCTGCTACAAGGCAGACTAGTTCTCATGGAGATCAGAATTAATAAATATTTAAGTGAAGCTGGATATTGTTCTAGACGTGAAGCGGATCGATTGATAGAGCGAGGCATTGTTGCAATCAATGGTGAAATTGCTGTTATTGGAACTAAGGTTACAGAAGATGATATTGTCACTGTCTCAGGAAAAAGAATTAAGAACGATGTTCAAATGGTTTACCTTGCATTCAACAAGCCCATTGGTATCATTTCAACAACGGATCAGACAATCAAGGATAATATCGTTGATTATATCCATTATTCATCTAGAATTTTTCATATCGGTCGTTTAGATAGGGATAGCGAGGGATTAATCCTAATGACAAATGATGGCGATATCGTTAATGATATCTTACGTGCTGAAAATAATCACGAAAAGGAATATATGGTCCGTGTTGACCGCAGATTGTCCTCTGATTTTTATGACAAGATGTCTCAAGGTGTTCCCATCTTAGATACGATAACCAAACCTTGTATTGTTGAAAAAATAAGTGATAAAAGTTTTAAAATTATCTTAACAGAAGGATTGAACAGACAAATTCGCCGCATGTGTGAATATTTTGGTTATCAGGTCACTCACCTAAAACGCATCCGCATCATGCATATTAAACTCGATATTCCCGTTGGTAAATATCGCAGCTTAACTGATCAAGAAAAAAACAAGCTTTTTGAAATGCTTAAAACATAAGAATACGAACAAATACAGTCCCAAACAAGCTTATCTGGGGCTGTATTTTTTTTAAATATTTCAGCCTTTTTAAAATGAATACAAATGTAAGATT
Organism: Bacillota bacterium; assembly: GCA_043819945.1. Lineage (GTDB taxonomy): Bacteria > Bacillota_I > Bacilli_A > Acholeplasmatales > Acholeplasmataceae > Peloplasma. The sequence continues at coordinate 24,520 of JBDREH010000009.1, forward strand.
TTCTGAGAACACTTTCATCTACAAACATGACATTTTCCCCTTTTATTTTCGAGATTAGTTGATATAATGGTGACACAAGAGAGGTAAGCACATGGAGCAATACAAGCTATATCGAAATATCTTATGTATCGATTTGAAAAGCTTTTACGCATCTGTCGAGTGTGCGCTTTTAGGTTTGGATCCATTTGAAACTCCTTTGGTGGTTGCTGATGCCTCAAGAGGGAAAGGTTCCATTGTTCTTGCCGTTACACCTTACCTAAAAAGATTAGGCATGCCTAGTCGCTGTCGGATTCATGAACTTCCAGAAGACATCCCCATCATTTTTCAAAAGCCTAGAATGGAACTTTATTTGGAATATTCAACTAAAATTATTGAGATTTATTTAAAATTCATTTCTGAAGACGATTTGTATATTTATTCCGTCGATGAAGCTTTTCTTGATATAACTGAATATTTGCATTACTATCAGAAAACTGATACCGAAATTGCAAAAATGATTTTGGATACGATTCATGATGAGACCAAATTATTTGCGGCCTGTGGCATTGGCCCCAATATGCTCATATCAAAGCTTGCGCTTGATATTGAATCCAAAAAGGTACCTGATTTCATCGCTAAATGGACATATGCTGATATTCCCACAAAATTATGGCCCGTCTCTCCACTCAGTGAAATGTGGGGGATTGGTCACAACATGGAGTTCAATCTAAATCGCTTAGGATTGCACACAATAGGAGATATTGCACACTACGATGTGAAAACGCTCAAGAAAATTTACGGTATTCTTGGTGAAGAACTCTTCTATCATACGCACGGCATTGATATGAGCCAAATACAGAGTAAAATCAATATTCGTGCTGTAAGTAAGAGTTATGGAAATGGACAAACTCTATTCCACGATTATTACGCTCCAGATATTTTCCAGATCATCCTTGAAATGGTTGATGACGTCAGCAGACGTCTTCGCTTAGGCAAAAAAATAGCAAAGACAGTTCATTTGGGCATCGGTTATAGTAAAGGGACTGGTGGAGGTTTTGGTAGACAAATCACATTGGATCAACCCACTGCAAATGCATCTGTTATTTATCAAACTTGCATGTTCCTGTTTCACAAGTACTATGAGCATGAACCCATTCGCAGAGTGCACATCAGTGTGACTAATCTTCTACAGAATACTGTCTACCAGTTCTCTATTTTTGAGGATGCAGATCAAATCATCAGAGAACAAAAACTTCATTCAGCAGTTGATGACATTAAGTTTCGCTTTGGTAGAAATAGTATTAATCGTGCTTCTAGCGAGTTTGAAAGCTCAACAATCAAAGCTAGAAACAAGATGATTGGAGGTCACCATGCATAGTGATGCCTATAGAGACCGCGGCATTATTAAATGGACTCCATTTGATGCACTTGTCGGTTATCATTCTCTTATCAAGGAGCTCAGATATCGTCTTGGTAAACGCGATAAACCTATCTTGAGCGATGATCAATACGAGGAACTCAATAGAAAATTGAATTGGGCTTATCATCAAAACTCAGAAATCGAAATTGAATTTTTTAATCAAGGCTATTCTAAATATACCTTTGGCACAATTAGAAGACTTGACTGGATTAATAAAGTGGTTATTTTATCCAGTTTTGAAAAGATTAACGCTTATGATATTATTGAAATACATATAACTTACTAAAAGGAATTGATATTGATATTCAATTCTTTTTTCTCTACAAACAGAAGATTGAAAATAAAGATCTGACTTGACATTTCAGTAAAAAGCAATTATACTATAAATAGAATTTAAGAGATGCTAAAGAGATATAGAGCGGAGTCAAAATGTGCTTGCAATAAGCTATTTTGCTTTGCTGTTTGTTTTATATGACATAGAGAGGATGCCCAATGCTACAGAATCAAAAGATTATACCCGCAATAAGTAATCATCAAGACTTGAAACTATTTCTAACACTGCCATTGACTTATGGTATCCTAATGAATTTTCAACTTGCACAACTTCCTGAACTTGTCAAAATGATGAAAGATCATAACAAGAAAGTTCTTGTTCATTCTGAATTAATCAAGGGGTTATCAAGTGATGAATTCGGAGCCATTTATTTAATTCAAACCCTTGCAGTTGATGGAATCATATCCAGCAAGCCTAAAGTTATTGAAGTCTGCAAAAAACGTAAGATTATCGGTATTTTTCGCTTTTTCCTTAAGGACTCCGTTTCACTGAATCAAAGTTTGGAAATAGCAAAGAAGATTACCCCCAGTTATCTTGAAGTACTGCCCGCTTCTTGTCTTGATATTATTCCTAGAATTAAACAAGAGACATCAAGTGAAATCCTTCTAGGCGGTCTCATCCAAAATAGGGATCAAATTGAAAAGTGCTTATTAGCTGGGGCGATTGCAGTCACGACGAGTAATACAAAATTATGGATTTAAAAACAAGTTAATCTAAATTAGAGAAATTGAGAGAAAAAACAAGATAGAATTTGTTTTTTCTCTTTTCGTTTATTGGAGGAAAAATGTACGATTATGTCATTATCGGTGCTGGAATTATTGGCACAACCATTGCAAGACAATTAAGTCAATATGATGCGAAAGTTTTAATCCTTGAAAAAGAAAATGATGTTGCAAATCATCAAACGATTGCTAATAGTGCGATTATTCACTCAGGACACGATCCAAAAGAAAACACACTAAAGGCAAGATTGTGTGTTGAGGGAAATGCATTGTATGACATTATGGAAAAAGAGCTTAACATTCCACTTCTCAGAACTGGAGCTTTTGTTGTTGCTCATGATGAAAAAGAAGAAAAGATGTTGGATGAGCTTTACATAAGAACGATGGCTAATGGTGTCAAAGAAGCTTTATTTTATGATAGAGATCGAGCATTGGCATTGGAGCCAAATCTTGCACCAAATATATCAAAAGTATTATCACTTCCTACTACCAAAGTGACATATCCTTGGGAAGTTGCTTTCGCATGTCTTGAAAATGCAATTAAAAATGGTGTTATTTTTCAAAAGAATAGTGAAGTTACATCTATTCGAAAAATAGGTGACATCTTTGAAGTGAAAATTGATTATAGAGATATTATTCAAACAAAATCAATCATTAGTGCTGCTGGTATTTTCGCGGATCAGGTTGCAGATTTAATTGAGAAAAATATTCCATATCAAATCAAACCAAGAAAAGGAGAGTATCTTGTATTGGATCGTAAAGCCAAAGGCTTTATCAAACATGTTATCTATCCTTTACCAACAGATAAAGGTAAGGGCGTACTTATCGTTCCACAAGTTCATGGTAATATTCTTTTTGGCCCCACTAGCTTTGTTCATGATGAAAAGAGTTTAGTCTCCAATACTAGAGATGGATTGATTCAGATTGAAGATGATATTAAGAGCTTGGCAATTAATGTTCCACTAGATCTTGTTATACGCACCTTTGCTGGCAATAGATCTTCAAGTTCTTATAATGATTTTTATATAAAAGAATCCATAGAGTATTCCAACTTCTTTCATGTTGCAGGAATTGATTCTCCTGGCTTAACTGCTGCACCTGCAATTGCAAGATATCTAATTGAAGAGGTCATGAAGCATCACACATTAAAAAAGAACGAACATTTTGATCCAATTAGAATGAAAAAAGATGCTTTTTATAATCTTGATTTTGCTAAGCAGCAAGAGCTAATTAAGAAGGATCCAAGATACGGTAATGTTGTTTGTAAATGTGAAAAAATCACTGAAGCAGAAATCGTAGAAGCAATCCACGGAACACTTGGTAACGATACGGTTAAAGGCATAAAGAAACGCGTACGCGTAGGAAGCGGTTTATGCCAAGGGGGTTATTGCGAAGAAATGGTACTAAAGATCATTGCAAGAGAAACCCATGTGTCATTAGATCAAATAAATTACTATAGCCTAAATACACCCGTGTTGTTACAAGAAACGAAGGTGAACTGGTGATAAAAGATATCGTAATCGTAGGTGGTGGGGCTGCTGGACTTGCTGCCGCACTTTCTGCAAATAATTCAGCTATCAATATACTTGTCATTGAAAGAGAAAAGGAATTAGGTGGTATTCTTAATCAATGCATTCATAATGGATTTGGTTTGCATGTATTTAAGGAAGAATTGACAGGTCCAGAATATGCAGCTAGATACATGGATGCGTTCATGCAGTTAAATATTGAATTTCTACTCAACACTACCGTTGTGGATATAAAAAAGGATGAAAATTTTGAATTAATCGTCTCCAGTACAAATGAAGGCTTGTTTAAGATTCATGCAAAAGCTGTCATCCTTTCAAGTGGATGTTATGAAAGGACAAGAGGATCAATTATGCTTCCAGGTGAAAGACCCAAGGGTATTATGCCAGCAGGGAGTGCACAAAGATATTTAAATATTGATGGATATCTTGTGGGTAAACGCGTATTTATCCTAGGTAGTGGTGACATTGGACTTATTATGGCCAGAAGAATGAAACTAGAAGGTGCACAAGTTTTAGGTGTTGCTGAAATTATGCCATATTCCAATGGATTAACAAGAAATATCGTTCAATGCTTGCATGATTATGATATTCCCCTTTATTTGTCACATACTGTTACAAATATAAAGGGTAAGGATCAACTGGAACAAATCACCATTCAACAAGTAGACAGTCACTTCAATCCTATTGAAGGAACTGAAAAATATTTTGATGTAGATACGCTTCTTCTATCCGTAGGACTTATTCCTGATATTTCACTATTCGATTCTTTAGACTTTAAAAAAGATCCAGTAACAAAAAGTGCTATTGTTAATCAATATTACGAAGCCAGTGTCTCTGGACTATTTGTATGCGGAAATGCTTTGCATGTGCATGATTTAGTAGATTACGTGAGCATTGAAAGCGAAAAAGCTGGAAAAAGTGCTCTAAACTATATCCTTAATGAAAGAAAGAGATCACATCAAGTTCATGAAATTCTTATCAATGAGAACATACGTTATGTTGTTCCTCAATTAGTTGATTTCAAAAATTTGATTGATCCTATTGAATTATCATTCAGAGTTACTAAAAAAATGGAAAAGGGTATCTTTAAAATAATACAGAACAATCAAGTTATCTTGACAAGAAAATCAAAACATTTAGCACCAGCTGAAATGGAAAAAATAAAGATAAAGCCTGCTATTTTACTGGATTCAAGTCAAATAACACTGCTTCTTGAGGAGGCAGAATGATGAAGAAAATGATTTGCATCGCATGTCCAATCGGATGTCATCTTACGATTGATGATAATCTTCATGTTGAGGGAAACATCTGTGCTAAAGGAGAAAAATACGCAATTGAGGAAGTAACACACCCTACAAGGATTTTGACAACAACAGTAAAAACTATAAGTCAAACAACACCGAGATTAAGCGTAAAATCAAAAGATCCATTGCCAAAAGAATTGATTTTTGAAGCATTGAACCTTCTAAATGACATTATCATCGAAAATAATGTTAAAATAGGAGATATTGTAGTTCGTGATATCTTAAATACAGGCATTGATATGGTGGCAACAAAGAATGTCAGTATCAATCATGTTCAGTGAGGAGAAAATTATGAAGAAATATATCTTAGCAATTGATCAGGGAACAACAAGTACAAGAGCTATCATTTTTGATCATAGCAGTAATATCTTAGCAACAGCAAATGACGAAATCACTCAGATATATCCTAAACCGGGATGGGTTGAACATAATGCTAATCAAATTTGGGTTAGTGTATTAGCAGTAATGGCGCGTGTCTTGCTAGAAGCAAATATTAAGGCGAATCAAATTCATGCAATTGGTATAACAAATCAAAGAGAGACTACCGTTGTATGGGATAAAAAAACAGGACAACCCATCTACAATGCGATTGTATGGCAATCCAGACAAACCAGTCAAATTTGTGACACGTTAAAAAGTGAAGGATATGATCAACTTTTTAGAGATAAAACAGGTCTATTGATTGATGCATATTTTTCAGGAACAAAAATCAAATGGATCCTGGATAACGTTAAAGGTGCTAGAAAAAAGGCTGAGAATAATGAATTAATGTTTGGCACTATCGACTCATGGATCGTTTTTAAGCTTACAAATTCTCAACATATTACAGACTATACAAATGCTTCAAGAACTTTGCTGTATAATATTTACGATCTCAAATGGGATCAAGAATTATGTGATATTTTAACAGTACCTATGTCGATGCTTCCTGATGTCAAATCTTCTTCAGAAATTTACGGATATACTGTACCCTACCATTTTTTTGGTGAAAAAGTTCCAATCAGCGGAATTGCGGGTGATCAACAAGCAGCATTATTTGGACAAACTTGTTTTGAAAAAGGTATGGTGAAAAATACATATGGTACTGGGTGTTTCATGCTAATGAACACTGGTGATAAACCTATTCAATCACAAAATGGGTTATTGACGACCATCGCATGGGGAATAGACCATCAAATTACCTATGCTCTTGAAGGAAGTGTATTTGTTGCTGGTTCTTCAATTCAATGGTTACGTGATGGTATCAAGTTAATTTCTTCTGCAGCTGAAACAGAAGATCTTGCTACATCAATTAAGAGCAATGAAGGTGTTTATATCGTACCTGCATTTGTTGGATTAGGCACGCCTTATTGGGATTCAGAAGCAAGAGGAGCAATGTTTGGTCTAACCAGGGGGACCAGCAAAGAACATATTGCAAGAGCTGTGTTAGAGGCTATTTGCTATCAGTCCATGGATGTTTTAAGAGCTATGGAAGAAGATACAAAAATACCAATCAAGTCCTTCAAAGTAGATGGTGGTGCAACTGTTAATAATTTCCTAATGCAATTTCAATCCGATATATTGAACCTTGAAATTGAACGTCCTGTCATTCAAGAAACGACAGCTTTAGGTGCAGCGTATCTAGCTGGTCTTGCTACTGGATATTGGGAATCAAAAGATGAAATAAGAACAACATGGAAGAGACAAAAGTTATTTTCTCCTAAAATGGATAGTCAATTGAGACAAAGAAATATCAAGGGTTGGAAAACTGCCGTTGCAGCTACTAGACAATTTAAGAATAACGATTAAAATAATATTTAGTTTAGAATCTAAAAATTGAGTAAAAAGAAAAACACTTGTTTGGTGTTTTTCATTTTTTCCGTATACTCATTTGAAATCAATCATCAATTAGTTTCTTGTTCGTGAAATAAGTTTCATTGATAGAATGTTGTTACTGAAGATGCACTTTTTCTTAGCTTAGGTTGCAAAATAATATCGCTATATCCAACCATAACAAGTCCGATAACTAACTCTCTAGGAGATAATCCTAATTGATCTTTAAATAGATCCGTTTCAGAATACAAAGGTGTTTTCCATGAAGTAGCTAAGCCAGCTTCTGTCGCGAGTAACAAAAAGTTCTGAATCACGATTGCAACAGCTTCCATGTCCTCAATTTCATCTCGCAAATTCGCGTTTGGTGGCATAATAAAGGCAACAACTGTTGGACTACTAAATACTTTATAAATAAGTGGTTCTATCTTTTCTCTTATTTCAGCATTAAGTGATTCAAGATAGAGATGAACAAATCGATCCTTACCTTTCTCTTCTAATATGATAAATCTCCACGGTTCTCTCATCTTATGATTTGGTGCATAAACTGCTGAATCCAGCAATTTTAGGATTAAATCATGATCTACTGAATTTGAATTGAATTTTGAATTACTGACTCTTAATTTGATTAATTTTGCTAATTTCATTAAATATCATCTCCCACTCTAATCATACTATTAAAACTCTTAGTATACAAATTTTACACATTAAAAAAAGTAAGAGGATGAGACACCTCTTACTAAAAAGGGGATAAATTATAATGTATTTTAAAGAATTTTCTTAGGATGAATCGGATTACCATTGATTTCTTCAATCATTTTCTCGCGAATATAGTCCAGCAATGTTGTAACAAATAAGAAGATTAGAACTAAAAGCACTGAAAACTGTATATCAAAGCTGATAATTGCATAAGCTATAAAGACAACAGCTAGCAAGATATGAAGATAGCGCAATAATCTACCCAAATGAGGTTTATATTGTCTTAATTGATCATAATTATTTTTTTGTAATATCACAATAAAGATAATTAGCAATATGTATCCTGTCATTCCTCCATACACAAAGAGTAACGATGAATTAGCAATCGAATGGTTTTCAGGCATAAAATATCTAATTGCTAGGTCTCCTGCATAATAAACTAAGGCAAAAGTACCAATAATCATTATGAATTTGATGATGTTTTTCATTGATCTTTATTTCCTCTCGTGTGTTTCATATATACATACATGATATATTATGAGATACTACAATTTAACTCTTACTATTTGTATACATAATCAATGCTTCAATGGAGTTGTTAAATAAGCTTCCGTGAAGTAGTCCTATTAAAGATAAATAAATACTCTGAATTGAGGCATTGATTATGTACACAAATTTTAAATATTGTTATAAATCAAAGTTTGCTATGTGTCAAATAAAACCAAAAGGGATTGGTTAATGAGAAATGGATATAACATACGATGGTTAACTGAAAATTGAAAGTGCATGTGCTGCATCAGATCATCAGTCTCAACTGTTAATTAGTAAATGACAAATAGACGTAGTGATTTTAGAATTCCTGGATTGTGATTATCATGCAAAATTAAAAATCATTTGCCATTTTGAATAAACAAAATTCACTATAAAAATACGGTTTTTTTGCTCAAAGGTATGTTATAATGAACATGAATTCATAATTGAGGATTAAAGTTCCACGTGTTCTGGAAGTCCTGAATTAGCGAACCCTAATTCAACATAGTCTGGTGTTCCGGAGTTAGCAAAATCTAATTCGACATAGTCTGGTGTTCCGGAGTTAGCAAAATCTAATTCGACATAATCTGGTGTTCCGGAGTTAGCAAAATCTAATTCGACATAATCTGGTGTTCCAGAGTTAGCAAAATCTAACGTTAAATCTGATGAATTTTGAGTTTGATAAAAATTGAAACTACCTGAAACAGCAATTGAAACCACACAAATCAAAGCAATAACTAAAATTTTTCTCATGGGTAATGCCTCCCTTTTACCTAATTGTATTACCAATTAGGCTAAATTAACAGGGCGTATATGTCCTATTTTTATACAAAAAGGTTAAATAAATATGAAATCTAAAGAACTTTGTATTTTTTTGGAGCGCTTGCGCTCCGCTAGGAACCTCTCTCAAGAGAGTTTCACTGATAATGTCGTTTCCCTTAGACAATATCGTCGTTACCTCAGTGGTGAGTCAGAGGTCCCATTTCAAGTCATTCATCAACTTACGGAAAAAATCGGTGTGAAAACCGATAATTTATTGCGTGAGTTTGAAACTGCAAAGGTTGAAGAAACTGAAACTATCAACAAATTATTTATCTTAGCAGTCAATTATGCTCATGATGAGTTTCAAAAACTTTCTAAAGAAATACCACTTAATCAGATTATTGATAAAAACAATCAGCTTATGTACCAGCACTCTATCATTTTGAATAAATTGTACTCAAATAAAATTACACAACAAGAAGCTGGAGTGAGCAACGCACAACTTATCAATTACCCGCAAATATTGGAATCACAAATCATAACATCAATAGAAATGTTAATACTGAGTTCATTGCTTGATTTCTTAGATGAGTCACATCATCAATCCATCATTGAAAAATTTCAAAAATTCATTCTTGATAGGTCCGTTGTCCTCAGTGGAGGAAGTGAAAAAATTTTCATATTTGTACTTGCGAAAATCTCAAAATTTTTTGGAATTCATGAAGATTATGACAATGTCGTCAAATTCTGCAAAATGGGTATTGAGCAAAACCATTCCTCCAAATCATATTACCTCATGGAATATTTCTATTATTATCAGGCTTTAGCCTATTTTCGCTTGGACAGATTTGATGATTACGAACAAATGCTTGCATACTGTTTCAATGTTCTTCATTTTGAAGGAAATTTAAAGAAAATTGAAAAATTTACAAATTTAATTGAAGAAGATTTTAATATAAATTTCGCAGAATTTGTCATGAGTTACTATTCAAGAGAAATTAGTAAATTTCCAACTTTAAATGAAAATTAGTTTTTAAAAGGGATTGAAAAAGCATGTCAACTTGTAAAATTTATTTAAAACCAAAAGAAGAAATGCGAATCAGTCAAGGTCATTCATGGGTGTATAGCAATGAGATTGACCATATTGATGGATTCATAAAAAGCGGTGAAATTGCTCATGTTTATAACAGTAAAGGAGCCTTTATCGGTAAGGGCTTTTTGAATACTTCATCAAAAATATTTGTCAGAATTTTATCGAGAGATGAAAATGAAGTCATTGATGAGAAGTTCTTCTTCGACATCATTTTAAGTGCACAACAATCAAGAGTTGATTTAGGATATTCCAATAGTTATAGGGTATTGTTTGGTGAGGCTGATGGTGTACCAGGACTAATTGTTGACAAGTATGGTGAGTATCTTTCAATTCAAATTTTATCTCTTGGAATTGATATCAGAAGAGAAATGCTTCTAAAAATTCTCGTTGATATCTTTAAGCCAAAAGGGATCTATGAACGAAGTGATGTAAACGTTCGTAAAAAAGAGGGTCTTGAACTTTTTAAGAGTGTCGTTTATGGAGAAGTACCTGATTTAATTTTGATCCAAGAGAATCAGCTGCTCATGGAAGTCGATATCAAAGACGGTCAAAAAACTGGGTCATTTCTTGATCAGCAAGATAATCACAATGCCATAAAACCATATGTGAAAGGTAAAAATGTCTTAGATTGTTTCTCATATATTGGCGGATTTGGTCTACATGCTGCCTTCTATCAAGCAAAGTCTGTGACATGTATCGACCTATCTGATTGTGCAGTCATTCAAGTTGAACGTAATGCAAAATTAAATCATTTCAATAATGTGAAAGCTATTAAAGCAGATGTGTTTGCTGCACTTAGAAATTATCAGAATGAAAATAAATTTTTTGACGTTGTCATTCTTGATCCTCCAGCATTTGCTAAGAAGAAAGAGGATGTCAATAAAGCATATCAAGGCTATAAAGAAATCAATCTTCAAGCGATGAAAATTACCAATGATAACGGTTATCTTATAACTTGTTCATGTTCCCACTATATGACTCCTTCATTATTTTTAGAAATGCTCATGGATGCTGCTAACGATGCTAAAAAAATAGCTCAAATGATTGAGTTTCGAATACAGGGAAAAGACCATCCGGCACTGCTAGGTTCAGATGAATCTCTTTACTTAAAATGTGTTGTGCTGAAAATTAAATCATCAGATAAAAAAGTTGAAATTCATCAATGAGATTCAACTTTTTTTATTGATCATAATTACTAGGATATGGCTTTATTGTGCCATTTACAATATTTATATTTATATAATATATTTTGTTAGATAGATTATGAAACATCTAAGTACATTATAAGATGATCATAAAATTTGCCGTTAACTTTCATAGCTTTTGGTATGGATCCAATGATTAGAAATCCAAGATTTTTATATAGATTAATTGCATGTATATTATCTAATCTAACCTCTAGATTTATCGTTATTATCTGTTCGCTTTTTTGTGCGTATTCTATCATGATTTCCATCATTTTCTTCCCGATTCCGTGGTGCCAATATTCCTTACGGACAGATATTCCTATAGAAGAAACGTGGTTGATTCTCTCTCGTTCTTTCACTGCTAAATTTGCTATTGCAACTACTTCATTATTGATAAAACAACCGAGTAATAGCGATATTGGATGGTTATAAAATCTGTCTAATATTATCTTTTCTTCGTCTACAGTAATCCCCAATCCTCTTGAATCAAATAGTAAAAATTCTGTTTCAGATCCCACACGTTTCAGGTATTCCAATACTGCTTGAGCATCCTTAACTTCTAGTTTTCGAATGATAGCATTTTCATTGTTTTTTGTTTTAAAAGTAACATTCATAACCGTTTCCCCATTTCTAACCTAACTTCTTTATTTTGAATGTCATCATTAGAATATTCCATGGTATTTAATCCAACAAAATACAATCCTTGTTTAATGTAGAACCCAATGGCTGGGTCATTGCATGATTGAACTTCAAGTATGATTGCTCTTGCTCCGGCATCTTTCGCTACCTTTTCAATATGCTGAAAAAGCATTTGTCCATATCCTTCACCTCGATATTTTTTATCTACTAAAAAGTTCCAAACACGATAACGGTTATTCCAAGATTCAATCGATCCTTCTATAACAGCTATCATTTTTTTGTGTTCAAATATAGCAAACACTCTAGAATTTTCAATATGGTCTTCAAACAAATGTGACAGGAATCCCTTATCTTGCTTTTTTCGTAATTTTTTTCTTTTTATCAATATTCTAATATCATTCTTCTTTTTAATGGATATGTCAAAATACGCTCTAGTTTGATATTTATAATCTAGTTCATAGTTTTTATACTCGGTTTCGCTTAGTTCCACTATTTTCATTTTTCCACCTTGTATCCATTTTAATTATGTATATTCTACCACGTGTGAAATAAAAATCAACTGTGCTTCTGTTGAATTTTATATATGATTACATTTTTTTTAATAGACATATTTGAGCGTTTATGCAATAAACGAGTGAAATGATTATCATGCATTTCCCTTTTTCTTTTTTATAGATTCCTGATATTTTATGGATGAAGAATTATTTTAAACATTTAATTATGGGTAGTATGTTAAAATATTTTCAAGGAAGTGATTGTATGCCTACCATTTTAGTGACAGGATTTGCCCCATTTGATCAAGAAATAATTAACCCTTCTTTCGAAGCGATAAAGTTACTCAATGATCAAATTGGAGATGCGAGAATCTTCAAACTTGAAATCCCAACAGTATTTACAGAATCAGCTCAATATCTGATTAATCAAATTACCGAGATTAATCCAGACATAGTGCTTATGTTTGGACAAGCAGGAGGAAGAAAATCAATCAGCATTGAACGCATTGCCATAAATATTGATGATGCTTTAATTCCTGATAACAATGGCAATAAACCGATTGATTCACTTATTGATATTCATGGTAATGTAGCCTATTTTGCAACCATTCCAATTAAGAGCATTTTCAATAAACTTAACGAATACGGTATGCCTGTGTCCATTTCGAACACTGCAGGAACATATGTATGTAATCATTTAATGTATAGAGTACTTCAATATATTTCTCTGAAACAGATGAAAACAATAGCTGGATTTATTCACGTTCCCTATATACATCAACAAACAATCGGTAAAGGTGACGTATTTTCTATGAGTTTAGATGAAATCGTGGAATCTATGAAACTTATTATTCAAGCAATTTTGGAGGAAAATAGATGAAAGAATTTACTTTAAGAGATTTGATTTATGGCCTAGATACTAAGAAATGGAATTCTATTGATCTTATTAAAATGTATTTATCACAAATTGAAAAATACGATTTTCTACTCAATTCAATTGCTGAACTGAATCCAGATGCACTTTCAATTGCAAAATCGTTAGATGACGAAAGAAAAATAAAAGGGCCAAGAAGTAACTTGCATGGTATTCCTATTTTAATCAAAGATAATATTAACACAAGTGATCAAATGCATACGACAGCCAACTCAATAGCTTTATCAGATTTGATTACACCTTATGAAGCAACAATTGTAACAAAACTTAAAAAAGCTGGCATGATTATCTTGGGTAAGACAAATCTATCAGAGTTTGCATATTTTATGAGTTATGATAGCATGCCATCTGGCTATGGATCTAGAAATGGACAGGTTAAGAATCCCTATAATGATAAAATTGATCCACTCGGATCATCAACTGGTTCTGCTGTTGCAATTGCTGCAAATTTGATAGCTGTTTCCATAGGAACTGAAACTAACGGGTCATTAATGGCACCTGCATATCAAAACTCAATTGTCTCAATCAAACCCACTTTTGGAATGGTATCAAGACATGGAATTATCCCAATATCTGAAACTCAAGATACAGCGGGACCTATGGCAAGAAATGTTGCTGATTGCGCAATTTTACTTGATATAATTTCTGGTTACGATAAAGATGATATTTATACTAAGCCTATTAAACGGCACCCTCAAAATCTTACTCACGCTTATTTGAATCCTGTAGAAGGTAAAAAAGTTGCAGTATTAAGTTTTTCTAATGATCCATATGATGAAGAAGAAAAAGCGATTTTGGAAGAAGCAAAAATGAAGTTGAAAGCAAAAGGATTGATTGTGCAGGACATTGAAATTGAATCTCACCCCATGAAAAACGATGAATCCTTGTTGTATGAATTTAAAAATAGTCTAAATGCATATCTTCAATCAATTAAAGACTATACTAATATGAAATCCTTAAAGGATATCATAAAATTCAACGAAAGAGATCCAAAAAATAGACTGAAATATGGGCAAAGCATCTTTGAAGCAAGCGACAAGACCTCTGGCAATCTAAATGATCCAAAATATTTAGAAATTCGTAGAGGATTACTCGAGGAAGCTAATCGGTTGGAAATTATCATGAAAGAACAAAATATTGATGCCTTATTATCTACGAAATGGACATCATATGCACCAATAGCTGGTAATCCTTCGATATGTGTTCCAGCAAAATCATTGGTTGATTTAAAGCCTAGATCGATTGTTTTTGTCGGAAAAAAATGGGATGATGCAACTCTCATTGCAATTGCTCATACTTACGAACAAGCCACCAATCACCGGATACCTCCCAATCTTGATCAAAGAAATTAGCTATTTTCAAGGCTAATCTTTATGTGTTTATTTACACATTTATTTGTTTCACCTTTTTTGTTTGCACTTCATCAATTTTTGGTATATTTTAAAGGTGTACGGTGGTGATGAAAATGCCAAGATTATTTATTGTTACAGGGGCTAATGGCCATTTAGGAAATTCAATTGTTCGCTTATTACGCAATCAGAACCACATGGTTAGAGGGCTGATTTTGCCTTCTGACTCTGATAAGATGCTTAAAGGTCTTGGTGTTGATATATATCGTGGTGATGTTAGAAAATTAGCTACGTTGGAGGCCTTATTTGATACTTCAAATGAAGACATTATCCCAGAAGAGATCATTGTTATTCATTCTGCTGGAATTGTCTCAATTACAGCTAAAAAGCATCCAATTCTTGAAGCTGTAAATGTTGGTGGAACGATGAATATGGCTGATTTAGCTTTAAAATATCACGTAAGTAAATTTGTTTACATTAGTTCAGTGCATGCCATTCCTGAACAAGAAGATCCAATCATCATGACTGAGGTTGATGTGTTTAACCCTGACCTTGTCCACGGTTCATACGCTAAGACCAAAGCAATTGCTACTCAATATGTATTAAATAAGGTTATGGATGGCCTCAACGCTATCGTCATCCATCCATCAGGTATTATTGGCCCTTACGATTATGGAAAAGCCCATATGACACTGATGATTGAAGACTACCTCAATGGATTTTTGACTTCAAGAATCAATGGAGCTTATGACTTTGTTGATGTTAGAGATGTTGCTAGTGGCATCATACAAGCGACAGTTTCGGGTAAGGTTGGATTATGCTATATTCTTTCTGGTCATCGAGTTTCACTTAAGGATTTATTCGATCATCTACGTCGATTAAGCGGAAAGAAACTTAAGATTAATGTACTGCCTATGTGGTTTGCCAAAGTAACAGCCCCACTAGCAGAAATCTTCTACAAACTTAGAAAGTTACCCCCAATTTATACTTCATATTCGTTATACACATTAGAAAGTAACTCACATTTTTCCTACGAAAAAGCACATTTGGATCTAAATTACACACCTAGATCATTAGATGATACCATCAGTGATACCATGAAATGGCTTGTTTCTGAGAACCGTATTAAACGTCATCATGTCATTCGTTATATTCAAGCTCTAAAACCCATTAAACGTTAAAAAAAGAAGCAACCGCTTCTTTTTCTTATTAATATGACAAAAACTCATTTTGATTGGCGATGAGCCAATATGCACTACCATTAGGTGTTCTATCGAAAAATCTATAAATAATCAAATAGCGGCGAATCGTTACATAATCTTCGTATACACCTTTTAATATTTCATTCATTTCACTCTCGTGATATTTCTTATCTTTCTCGAAAAGTAAACATACCATACCTAGTAAAATATATTTCCTTTTTTCCTTCGCTGGAAAAAGTTTAAGTTTCAAGGGATTGGTGGATATCAACAAAGTGTCTTTGACTTTTTGAATATCAGTTTCAGTAATATTAAACATGTCTTGTCCTTTCTTGATTTAAACCTATGTTATGTATCAAAATCCATTTCTTTTCCTTCGTACCATGATTTAGCAACATCTATTTCTTCACGACTTAATTGATGGCCATAATCAGTCCAAAAGACCTCAACATTGGCATTTGCACTTTGCAGCATTTGTGTAAGTTCTTCAACTTCATGATCAGGCATCATTTTATCATTCCTACCAGCTCCAATGAACACCTTTGTCCCTTTAAGGTTAGGTAGATCAATGCCTCTTAATGGAACCATTGGATGAAATAAAATGGCTTTGTGAAAAGCTTTTTCAAAGTGAAACAAAACACTAATTGCCATATTGGCACCATTTGAATAACCAATCGCAACAACCTTTTGACAATCAAATTTATATGTTTTACTTGAGCTCCTAACAAAGTCATAAAGGTTATGTGTTTCATCGATAATACTTTCAGTATCGAAAACACCCATGGTTAATCGTTTGAAGAACCTTGGCATACCATATTCCAATATATTGCCTCTTACACTTAAGACATTAGCTTCTGGATCAATATGATTTGCTAATGAAAGCAAGTCGTTTTCGTTGCCTCCAGTACCATGCAGCATCAATAAAGTGATATCTTTTGTTCCCTTTATAAAAATATGCTTCATCTGATTTCTCCGTTCATTTTCATGACTTTTTATTGCCATTTCGATTTAATGAATCAACATGTGCATTTATTTTTTAGGTTCTAGAGGGCCATAATTTTATAGATAAAACATTTTTCTACTAGAAAGACCTCTTCAAAAATGATTTTACCACGTTATCTTAAGTCTATCAAAGACAAACCTGATTAAATCATGTTTTTAAGTACAAATTGATTATATATTCAAACAAATTCTTTCTAATACCTTTCTTTAAGTCAACCATACGTATTTTTTAATCTTGAAAATATATTTTATTTGCTGCTTAAAATAACATATCTTTATAAGTTTGATTCATTTAACCTAATCTATTATTTTTCTTATTCATATCATCTTGACAAGAACGATATATCTTACTTAAGATACTGTATTTTACAATATTCTCTCAATTAGAAATAAAACCAGTAATTTGTGATAGTAACGTTTTATTATGTACTAAAAAAGTGTATAATTGTAATAGATACTAATGAAGGCAACCCGTATGTTGAAGGTGTAATCAATTGAAAAAGACAAAATATTGGTACAAACTAGATAATGCAGGAAAAATTTTTCCAGCTGTATCCAAAGATGATCGGAGTAATGTTTTTCGTCTTTCTTTTTATCTTGACGAAATAATCGACTCCACCATTCTTGAAGAGGCAGTCAATAAAGTTCTTCCTAGATTTGAAACATTTGCAGTTCAACTCAAGAACGGTCTTTTCTGGAATTATTTTGCAGCAAATCACCACACATTTAAAGTTAATTTAGAACCAGCTCAATTATGTAAGTTCTTCAAACCTATGAATAACCATGGCTTTCTCTTTAAAGTTTATTATCTCGATAATAAAATCACTTTGGAAACTTTTCATGCGCTTACTGATGGCTTTGGAGCGTTGCACTTCCTTAAATCAATCATTTATCACTACTTTAAATTGCGGGGTTTCAAAATTGATCATGATGGGATGATCTTAAGTGAAAAACCCTATTCAAAAAAGGAAAGTGAAGATAACTTCATTACCAATTACGATAAGGACAAGAGAAAAAACTTGCAAGAGGAAAAAGCATATCATTTAGAGGGTGAGCGTTTTAGTCATCATTGGGTGTTATTAGTCAAAGCAAAAGTAGACACCAAAGCATTGGTTGATATCGTAAAGAAGAAATATCACGCTACCATCACACAGTTTACTACTGCTCTTCTAGCCTATAGCATCTATAAAGAAACTAATGATTTTATTGGAAACAAAAAGCCTTTGAAAATCTTTGTTCCTGTTAATTTGAGACCTTATTTTGATTCAGTTACTCTCAGAAACTTCTCATTGTATATTAAGGGAACATATGATAGTAACCGTACGGATTGGACCTTTGAAGATATACTGAAATTCACTAAGGAACAATACGTAGATCAATTGGATAAAGATAAATTACAGTCTAGAATCAGCTCACTTGTTGGATATGAAAAAAATTTTCTGATTAGAATACTTCCCTTATTTCTAAAAACAATTGCCTTTAAAATTGGCTATAACATTTTAGGTGAAAGTATCAGTAGCTGCTCTATATCTAATTTGGGTATCGTTGATTTACCTTCAGGCTTTAAGGATAAAGTTATTGACGTTGATTTTGTGAATGCGGGTTATGGTTTAGCAATGACTCTGATCTCATTATCCACTTTTACAAACATCATCATGTCTACACCAATCAAAGAGCTATCGATCATCAATCATATGATCTCCTTTTTAGTCGAGGAAGGACTAGAAATCACTTTAGATACTAATTTCAAGGAGGGTTACGATGAAATATTGTAAATCATGCCATATTCATTATGACACTAATCTTGATCATTGTATTCTATGCAATGGTGAATTAGAGCAAGTAGGAGAAATAGAACCCACTTATAAATTCAGTGTAATCAAAAAGAAGTCAACATCTCGATTTTTCTACCGTCTTTTCTTCTTTGTAAATATCATTAGTGCGCTTACAGTCATCTACCTCGACTTTACAAATGGTCTTCCACTAACATGGTCACTAGTCGTTGCATTAACAAATATCTATGTCATCATTATGTTTATAATTCTTGCTGTCCCAACGATGTGGACATCAAAATTAACCAAAAGCATCATCGTTACTGTATTAGGTACGATTTTATTAGGGTTGGCGATCAAAGACTATTCATGGGCAATCGATTATGTTTTCCCATTCGCAGTAGTAACCAATATATTTCTGATGTCTATTTTGATTGTGACTAACAAGAAAAAATGGTATGACTATTTTGCTGGTCTTACCATCATTACTTTAGTTGGTTTGATTCCGGGATTGTTTAATTTACTGCATCTTACAATGGTTCTCTGGCCAAGTGCAATTTGTTTCTCATTTGCATTAGTGACTCTATTAGGCATCATATTCCTTCCATCTAAATCAAGTCGTGAGGAATTCAAACGCAGATTTCATGTATAAGGCAATGTGTTTCGCCTTTTTGTGCAAAAAAACCACAAGTTTATTGTGGTTTTAAGTTATGATCTATATGATTGTTTTGATGTTGAGTGTGATTTATACTATCATTTTTGTTCATCATTTGTTGAACCATGTAATTGAAAATATCTTTTCGTGTGATGAGTCCAATAAATGTTCCGAAATCGTCTAGTACGGGAACAAAATTTTGTCTAGTTGCAACATCGATAATATCTTCCATATTGGTATAGATAGGTACTGATACATTATCTTTATTTCTAGGAACCTTTGACACTGAAACCGTTTCGGTTTTGGAAAAACTAAATTGTCTATCCTTTATAAACCAAAGCAAGTCTCCTTCACTTAATGTGCCTACATAGGCACCTTTTCTATTTAAAATTGGAATTGAGTTGTAACGATATATTTGCATTTTTTCCAATGCTTGTCTAATGGTAAAGTCATCATAAATATACGCAACTTTTTCTTTAGGTGTCAAACAAAATAGAACGTTCATTATTACTCCTTTAAACTACGTTTTTTATAGATAGTATTGATCATCGTAAGCTGTCGTTTTAGGTTAATATATCACAACGCTTTATTGGTGAATATTATGACCTCGTGGTCAGTTAAGTATCACCTGGTCCGTGATGGTAAAACCCAAATTCTGATTCAATACTTGCTGCCACAAGCATAGATAAAAGAGTCGTTACGAAAAGAAAAATAACTTTTTTCATACTGTACCTCTCGAATTGTTTTATATACTTTTATTATAACACAGTTATAATGAAATTAAAGAATAATACTTTTAAAGTTTTCGACATTATGCTACAATGTTCTCATACCAAGGAGTTGATGAAGATGATCAAAGTTGCCGTTTTAGGCCCAAAAGGCACATTTAGCGATTTAGCCTATCAAAAATATATTAAGAATATTCAATCGAGTGTTTTTTATTTTTCTTCAATTGAATCAACGGTTGAAGCATTAGAAAACCTAGATTATGCAGTCGTTCCTATTGAAAACACATTAGATGGATATATTCAACAAACATTGGATTTAATTCTAGAAAAAAATGTTGTCGTGATTGATGAGATTTTTATTCCTGTTCAGTTCTCATTAATAGCGAATGCTATTAATATGAGTGAAATCAAACGTGTTTATACACAGTTTGTCTCAAAAGGACAATGCCAAAAGATAATTAAACAGATCAATCCTGATAAATTGATTCTTACTGATAGTAATATGGAATCTTACCAGATGGTTGTTGAAGGTTGTGCTGGAGATGCTGCAATCATTCCATCTCATATGGTGGAACACTTTGATGGATTTAGCATACCAAATATCACAGATTCAGAAGAAAACTTCACGCGTTTCTTTGTTCTTTCCAAAAAAGATGAGAAAAAAATAGAAGATGAAATGAAAGTCTCTATTGTTGTCGTACCCATTATCGATCGTCCCGGACTGCTTTTTGATATTCTAGGTATTTTCAAAACATATGACATTAATTTGATTTCAATTATGTCAAGACCAACCAAAACAAAAATGGGCCACTATAATTTCTATATTGAAATGAAATCAAATGTAGAAGACAAAGCCAAGATTGATCAGGCGATCAATGAAATTAAAAAAGATTTTTTTATCAAAATATTAGGTATCTATCCAGCAAGAAAATAATAAAGCGGAAGGTTGCTCTTCCGCTTTTGTTTATATGTTTACGCCTCTTTTGCCTCTAATCAACAAAATTACAGCAAATACTACTGTATAAAGCAAACATCCAAATAAGGCAATCCAACTCCACAAAGTCTCATTAGCTGAACCATAGGTAAGGGAAGGTATGAATAAAATACCAAATAATGGTAATGCCATTACAATTGCAGTACCAGATCCGAGAACCATCTCTTCAGCTACTGGTGATTCCAAATTGGGATCAATCCCTTTTAACAGTGCCAATCCAGTTGATGCTACACCAGTCAACATACCAAAAAATCCGATAAAATATTCCTCATTAAAATTGCTATAGATACGTTTTGTCATATATTTCAAATAAAATAACGTTACAGTACCAGCAATAATTGAAGTTATGATTAGTTGCAAGCCATATGATGCCAAGAAATCTAGAGTAATAGTTAATACCGCTCCAGCAATCATGATGTTAAAAGAAACTGATGCTATATTTGACAAAATATAGTTATTCGTCATAAAACGAATATTTTTACCCTTCTTCTCAAATAATCTGAGTACTCGTTTATATAAAAGTGCGATTAAAATACCGATAATGAAGTTAAAACCCTTAAGAATTCCAAAAACCGTGCGTCCAATGACCTCTATACCAAATAATTGGTTTGCCCCATAGAGGATGAGAAAAACTAGACCGTAAATAATAGAAATAATGATTCCTTGTGTTGTAATGCCATCTAGCATACTGATTTCTTTAATCGTATCGATTTCTACAGTCATTTTACTTGAAGATGTCTCATCATATTTCTTAGGTTTTGATATTCCACGTTTCCTACTGACTAAATTAATGAGAATAACCCCGATAGTACCCCCAAATACGAATCCTAAGAAGGCATAAGAAACACCCAAAGTAGCACCGTTACCCTCAAGCATATCAGTCCACATATTCCCAATTGATAGTGCTAATCCTGGTCCTTGCCCAAATCCAAGAGCAACAAGCATACCTGAGCCAACAAACTTATCACTAAACAATATAAAAACTAAAAAGATCCCAACGACAGCTTGAAGTGCATAGGTGCTGGTAATCAGCATACCAGTCAACCAAATCTTTTTCTTAATCTTGCTATCATCCCGTTTTAAAGCCAATGCAATAAAGCCGATGGCCAAAGCATGATAAACGATATATCCCATTTTATCGACATCGATAAATGTTTCTTGCCTAATGAGAATTGGCGCAAAAACTAAAGAAAAAACTAAACCAATAAAACCGCCTAATAAAGCCGTTGGAATGACGACCTTGTTTAGACCGGGTACCCAGGTTTTCAATATTTTAGCAACAAACATTAAAATACCGATGAGTAGAAAGTAAGTAATGATGCCCCATTCTTGCATGTGTTTATTCTCCTTTTATGTAGTTGATTGAATCTAAAAATAACATTGGGTCATTGATTCGGGTGAGATAAGTCTTTTCATCATAATCAAAAGAAAGAAAGTTTTTCTGAGTGAGGACAAGTCCTTCTATGTGGTCAACGTCAAAATGATGTTGCTGTTTTTTATTTTCGAATCTAAGCATTTTTTTGTTTAGAGTGATATCCATATCACCAATGATATGTCTTTTTTGATGTTTAAAATCGATTTCAATCAGTCGGCCTTGAGAATGAAGTTCATTTTGGAGTGCAAAGGGTATGCTCTTTTTTTGTAGTTTACCCCAATCAACTAGATTATCAAAAGGTAAATCCTCAAGAAACTCATAGTGATTGATATGGGATATTTTACCACATTTTTGGCAAAAAATGTCATTTCCTTGAGTAGAGATTGTTTGTATTCCTTTACATTTTGGACAAAAATATACATATTTTTCTAGACCGACAGCTTTTTCTTTCGATCGGTATAAAATAAGTTCTTTTCGATTCCAATCATAGTCATTAAATTTAATCGCGTTTTTCAATATGTCTTCAATTTGGTTTATGGATAATGCTTCGAGTTCCTGTATGGTTATTAGGGGTTCATAATGAATGTGAAAGTCGCCTTTTTTTCTACGTTTACCCCATCTTGGTGCTGCTAAATATCCACCATTGATCTTTGCTAAAACAACTTCATGTCTGACTTTTTTGACAAGTTTTGCAGTACTGTACAAAGAAACATCGCTTTGTTCACCAAAATATGATGCATTGCCTTCGGGAAAAATCATAATACCTCGATGATCATGATTGAATGCATTGAAAATGCCTTTAATGGTTTGGATATCGCTTTGACCTTTTCTCTTAGCAATGGTTTTCACAATCCTAGTTAACAAAAAATTGTACGTTGGATTCGTATATAAAAGGTTGCCTGTCACAGGATAAGGATATTCTATCAAATTGATTCCTACATATAAGGGATCATTAAGAGACGCGTGATTGGCTATTAAAAAATAAGGATCTTTTCGCTTTGGATTAAAATCCTTATAGGTAAATTTAAAGTGGTATCTTGGATAAAAAATTAGTTTGAGTGCTAGGCGTCCAATTTCATCTTTGAGTCGCATGCGTTTCTCCCTTTTTTATCATTATACGCTAAATTACTTTGAATTTCCAACAATATTTTTGAGATTATGTTTTTTTGGCATATAAAAAGGGTTAAAGTGGGCTTTAACCCCCTGGATTTACTTATATGACGAGTAATGGTAAATCGAATGCTTCACACACACCTTCACATGAACATTGACCTTGATAGACATTGACACCTTTTTTGAGTGGTTCAGAACGATTCATTGCAATATCAAGCCCTAAGTCAGCAATCATTAATCCATATTTAAGTGTTGCATTATTTAAAGCAATAGTTGAAGTTCTTGGTACGGCACCAGGCATATTGGCTACTGAGTAGTGAATGATACCATCAACAACGTATGTTGGATTGTCATGGTAAGTTGCCTTACTGACTTCTGTTGAACCGCCTTGGTCAATGGAAACATCGACAATGACACTTCCCGGACGCATATCTTTATAATAGGCTCTCTTAATCAATTTTGGTGCTTTAGCACCAGGTAATAAGACAGCACCAATGACTAAGTCTGAATCCTTGATAACTCTTTCAATGTTATCACTGCTGCTAAATAATGTTTGAATGCGATTACCATATAAATCGTCTAGTGCAGTCAATTTTTTTAAATTGACATCTAGGATGGTAACTTGTGCTCCGAGTCCAACAAGCATCTTCAATGCATTTTCTCCAACAACTCCAGCACCGATTATAGCTGCTTTTGCCCGATCTACCCCTGGTACACCTGATATGAGAATTCCACTGCCACCAAATGGTTTTTCCAAATATTTGGCCCCTTCAATTGCACCAAGACGACCTGCTACTTCACTCATGGGCTTGAGACAAGGCAATGAGCCATCATCAAGGGCGATGGTTTCATATGCAATCGATTGTGTCTTCGATTCAATTAAAGCCATGGTCAATGCTTCATTAGCTGCCAAGTGTAGATAAGTATAAAGAAGTAGTCCTTCTCTTAAAAATTGAAATTCTGACTCCAAGGGTTCTTTTACCTTGACAATCATCTCTGATGAATTCCATACTTCAGTTGCTGTTTTAATGATTTTTGCTCCAGCCTTTATGTAATCATCATTACTAAACCCTGAATTGATACCTGCATTATTTTCCACCAAGACACTGTGTCCATGATGAATGTACTCCTTAACACTGCTTGGTGTTAACCCTACGCGAAACTCGTTGTTCTTGACTTCTTTAACCGTTCCAATAATCATAATTTTCTCCTTAAATAATTATCGTATTCTATAAAATTATTGTAACATATTTAGTTGCTAAAATAACATCGATTTTAACGATTTCTACAAAAGTTTCGGTAATGTTCTATTATGACTGATTTCATCTTTTCAGGTTCTAAGATTAGTTCATGTATTCTTCTCAAACCACTTTGATTCTTTTCCGTTTTTAACCAGAGCTTAAGATACCCATTTGGACCATATTTATCCTTTATATGCTCATAAGCTCTCTCAAAATGCTCGTTTTCATCCAGATCCGGATAATGCTTCAAGCCAAATTGAACCGTTCTTAAAAAAATGATGTCAGGATTGATATCTCGATCTGCTTCAGCAATAATTTTTCCATATATGCTTCGAGGAGGAACAATTCTTGAAGCTCTATGATCTTCAATAGCTTCTTTCATAATCATACGCTTATCGAGATCAAACCAATTTTCTAAAAATTTGTCATCAAACAAAAATTGACCACCAGTAAGATGATGATCGTTTCTTCCAAATTTCATACCGATGTCATGATAACAGGCAATCACGTAAACCATATCTAGGTTGACATCATAATCCTTTGCGATTGCTAATGAATTTTCGATAACAGCATAAACATGATTCTTTTGATGAGCCATGTCAAAATGTTGATACATATCAATGATGTTTTCGTCTAGATACTGTTTAAGCTTCTGTTCCATAATAACCTCAACTGCCAAATTTTATCTGATCGACGATGGACTTAAATAATTTTTTATCGGTTGAATAACTTAACATATCAATGACATCAGATTCATCCACCCAAATGACATCCGCAATTTCATCTTCTTGCTTCCGTAGCACAAATGATTTTGCTTTCGCTAAAAAATAGACAACATCCTTTATGACTCCAGGTCTTGGAGAATATCGTGTTTGTTCTCTAATTTCATCAAAAATTTCAACATCAAGTCCCGTTTCTTCTTTAACTTCTCGATAAGCGGTCATGATTTCACTTTCATTGGATTCAACATGACCTTTTGGGAAACCAAAATGTAAACCGAATTTTTGTTGAACAAGAACATATTGATATTTGTTTTGTTGCTTTCTAAAGATGACTGCGCCGCATGATTTTTCCTTTGTCACATGATTCACCTTCTTTTTTCTTATTTAAAGTATATCATAATGTCTTTCAATGTCATAAGTAAATACAATATTTTTTGATTTTTTATTTGACTTCCTTCAAGTTGCTAAAAACGGTTTCATAATGTATAATAAAGTTAATATAGTCTATCTAATAATCTAGACATGTAAAGGGGCGATGGTTGTGAAAGTTCTATTTTGTAGCTCTGAAGCATTTCCATTCAGTAAAACAGGTGGATTAGCCGATATGGCTCTCTTTTTACCAAAATCCCTCAGACAAATCGGACATGATGTAAGAATCATTACACCTTATTATAAGAGCATTAGCAAATATCATAAGAATATGACGTTTTTAGGCTCAGCAACAGTTGTCATTGGTGGTCTTGATACAATTGTTCATTATTATCAAATGCAATATGATGGAATCCCTTATATTTTTGTTCAGAATATGCACTATTTTGAAAGAGATCAACTCTATGGATTTAACGATGATGCAGAAAGATTTGCCTGTTTCAGTTATGCAATTCTTGAAAGCCTCAAAGTCATCAACTTTTATCCGCATATCCTTCATTTAAATGATTGGCAAACAGCAATTGTCCCATTTTTACTTGATGAACATTATCGTGAAAAAAGTGACGACTATTTTAGTATCCATACGTTGCTGACAATTCATAATTTGGAGTATCAGGGATCATTTGATCCTTATGTGAGCAGATTTTTCAATACTAATTTCAATTATACATATATGCATTTTGATCGCGTTAATTTTTTAAAAACAGGAATTGAGCGTGCAGCAAAAATTAATACGGTGAGTCCAACCTATCGAAATGAAGTATTGACTAACGATTTCGGATTTTCACTAGATGGTGCATTAAGCAGACGATCAAATGATTTTGTTGGTATATTAAATGGCATTGATGAGCAAATTTTCAATCCGAAAACCGATTATCATTTAGTTGCTAACTTTGATATGTCTGATTTTAGAGAGGGTAAGAAAAAGAACAAGGAAAGCATATTGCATCACTTTGATTTGGATGTCGATTTAAAAGTACCTTTAATCGTCTATATTGGCAGACTTGCAACACAAAAGGGTATCAATCTAATGACGCAAATACTTGAAGAGGTTGTTGAGTTTAGCAATGCAAGATTTATTTTGATGGGTTCAGGAAATGATTCCTATCAGGATTATTTTCGATATCTATCCGAAAAGTATCCCAAAAAGGTTGCTAATTATATTGGATTCAATGAGGAATTTGCTCATAGGCTCTATGCAGCAAGTGACTTATTCCTGATGCCAAGTCAGTTTGAACCTTGTGGTTTAGGTCAGCTGATAGCGATGAGATATGGATCATTACCCATTGTGCGAGAGACTGGTGGACTTAAAGATACCGTTGTACCATATAATCAATTTACAGGCGAAGGAACAGGTTTCACATTTACTAATTATGATGCATACGAGTTTAAAGAAAAATTGTTTGAAAGTATCCATCTTTATTCAAATAATCAGAAGGCATGGCAAAAAATGGTAAAACAAGCGATGAAACAAGACTTTAGTCTTGAAAAAATGGCTTTGGAATATGAAAAGATCTATCAAATCATACTAGGGGTGTGAATTTATGGAAACATTAGCATTAATTCTTGCAGGCGGCAAAGGTAGCAGATTAGATATTTTGTCTCAAAGACGCAGTAAACCAGCGATGCCTTTTGCTGGTAAATTCAGAATTATCGATTTCACACTAAGCAACTGTGCACAATCAGGACTATATGACATTGGAATATTGACACAATATCTTCCTCTGTCTCTGAATGAACACATTGGGAGTGGAAAACCTTGGGATTTAGACAGAAGAGATTCAGGTGTAACTTTATTACAGCCACATAATTATTGGTATTTGGGTACAGCGGATGCAGTTTTAAAAAACTTGGAATTCATTCAAAGAAGAGCTCCTAAATATGTGTTGATTTTATCTGGAGATCATATTTACAAGATGTATTATCGAAAGATGATTGCACTACATAAAGAAAAAAACGCCTCATTGACGATTGCAACTCAACCAGTTGCTGAAGAAGAAATTTCTCGATTTGGCATCATGTCAATCAATAGTGACGATGAGATTATTGAATTTCAGGAAAAACCAAAGGTATCAAAATCAAATTTGGCTTCGATGGGTATCTATTTATTTAACATGGATTTGCTTAAGGAAGTCTTGATGAACGTCAAACAAGATGATTTAGACTTTGGAAAACATATTATTCCCCACTTAATTAAAACTACTTCTAAGAAAATTTATGCATATCAATTTAAAGACTACTGGATGGATGTAGGTACATACGATTCATACTTGGATACAAACATTGCAATGACGAAAGATTTCACTGATCTTGATCTTTATGATCCAACCTGGAAGGTTTTTACAAAAAGTGAAGACTTGCCTCCAGTCAAGGTTGGCAGTGAAGCTGTTATGCACAATAGTTTGGTATCCAATGGTTCTGTTGTCGAAGGAACTGTCATTAATTCAGTTTTAAGTCCGGGTGTTCGTGTGGGTAAGGGGTCTGTGGTTAAAGATAGCGTCATCTTAAATAATGTTATCATTGGTAATAACGTTACGATTCAACGTAGTATTATTGATAAGAAAGTAATCATTGGACACAGTACTTTTATTGGATATGGCAATGATTTTACACCAAATAAAGAAAAGCCCGATTTATTAAAAAGTGGAATCACTGTTATTGAAAAAAATACAGTAATTCCGAGTGATGTCCAAATCGGTAGAAATTGTCGTGTATTTAAGACTGCTAAATTCGAGTCACTCAACGTTGCAAGCGGATCAACGGTTAAATAGTAATATTTGATCTTAAAAAGCAGAAACTATGACCTCATAGTTCTGCTTTTTTTATTGGAAAATTCATCAATCCTCATCCCTAATTTTCCTACATAGGGCTTGTTGATTTTCATTTTAATGGCTTTGGTAAGCGACAAAATAACCTTTTTATGGTATAATAGATGCGTAAGTTTTAAAGGTTTGACCTTAAAACTTGTGCATTTCATTTTTATTTGGAGGCTCAAATCATGTATCAACCCACTGAAAAACAATTATCCTTAAATCTATTTCCTAAACAGCTGATTATTGAATCAAATGAATGGTATCACTTAGAAAGAATAATGCCATGGTATGAAATAGAAAACATCATGGAGGGTTTATTTTCAAATGTTGGTAGAAATGCTATACCCGTTAGACAAATTATTGGTGCTCTAATCATACAAACCAAATTGGGATTAACAGACCGTGATACCCTTATTTTCATTCAATTAACACCCATGTTCCAATACTTTTTAGGATTACCGGACTATACACCTCAAGAACTTTTCGACTACACACTCTTATGTAAATATCGTAAAATCATTGGCATTGATATCGCCAAAGAGATGATTGAAACACTTCTTACAACAAACAAAGTGATTATAAAAAAGATAAATTTTAATATCACCCATCAAGGGACAATGTCCATTGACGCAACCGTCGCACCTGTGAATATCACTTATCCAACCGACTTAAAACTCTTAAATACAGTAAGAGAACAAACGGAAAGTATAATTGATGCATGTTATGAAAAAAGCAATTTAACAGTTAAACCAAGAACTTACCGCAAGGAAGCAAGAACAGTTTACTTAAAATATGCAAAAGCGAAACGATTATCAAAAGAAAAAAGATTTAGTGCTAACCGTATGCAACTTCAATATATTGATAGAAACCTTAAAACTATCGAAACACACGTTAATCAAGCCGTTTTTGTTTTAACAGATGATCAAATAGAATATCTAAAGATATGTAAAACAATCTATAATCAACAGTATGGGATGTGGCAAAATAAGGTTAACCGTGTGGATGATCGCATTGTCAATTTCCATCAACCACACATCAGAGGGATTGTGCGAGGTAAGGCTGGTACCAACATTGAATTTGGGCCAAAAATTGAAATTAACAAAGTGGATGGTTATATTACCATTGACAAAATATCTTTTCATAATTTCAATGAAGGTAAGACCTTGATTGAAGCGATACAAAGTTATCATCAAAGACATGGTGTCTATCCGGTTAACGTCAATGCCGATAAGATTTACCAAACCAGAGAAAACAAACAATATTGCAAGGAACTAGAAATCAGATTAAGTGGACCTAAGTTAGGTCGTAAAAAGACAGAGGATACCACAGATAAGGCAATTGAGCGCATTGACTTTAAGAAGCGTTTAGAAATTGAAGGTGTCTTTGGCGTAGCTAAGAGTAAGTATGGATTATCTAAGTTATTCACAAAACTACCTGAGTCACAAAGGGTAAGCATTGGGCTTATCTTTTTCGTGATGAATTTGATGCAAATTCACCACAAGGTTTCTTTTTATGAAAAATTAGAGATGTATATTTTAATGATTATAGAGAGTGATATGACATATGCTTACGAAGATGAAATTCTTAATTTGCAAAATGTCGAATAAATCAACAAACCCTACATATAGTCATATGGAGACAGTTCACCCAATTCATCTTCTATCTTTGGCGACTCAATCTCATGATTCAGACGTAAGGCTAGTGTAGTCTGCCGTTTTTCAGACAAATGATTTGCAGCATAAATAAGAAGATTCATATCACCTAAAATAATCAAGTATCTTTTTGCTCTGGTTATTGCAGTATAGATGAGTTCCTTTTTCAACATATGCATATAATTTCTAGCCATGGGAATTATGACAATCTTATATTCGCTACCTTGAGATTTGTGAATGCTGATGGCATACGCTAAATTCAGTTCATCCAAATCGATTTTTTCATACATGACATCATTATCATCAAATGACACGATCATATATTGATCATTTTGCGAATTATACTTGATTGCTTTTACAACGCCAATGTCACCATTCATAATAAGTCGCTCAGGATCATTAACCAATTGAATTACTTTATCACCAACAAAATATGTTTTATCTCCATAGGTCATACCATCCTTCTGATTAGAATTAAATTGTTCTTGAAGCAGTTTATTAAAGCTATCAATGCCCAATTCGCCCTTGTACATAGGTGCTAAAACCTGAATATCGTCAATCATGCTGTATCCCTGATTCAAGGCACCTTGTATTTGCTTAATGATAACCTCTTTGATTCTTTCAGATGATGCTCGATAGAGATAAACATCATTATCGCTAATCAAATCTTCAGTGCTCAAGTTTTGTTGATTTACCGATTGAGCAAGTTGAATGATTCGCGAATCTTTTGCCTGTCTATGAATTTCATTTAGGCGAACAACGGGTATGATGCCAGAATCAATAAAATCAGCAAGTATTTGTCCTGGACCTACGCTTGGAAGTTGATCAACATCACCTACTATGATTACTTGTGCCTCGTCTTTAATTGCAGAAAAAAGTTTTTTTGCAAGAAATATATCAATCATTGATGCCTCATCAATAATCACCAAATCCTGTGACATTTGATGATGCTCATCAAATGTAAATAAACCATCATAATTATATCCTAAATGCCTATGGATGGTTTTTGCATCCATATCCAATAATTCTTTCATCCTTTTTGCAGCTCTTCCAGTAGGTGCCATCAAAGCTATTTTTTCATAAATTACTGGATTCTTATAATTTAAGTGATGATAAATTCGATACACTTCTAAAAGCCCATCAATGATTGTTGTCTTACCTGTACCAGGTCCGCCAGTAATGATTGAAATAGGGCTCGATAAAGCGGTTATAATGGCTTTCTTTTGTATATTAGTATACTGCATCCCCTTTTGGATTTCGACAGCATCAAGCAAGGTTTCTAAATACTTGATATCGTAATCTTTACCCTCCACACCTGAAAGCTCAATCATCTTTTGGGCTAAACTGATTTCAGTGTAATAGGATAAGGATAAATAATATCTATCGTCTTCTATGATTAATCTCTTCTCTTCGATTAGTGCTTTGATTCCTAAATCAAGTTGTGCTTCTGTTCCAAGTACTTGATTCGCATATTCTCTAACCTGATTATTGGTTAGATATAAATCTCCATTTTGATAAGCAATATATTGCATTGCGTAAATGATTGCTGCTTTTATGCGACGAATATCGTCTTTTGGAATACCTAGTTTATTGGCTATTTCATCAGCTTTAATAAATCCAATACCTTCAATATCATCAATCACACGATAGGGATTTTCTTCTAATTTTTCCAAGGTTAGCATTTGATACTTGCTGAGTAATTTCATTGCAAGTTTACCAGATAAATTATAGCCATAAAGTGCAACAAGGATGTGTTCGTTCGTCTGATTTTCAATCAATTGTTGGAAAAACTTCTCAATGCGAATTGCACTTAATCCTATCTGTCTTAAAACGGATTTATCCTTCATAATTTTCTGAATGGCTTCAGGCCCCAAAGTATCAACAATTTTTTCTGCAGTCTTTAAACCGATACCATGAAAAAACGGGCTTGATAGATAACTGATGAGTCCAGATGCGCTTTGCTCTTCACATTTTTTAAATGATTCTACTTTCAGTTGATCACCATAGCTTTGGTGTTTGACCCACGTACCAGAAAACTCATAATCGATATCTTCACTGATGATAGGAAAGTAGCCAACAATGGTAACAATCTCTTCCTTTTCAGTCATTATACGAGCAATAGAGTAACTATTTTCTTCATTATGAAAAACATAATTTTTAATTTTGCCTTTGATGGTTTCCATAGTTTCTCCTTTTTGTGCTATTAACTAAATTATACCATCTAAGCATATAAAAAAAAAGGAACACGAGTTCCTTTTAACTATATTGACGTATTTTTTTATCCATATATGCTTCTTGAATAAATCCAGCCCCTAGACATAAATCATCTTGATAAAATGCACACACTTGACCAGGAGTCACGGAGCTTATTTTTTGTGGATAGGATACCTTTATGGTGTGATCATCAATCCACCGGATTGATACTGGATGATCCTGTTGACGATATCTG
Source organism: Bacillota bacterium (assembly GCA_043819945.1). Classification (GTDB taxonomy): domain Bacteria; phylum Bacillota_I; class Bacilli_A; order Acholeplasmatales; family Acholeplasmataceae; genus Peloplasma. The sequence goes on from JBDREH010000009.1 coordinate 57,449, forward strand.
AATTTTGCTGTCATTTCTCCATCGATTTTTGGCCCTCTCCAAACTACATCAGTGATTAGTGCAGCATCACTAAACAAATGAGGGTGCTTTGCATCAGGTTCTACATAAAGTGTATTGGTTTTAAGGTCTTTACCAACAACATACCAAGCACCTGAATCTTCTTTAGATCCACCTATACCAAGACCTTTTCTTTGACCAATCGTGTAATACATCAGTCCTCGATGTTCTTTGATAATTGTACCATCCATTTTTTTCATCAAACCGGATTGAGCAGGTAAATAATTGGTTAAAAACTCATCGAAATGTCTTTCTCCAATAAAGCAAATCCCCGTGGAATCCTTTTTGTTTGCAGTGGCTAGATTTTGTTCAATGGCTATTTTTCTTACTTCTTTCTTATCTAGGTGACCTATAGGAAATAAAACATCTTTCAATTGTTCTTCTTGAAGTTGAGATAAGAAATAGGTTTGATCCTTATTTGAGTCATAAGCTCTTTTGAGCTTGGGATAATCGCCACTGGCATCAATTTGTGCATAGTGACCCATAGCAATATAATTAGGATTAAATTGCTTTGCATACTCAACAAAAGCTTTGAATTTAATTTCATTATTACATAAAACATCTGGATTTGGAGTTCTGTTTTTTTTGTATTCATCAAGGAAATAACTAAAAACACGATCCCAATAATCATTGATAAAATCGACTTTATGCAATTTTATTTTTAATTTATTGGCAACTAGCAAAGCATCTTGATAGTCTTTTTCCTGTTCGCATATTTCATCATAAGCAGTTGGGTTACCTAAAAGATCGTGATTAATCGCACTATCCCAATTACGCATAAAAACGGCTTCAACATCATAGCCGTCTTTTAGAAGCAGATATGCAGCAACACTGCTATCCACACCACCACTTAATCCAATAATTACTTTTTCCTTCATTTTTTCACTTTCTTTTAACATCGCTAGGCATCCGGTACTGTCCTCTCGGAGATAAGCTAATGCCTAATATCTTGGGCCCCTCAGGTAAGGTCTGTCTCTTGAATTGTTGTGTATAAAAACGCTTAAAGAAGCGATCCACATAGTGTTTTGCTTCAGCATTCTCAAATCTAAAAGCATGTTCAATGAGCCAAATTATTTTTTCTTCATCCGCACCCTGTTCCAAGTGATGATACAAGATAAAATCATTGACATCATAACGTCCTATAGCTTTTTCAGTATCCTGATTTTCTAATAATTCGGGTGTGATTGGAGCGGCTAATATTTTATTTAAAACAGTATTCAAATGTTTGTATTCGTGAGTCGCATGATAGCTAATCAATAGCTGAACCCACGTTTTTGGAAGTCCAGCATTCACTGCATACATACTCATCTGATCGCCATTATAAGTCATCCATCCAAGCGCAATCTCCGATAAATCTCCGGTGCCTAAAACAAATCCGCCATGCTTGTTTGATAAATCCATAAGAATAAGTGTTCGCATCCGTGCCTGTGCGTTTTCATAGGTGACATCCTTTTCTTCATGCAAGATAGATTTTAAATGAAGATCAACCGCCTTGCTGATTGGAATTTCCATCAGTGTCACTCCTAATGCTTCCATCAGCTTGATTGCTGTTGATTTGCTATTTTTAGAAGTTGCGTTTGCTGGCATTGTAACAGCAATAATATCCTTTGGACTTCTGCCAATCTTAATCATCGCCTGATGACTGACTAAGAGAGCTAAGGCTGAATCAAGACCTCCGGAAATGCCAATGATGATCTTATTAGAATTTTTAGGTAGGGATTCTAATCTTTTGATAAGCCCAAACACCTGTAAATTGTTTGCAAGTTCAATATCTTCTTCATCATCCCTATTGGGAATAAATGGTTTTTGATTGAGTAAGCGTTCAAAAACATAATCTGTAGTAGTTTCAAATTTTACAGAAATAAACTGATATTGGTTTTGAATCAGCATATGCATATCTCTATATGTGCTATCCTGACGCTTTTGGTAATTAATCGCACTGATATCAATATCGGCAGTCAATACAGATGACTTCATGTCAAAGGATGCACTTTCAGCAACCATAACACCTTGATTAGCAATAATTTTCTGACTTGAATAGACAACTTCTGAACTTGATTCAAAATGTCCAGAGCTTGTATAAATATACGCTGCCATTTGTTTTCTTGAATGATCGAGAACAAGATGTTTTCTGATTATAGGCTTACCTACTCTCTCAGTAGATGCCGAAAGATTAAAAAAGAGATTTGCACCAGCAAGACTCATATCGTCACTGGGGCTGTATGCTGCCCATAAATCCTGACAGATTTCAACACCAAATCTAATGCCATTTTCCGCATCTTCAAAAATGAGATATCCAAAGGGTATCTGTTCACCGAAGAGCTTGATGCTTTTCATTGTTGTTTTAAATCCTGAGTGAAACCATCTTTTTTCATAAAATTCTTGATAATTGGGTAAGTAGTGTTTGGGTACGATACCTAAGATTTTTTTCTGTTTTATAACAACAGCACAATTATATAAGATTCCATACAAATCTAGAGGTACGCCTAAAATATAGACACCATCATATGTAGTCTCATCCATAATATGTTTAAGTGCGTTTTTTGCATCAGAAATAAAGGATTCTTGGTAAAACAGATCACTGGACGTATAACCTGTGATCGTCAATTCTGGAAAAACGATGATGCCAGCCTTAGACTCAGAAAGAATTTTGAGTATCTCTTTCTGATTATGAGAAATATCACCGACGCTAATTTTGGGAGTTGCTGCTGATACTTTTATAAATCCATATTTAAACATAAATTGACTCCTTATACAAATGATTTTTCAAGATATATTGGTGAACTTCATCGGTAAGTAACTCACTTCTTTTTTCTGGATGCTCACGTGCTTCAGTAGATGAAATATCTTCATCGAAGTCGATGAATGTAAACTGATGCTTCACATCTGCAAAAAGCGAATTCACTTCTTCTTCTGATAATGATCCTTTGCGGTTCATAATGATCAATGGATATGTAGTGAGAAGTTCTTCATATTTAATCCATTTTTTGATGCGCGCTAAATTGTCTGATCCGATGACAAATCTGATATCATCATCAATCGTGCCCAACTCTTTCAAACTAGCCAGAGTACCTTGATATTTACGATTGGCTTCGAGATCAGAAACCTGTGTATTTTTTGAATTCATCGTAAGAATTTTAAGCATTTGCATACGATGCTTGATATCGATGAGTTCCGGTTTTGAATAATCATTACCTACTGGTAACAACAAAATCTGTGAACCCTTATAGATTGACAGTAATTTTTTAATAATATTTAGATGTGCTATCGTCGGTGGATTGAAAGCACCACCAAACACAATCATCATATAATCACCACTTATATTATATCATTTTTTGACACTGAAGTGCATACCACTCTGTACACAATGTAAGACAAAACCTCATTTAAGTGCCTATAATATATTTTTATGTTTAATTACAAACAATCTTATAAAGCATTTTACTTTAAATCAATTCTAAATATTGATATAATGAATATGTAGATTGATAGTCAAGTATATCAATTCCAAAAGGAGTTTGATCAAAGTGGATGTAAAAGAAAGATACTACCAAAAAATAAGAACTGATAATATGCGCTTAACCAAGAGCCGCAAGGCTATGATTGAAATATTAGAGAATCAGCACTTGACCTTTAAGGAAATTCAAAAGGCTCTGGCAAGCCGAGGTTTTTATAATATCTCTACAATCTATAACAATTTAGAATTTTTGGTTGAACAGAAAATTGTTGTAGAAATTTACATTAATGATACCAAATATTATGATCTTGCCATGGGAAATCCCATGCATAGTGCGGATAGTCATATCCATATCATGAATAAGGATACGAATGAGATTACTGAAGTCAATAGTACTGATATCTTTGATTATTTGAACGCGCATCCTGCTTTTAAGAATTTAAACCTCGAGTACATCAGAATTATTATTTCTGCACAAAATAAGAAAAAATAAGCACATCAAGTGCTTAATTTTTTTTAGAACACATTTATGAATGCGTTCTTTTTTTAAAGATCCCCATGTTTATTTATTTTTTTCTCGCAGCTCTTAACTTAGCAGATTTGCTTCTTGGATTTCTTTGATATTCATCATCCGTAGGATAGACAGGTTTTTTTGTCAAAACTTCCATTTTTGAAGAGTCATAATTCATGATGGGTAGATTCTTTGGGATAAATGTTTGGCTCTCTTCTTTGAAGAAATGTTTAACGATACGATCTTCAAGCGAGTGGAAGGTGATGACAACAAGTCTACCATCGGGATTTAATAAGTCGATTGCATCTTTTAAGACATCCTCTAAGACGGTTAGTTCATCATTAACGGCAATTCTCAATGCTTGAAAAACGCGTTTAGCGCTATGTCCTTTTTCTTTATAGTTAACCTGATCGGTGATTTTCACTAAATCCATAGTAGTTACTAGTGGTCTTTTCTTGATAATTTTACGCGCAATTTTAAAGCTGTTTCTTTCTTCACCATAAGCAAAAAATATGCGTGCAAGATCATCGAGGGAGTAGGTATTAAGAATGGTCTGTGCAGTCAAACTTTGTTCCTGATCCATTCTCATATCTAATATAGTGTCCTTAAGATAAGTAAAGCCTCTATTTTCATCGTCAATTTGAAATGAAGATAATCCTAAATCAAGAAGTAAACCATCAATTCCCTGTATTTTCTCTTCTTCCAGTTTTTGTTTTAAATATCGAAAGTTACTTTTGATGATTTTATAATTGGAATACCCTTTCAAGACTTCTTTTGCATAATTGATCGCATATTCATCTTGATCAAATGCATAAAGAAAACCATCCGGGAGATGATCTAAAATCAGTTTGGAGTGACCTGCACCGCCAAGTGTTCCATCCACATAAATACCATCATGCTTGATATTTAAATACTGTATCGCTTCATTGAGTAAAACCGTTTCATGTTTCATCTTTTCATTCTCCAATTCGTAACATAATCACTATATATGAAATACAATACTTTGTCAATTTTATCAAAGAAAAAGGTGCCTGTAGGCACCCTTCTTTAATCCTGTTTGGATTCTTTTTTGGTTAATACTTGTTGTCCTTTGTAATAACCACTGTTTGGTGTTACACGATGTGGTAGTGTAAATTCACCTGTTTGAGGGCAAACAACTAATGCAGGAGCGGTCAATTTGAAATGCGTGCGACGCTTTCTCTTAGCAGTTTTACTCGTTCTACGAAATGGAACAGCCATCTGTTCACCTCCTATTTTTTCACAATCTTATCTAAATCAACAAATGCAGGATGTGGACTTTTCTCTTTTTCGAAAAGGGTATCTTTTGCATCTGGATGATAGATGGTATACGGTTTTTCGGATAGTATGTACCCGAAAATGATTTCTGTCAATTCAAGTGGATTTGTCAAAGGATAATCAGCTTCATATGTGTTGCCGAAAATAATCTTTTCATTAAAGTTCATTTCATAGGGTACTGGCTTTAATGTTTTTGAACATGCTAGTTCCATCTTGACATCAACAGTGACATCCATTAGAAGCTCACCTGACACAAAATCAAAGTTACAAACGATCTGAGCAGGCTGTATAGATAATATGTCAACTATGCTTTCAATCTCTTTGGAATAATCATAGGTAAGCTCAATCGAGGTTTTTTCTTTTAATTCGTGCAATGAGAATTTCATAATATCACCTCAACGAAAGTATTATACATAATAAAGAACGAAATGTCAATGAATTCAACACATTTTAAAAACCTTAAACCGGCTTTCTAAAGCGAACGGCTTTCACGGACTTTCTTCTTTAAAATGCCTAATATTTGTGATTCTTTATCTGTGAGCAATGTAGGTAAATGATAAGCCTGATGAATTCGGTGATTTCTCAAATGGAATGGAATAATAATACTGTCAACTAACCCAATTTCAAGATCAAGCGTGATATATTTTGGTTTATCAACATTATCGTATTTTAGTACTGTTTCCATGTGAATAACATCTGAATAATGAAACTCCCCTGCAACATCAGCAGTAATGTGACCATTACGATGATCAACGTTCGCTTGATAATAGAAAAGGGAAGTCTTGCCAAAAAACAAAACATAGACCAATGCTTGGTCATACATCAAACTATACGTACCGTCAGATTTTTGATCTAAACGGTAATTGACGCGATCACCATGCCTAAAAGCATCAGGAACAGTAATTAACACAGGTGCGCTATAATCGTATTTCTGAATGTTTGAAAGTTGATGAGCTCTTTCGATGGCTTTCGCGTAGTCAGCTTGAACCATTTCATCATATGTGTCTAGTGAGCGACCTGAGAATTTTTTGAAATATTTAGCAGTGACTTTTTCACGTTTTTCAGGTGACTTTTGTTTTTCTACTTTAGGTGCTTTCATTTTGCGTCCTTTTTCAACCGGTTCATCATCAAAGTCTATTTTATTTTCTTTTACCTTTTTTTCTTTAGGTAACTTTTGTGTCTTTTCTTTTTTTTCTTTCATGATATTACCGCCTTTCGCTTTCTACTCTATTTTAACAAATATTTGAAGACCTAGTCAAATAATCATTAACTTTTTTGCAACAAAAGAGTAATTCGCGTCAATATGCGACTTATTCTCCTAAAATACCTTCAAATAATAACAATTTAAACTCATCTGTCTTAGCATCAAGTATATAGGATTCTATATGGTGATGTTTTAATATTTCTTCTATTATCTGCTTTTCATATGGAATATCAACAAAAGCATGTTCAAAAGATGCCAGTGAGACCTTATCAAAAAAATCCCCCTGAATTGCTAGATTTTTAATGATGCCATCCACTAAATCAAGTTTGATTTCAAATAAACCTCCGGAAATTCGTTTTTTCAAGATCTTCGTGAATGCCGGTTGCTTTTTGTAAATCCACTCTTTTGATTCATATTTTTTTGCCAATTCTTGAATTTCAAGAATTTCATTATTACTCAACTCATAGGTTTGATTGGTGAGGGTATTTTCAAAATGCTTAATTAGCTGATTTTGTGTCAATCCGTTAAGATAAGGTTTAAGATTGGTAACCCTTGATCTAACACTATCAATACCTTTTGAAACCAATTTTTCATCGCTTGGTGATATTGCTCTCACCATGGTTTCTAAATCACAATCATAGAGAAATGTTCCATGCATAAGCATCCCATATTTATTTTGAAGAAATGCGTTTCCCGATATCTTTTTACCTTCAAATAGTAAATCATTTCTTCCACTAAATTCAATATGGATATTCAATAATTTCATTGAATCAATAATTTGGGATAAATAGGTTTTAAATGTGAACTCCTTATTGCTTTTTTTAGTAATGATTGAAAACATCGTATTTCGATGATCAGCATAGACACAGCCTCCACCTGTTGGTCTGCGGTAGATATCTATTTTGTTCTCTTTTAAGAAATCTAGATTAACTTCATTTTCAATGACTTGGTTCTTTCCTATAACCACTCCATGAATCTCCCAAGTGAAAAAATAAGTTTCTTCATTTTTCAGCAAATTCTTGAGAATAAATTCCTCAAGAGCAAAATAAAAATATGGTTTTAATTGACCTTCATTATGGTGTCTAATTAGAATCATAAAAATCCTCCTCATTAACTTGTTTGTTAACAAAATTATAGCACGATTTTATTATAAATAGAAACAATAGGATTATTCTTTATTTTAAGTTGTTGCTAAATTAAATATCAGTTTTCATGCATGAATATTAAAGAAATAGGTTTTTCAATGGTTTCAATTATTGGGATTTATTCACTATGTAAAAAATATAAAGGCTAGTTTTCAGCCTTCATATCTCATTAACCTTTAAATAAATTTTTAAATTTTGCCCAACTCGAATCTTTTTCCTTACTTTCCATTTTTTCTAGTTGCTCGTATAGTTTTTTCTCAGCTAATGATAGATTCTTTGGAATTTTAATCTCTACAATAACCTGTTGATCGCCCTTACGTTTTGATCGAACATTTTGTATACCTTTTTCACGCATTCTGAGAATTGTGCCATGTTCAATACCTGATGGGATTTTTAGATCGACATCGCCATAAATGGTTGGAATTTCTACGGTTGCTCCCAAGACTGCTTGAGTTATCGTGATTGGAATTTCAAGAATGATGTCATCATCCCGACGTTGGAACACTTTATGTGGTCGAACTCTAAATGTTAAGTAGAGATCACCTTGAGATCCACCTTTAGTTCCTCCATTGCCATATCCGGCAACTTTGAGTGACATATTATTGTCTACACCTGCGGGTATATTGACATCGACAGTCTTTGTTTGCTTAACATGGCCTCTGCCATTGCAAGTCGAACAACGCTTTTTAATGATTTTTCCTGCTCCACCGCATTTTGGACAAGCCTGTTGGGTACGCATAGATCCAAACATTGTTCTTTGTTCAACATTGATGACTCCGTCTCCATGGCATCGATCGCAAACCTCAATATCTTTCGACGATTCAGCGCCTGATCCGTGACAAACATGACATTCGTCATCGATTTCTACACTAATTGTTTTCTTTGTACCTAGAACAGCTTCCATAAAATCAATCGTGACAGATCTTTCTAGATCTTCTCCACGCTGAGGACCGTGTGTATTGTGTCTTTGTTTTTGTCCACCACCGAAGAATTGGCTGAATATATCACCAAACCCACCAAAATCACCAAAGCCCTGACCACCAGCACCACCAAAAGGACTTCCAGAATGACCATATTGATCATAAGTTGCACGTTTTTGTGCATCACCTATAGTATCATAGGCTTCTTGCACTTCTTTGAACTTGCTTTCAGCAGCGTGTTCTGATGAAACATCTGGATGGTATTTTTTTGCCAGTGTTCGATATGCTTTTTTTATGTCATCTTCGCTAGCATTTTTTGCGACACCTAGCACATCGTAATAATCTCTTTTATCTGCCATAACATCAACTCCATAGTTTAAAGTAGGACAAAAGTCCTACTCTTATTTTTTTTGGACAAAAGTCTAGATTGATTATTTTTCTTCAAATTCTGCATCAACCGTCTTATTCTCATCATGTGGTTGTTCTTCTTCTGGGTTTTCAGCTTGATGCTTTTCTTGAGCTTTTTGATATGCTTTAACAGCAATATCTTGAGCATCCTTTTCAAGTGCTTCTTTTTTAGACTTGATCAATTCTATGTCTGTACCATTAAGTGCTTTTTCGAGTTCTTTGATTAGTTCTTCAAGTTTAGATTTAGTTGACTCATCGACTTCTTCTTTCAAATCAACGATAGCCTTATTGGTTTGAAAAATCAGATTAGAAGCCTCATTTCTTAAGTCAGCTTCTTCGCGCTTTTGCTTATCGGATTCAGCTTGTTCTTCAGCTTCCTTAATCATACGTTCAATATCAGCTTTGGACAACGATCCATTACCAGTAATGGTAATCTTTTGTTCCTTGTTTGTTCCTAAATCCTTAGCTTTAACACTAACGATACCATTGGCATCAATATCAAATGATACTTCGATTTGTGGAACACCACGAGGTGCGGCTGGAATGCTTCCTAATTGGAAACGACCTAATGTCTTATTGTCTGAAGCCATTGATCTTTCCCCTTGGAGGACATGGATGTCAACTGCTGGCTGATTGTCTGATGCTGTTGAAAACACTTGAGATTTCGAAGTTGGAATTGTTGTATTTCTTTCAATCAACTTGGTAAATACTCCACCAAGTGTTTCAATTCCTAAGGATAATGGAGTGACATCCAATAAGAGGACATCCTTAACATCACCAGCTAAAACTCCACCTTGAATTGCAGCTCCCATAGCAACCACTTCATCAGGGTTAACGCTCTTGTTAGGCTCTTTATTCAATTCACGTTTAACCATTTCCTGTACCGAAGGAGTTCTAGTAGAACCACCAACGAGTAGGACTTGATCAATATCTTTATTCGTCATCTTTGCATCTGATAATGCACGACGTACTGGTCCAACGCATCGCTCAACAAGACCTGCGGTAAGTTCGTTGAACTTGGAACGTGTTAAAGTCATTTCTAAATGAAGAGGTCCGGCAACGCCCATAGTAATGAAAGGTAAAGAAATTGTCGATGACGTAACGCCACTTAATTCCTTCTTAGCCTTCTCTGAAGCATCCTTAAGTCTTTGAACAGCCATTTTGTCTAATGACAAATCAACGCCGTTTTCCTTCTTGAATTCTGCAACTAAATACTTAATTATCAAATCATCGAAATCATCTCCTCCAAGCTTATTATCGCCTGATGTTGAAATAACTTCAAATGTACCATCTGCTAATCTTAAGATAGAGACGTCAAATGTTCCTCCGCCTAAATCGAAGACCAAAACAGTTTGTTCCTTTTCAGTCTTGTCAATACCATATGCAAGCGCAGCTGCAGTAGGTTCATTGATGATACGCTTCACATCCAAACCGGCAATTCTGCCTGCATCCTTTGTTGCTTGACGCTGAGCATCATTGAAATATGCTGGAACAGTAATGACAGCTTGCGTCACTGTAGCACCTAGATAGTCTTCTGCAGTTTTCTTCAAATTCTGAAGAATCATAGCTGAAATTTCTTGTGGTGTATACTTTTTACCTTGAATATCTATACGATAATTCGCATCACCCATGTGGCGTTTAATTGAACTAACCGTGTTTGGGTTAGTTATAACCTGACGCTTAGCTACTTCACCCACACTGATTTCATCACCTTTAAATGATACAACAGATGGTGTTGTTCTTCCACCTTCTGCATTGGGGATGACTTTAACGTCTCCGCCTTCCATTATGGATACAACTGAATTTGTTGTACCTAAATCAATACCAATAATTTTATTTGTCTTTGCCATTTTCCTCACTCCATTCATTAACTTTAACCATGGCTGGTCTAAGTATTTGTTCTTTATATGTATATCCTTTTTGTACGACTTCAAGATTAATGCCATTCGGTTGATTTAGATCACTTACTTGTTCAAGTGCATGATGTAATTTTGGATCAAACGGTTTATGTAGAGCATCTATTTCCTTTAGGCCATCTTGTTCTAACATTGAATATAATTGATCATTTATCATCTTAAATCCAATCAAGAAATTCTTCAACAGATCATTGTCTGTTTTCATGTTGACAACTTTGTTCATTTGTTCAAGTGGATTTAAGATATCACCAATTAAATTTTTTGAAGCATATTTGCGATCGTTGATCCGCTCTTGATGCATTCTCTTTTTGAAGTTTTCAAGCTCTGCGGCATTTCTTAAAAGCTTATCTTTATAATTCTTGATTTCTTGTTCTAGCTGTTCAATTTGCTCTTTATATTTGTTTCTTCTTTCCTTCTTGTGAGCGTGAGCGTCATCTTCTATTGTTTCTTCATCATGCTCGATGAGTAATTCTTTGTTTTCTTCCATCTTTATCTTCCTTTACTTTTTATAGAGTTTGCCTACATTACTTGCGATATATTCCACTAAAGGAATGACTTTACTATATTCCATACGTGTCGGTCCGACAACAGCAATGGTACCATGCTCAGTTTCACTTATCCGATAAGGTACTGAGATAACTGTGCAATTTTCCATCGGAAAAAGTTGCAAATCACTTCCAAACCTTATGCTTAATCCCTCATGATCTCCGATCAATTTGATCAAATCCCTACGGTCCAGCATTTCAACAAAATTTTTGATGTGCCTTACATTGTGAAATTCAGGTTGTTCAAATACATTGGTAACTCCAGATAAATAGAAATTTTCTTCGGCAAATTTGGCAAATGCATGAATAAATGAATGCATCAGTTGTGTTTGATATTCAATAAATGATGCGATTTCCTTTTTAGCGAATGCTGCTTGTAGAATTTGGCTTGCTTCATCAATAAATCGATTTCTAAGCAGTTCATCTAGAGTTTTGATAATATCTTTTAATTCATTGATGTTCATTTCTTCTGGAACTGTTATATTTTGATGTTGTATGTGTCCTTGATCAGTAACAATTAAGACAACAGCTTCATGATCAGTCAAAGGTATAAAATCAATTTTCTTAATCGTATTTTGACTACTATTGGGTCCGACTGCTAGAGCTGTATAATTTGTCAACTCACTCAGTAAATGAATCGCTTCTTCAACTGCATGCTCTTTCGCTATTTTATTTCTTCTAAAGATTTCATCAATCAAAGGAAACGAATCAACAACATCTTGATCTCGTGTAACCAGGTGCTCAACATAATATCTGTAGCCTAGCTCAGATGGCACTCTACCACTGGATGTGTGTGTCTTTTCTAAATAGCCAAGTTCCTCAAGTTGTGCCATATCATATCTTAAGGTTGCGCTTGAAAACTTAAGATAAGGCATTTGTGTTAGTGTTTTGGAACCAACAGGTTGCGCTTCTCTAACATAGGCTTCAATGATTGCTTTTAAGATTAACTTTTGTCTACTTGTAATCATTCATGCACCTCATTTAGCACTCGTTTTGGTTTTGTGCCAACTATATTGTATTATATTTGATTGGCACTGTCAAGCATTATGTGCTATTTTTCATATAAAAAAAAAAAGACACAAAGTGTCTTTATTTTGAAGTTTGTTTGAGCCATTTCACATAAAAGGGATTATTCTTCTGTTCATACCTCATAGTTGTCGTTTCATCATGACCCGGATAAATCTTGATATTCCCCGGAAGCATACCTAAATTTAGCACACTTTTCCTTAATTCAGTTAATGATCCTGAATAAAGATCATGCCTGCCTACGCTACCTTTAAAAAGCGTGTCCCCTGTAAATAGTTTTTGGTCATATAGAAAGCAAACACTGCCTTTGGTATGACCAGGTGTATGAATGACTTCAATATATTGATCTGCAAATGGTAATTTCTCTTGGTGGGTCACATATTTAAAGTCAAGATTCTTCCTCTTATATGGGTGTGTGTTAGGTGCGTATCCGTTATATTGATCCTCAAACAAAAGATGAGCATCATCTAGATGGATAAAGATGGGCACTTCAAATTCACCAATCAGATCAACATGATCCTGATGGGCATGAGTTAAGAGGATGCCAACAAGTGTTCTTCCATTTAATGCTTGATGAATTGCTTCTAAATCGTGGGAGGGGTCGATTAGATAACAGATATCAAAGCGGCACAGCAAGTAGCTGTGTGCAAATGTTTCATTTTCTTTAAATTGCTGCATATTGAGTTAGAGAAAAAAAACTATTGCTAGAATAGCCTATTTCTTTTCTCTGTGGATTGTATATTTTCTTTCGCGTGGGCAATATTTTTTCATTTCCAAACGCTCTGGGTGAGCTTTTTTATTTTTGTTTGTATGATAATTTTCTTCGCCACATTCTGTACAAACCATTTTGACTAGGTCTCTCATGATATCCCTCCAAACGTACGGTAACATTATAACAAATCAATGATATAATATCAATCATTTTCATCTCTTTTAATAAAAAATAATTCAAGGGTGATAAAAGTGGTTGCGAATAAAGACCACTTTCAGCTCTTTGTCTAAATAAATACTAGTTTTTAAACTTCAATAATTACATCTATAAGGCAAACTGCTTCGCAAAACCCACAGTCTATACAAACATCTTCGTCAATGACATACGTGTCACCTTCAAAAATGCAATCAACTAGGTATTCTTCAGCACATGCACGCAAGCGATGCAAATATCAGTAATTCTTCTTGGCATAAGTATTCCTCCATATGTTGCACATATGTCTAAGCATAGAATAACTAATGGAAAATAAACCCTTTTTTTATTAGATTTGTTTTTCTTTTCAATCTGTCCTAATCAATTCTTTTATAGACTAAAATGTGATTTTTGTGTGATTTTTACTGACTTGTTTTATAATAGACATAGGTGATAAAAATGCGAAGAGAACAAACACGGTCAGTCCAAGTTGGACCACACCAACTAGGTGGAAACAATAAAGTATATATTCAAAGTATGACCAATACCTATACAAAGGATGTTGAATCTACGGTTGCTCAAATAAATAAACTTACAGCAGCTGGATGTGAAATCGTCAGAGTAGCTGTTTTAGATATGGTTGACGCTAAAGTTTTGGGCACTATCAAATCCCAGATCAGTATTCCTTTAGTTGCTGATATTCATTTTGATTACCGCTTGGCTCTTGAGGCTATTCATCAAGGTGTTGACAAAATCAGATTAAATCCAGGAAATATTCCCAAAAGAGAACACGTTGCTTTAGTTGTTGAAGCTTGCAAGCAAAAAAAGATACCCATTAGAATCGGTGTAAACTCTGGTTCATTGCCCAACCGCATGACACCAACTGCAGAAAATATGGTTGAAACTGCAAGGCATCATGTGGAAATACTGGAATCGTTAGACTTTTTTGATATCGTATTATCACTTAAAGCTACCGACATGAATTTAATGATTGAAACTTACCGACTTGCAGCAAAAACATTTCCCTATCCACTTCACTTAGGCGTTACAGAAGCTGGAACAGCATTTAGTGGCGCTATCAAATCGGCAATGGGTATTGGTATACTTCTTGCTGAAGGCCTTGGCAATACTATCCGTGTCTCTTTAACGGACAATCCTGTTTTAGAGATTCAAGCTGCAAAGGAGATATTAAAAAACCTTGGGCTTAAGGATAAGGTTCCTAATTTGATTTCATGTCCAACATGTGGCAGAATCCAATATGATATGATTGATATTGCCAAGCGGATTGAAACCTATTTGTTTACAATTAATAAAACAATCAATGTGGCTATTATGGGATGCGCAGTCAACGGACCAGGTGAGGCAACTCATGCAGATATCGGTATTGCTGGTGGAAAAGGTGAAGCTATACTATTTAGAAAAGGTAAGATCATCAAAAAGATTAAGGAATCCGAAGTTTATGATGTCTTAGTTGAAGAGATTAATAATTATGACGATACAAAAACAGAAAGGGGCTGTAAAGAAATGAAGGTTTGAAATCTTCATGGACTTATCAGTCCTTTTTCTTTTCACTTAACATTCAAAATTGTGAATAAACTTTTTTTAAACCTGTTTTTAGGCAGACTAAAAAGAAGATTTGTCCAAATCT
>JBDREH010000010.1:0-2039 GCA_043819945.1 Bacillota bacterium
GCCTGGGGCAACTAACATAAAATGCTGTATTTCATAGACAAGATATAAATACGCCACAAAAGCGCCCATGAGACGTGTCTTTCCAACGCCAGTAGCAAGCGCGAAAGTATAAGCCGGAAAGGTCCGTTCAAACGCCTGAAACTGGCTTAGTTCCGGAATCGTTTGGGCATACTCCTTTGTATATGCCTCAATATCATTTACATTTCCACGATTTTCTCGTTTCATACGCGCCAATACTTTTTTACCGGCATTTGATTCCAAATAATCGGCAAAAAGCACCAGGCTCTTTTCTTGAGGAGCCCTAAGGCTCATGGCGTTGATGATGTACTGTAGCGCTTGAGTTTTATTCATCTTTTCCCTCATCATCCGTTAATTCTTCTTCATCTATTTCCTCAATAGCTCGTTCTTTAATAGGTAAAAGATATTCTTTTTTACCAAATTGACAAGCTTTCAAGATTGATTGTGGAATTTTTTTGATAGTTATACGCACATCAACTTTTTCACAACCGGGTTCATATTTTTTAGGGCAAATCAGCAATGTTTCGCTTACATTCAAGTGACTAGTAATCTGCTGAACCATAGCTACTGAGAGCATCTGTGTTGTTACATAAATACTGTTATTGCTTTGTCCCTTGCCGTGCTTCCAGTAATTACTCGGACTAGGCGAAAAGGTATAATTCATGAGTTTGCACATTGCGCGAATAAGCTTGGTATCATTATAATGGTTATCAATCACAGGATTACCAAATTCGTCAATCGTCACAAAACTCGGTGCTAAGTCATAAAATTTGAAGCCGCCACCACCTTTCCAACCGAGCACTTCCGAAAGTTTCAATCCATCAGTACCATCAACAACTTTTTTCATGCGCTTGAGAACATGAGAATAAGCATGGTCTCCCATTTCAATGCCAATATACTTTCTTCCCATCTTATGGGATACAGCAGTGGTTGTACCTGAACCAAGAAAACTATCCAAAACCCAATCACCCGGCATCGAGCTAAGATCGATGATGCGCTTTATCAGCCTTTCTGGCTTAGGGGTATCAAAGATATCTTGATCAAAAAGTGTTTTGATTTCTTTCTTCGCTTCTTGATTATCCCCAGCTTCATCTCGTAGCCATAAAGTCATTGGCACGATACCATCTTTAACTTCTGATAAAAATCTTTTTATACGAGGAACATTATTTCCGTTAGGACCAAAATATATTCTATTATCGGCTACCATTTCAAAATATTTTTCTTTAGTTACTCTCCAGCAATATTGAGGTGGAGGTAATATTTTACGACCGCTTGGAGTGACTATTTCATAGACTCTTGATTCGGCTCTAGGGCCAGCTTGAATTGGACCAGAAGCCCACACACCTCGAGAATCATTATCTGGATTTGAAAATCTATTATCCGATTCATCCGTTCTAGGTAATTTCTTAAAATTTAATTCATAAATGTTTTTTGCATAAACCAAAATAGTATCGTGATTTCTAGAAAATGTTTTCTTAAGATTTATCGGGGCATAGGATCGTTGCCAAATAACTTCATCTACAAAATTACTTCTAACAAAAACTAAATCACATAATACTTTTAGATAATGGCTTTCATATGCATCAATTGAAATCCAAATTAAACCATCATTTCGCAAAAGCATTTTTAAAAGTTCTAGTCTCGGTTTCATAAGCGAAAGCCATGTAGAATGTTCCACGCTATCGTCATAATGCTTAAAAGCATTATCTGTATTATAGGGTGGATCAATATAGACGCACTTTATTTTCCCTTCATATTCAGGCAAGAGAGCCTTAAGTGCCAGCAAATTATCACCGTGGATAATCATATTCTCTGTATTCGGATTGCCATATGATAAATCCAGCTTTTCTTCTAAAATCCGCGGTTCAATATTGGCAATATCATACTCGGGATTATTCTTCCCGATCCAAGTTAATTCAAGTTTTTGTTTATGAGACATAATATTCATCCTCTTCCCACTTTACCGGATTATTAACGATATATTCGCGAATACGGCCTAAATCGTTATCATCACGGATAAC
>JBDREH010000011.1:0-41287 GCA_043819945.1 Bacillota bacterium
ATAGTTTTATGTTTTGTTTGTTATTAGCTCTTCTTTTTTGTTTTTTTTGATACACTCATCATCATTCAGTTTTCAAAGACCTTTTTGCTCGCCCTTCTTGACGTGCTTTATCATTCTATCATTATAAAATAACCTTGTCAATAACTACAGAGGCATTTCCGTCCTCATTTTCACAAGGTCTATAAAATAGAATGGTGGAGGGGGGCAGATTCGAACTGCCGAACCCTTAGGGAACAGATTTACAGTCTGCCGCGTTTAGCCACTTCGCTACCCCTCCGTTTTTAGGCTTGCCTATATATTCTATCTTATCATTTTAAAAAAATCAACAACTTTCATTATAATTCTATCTTTTTGCTTTGTAATCGTCTTTATATACCTAAAATTACATAAAGATAAATATGTTATTCGATAGTCTTATAATAGAATTATAAAACTTGAATTATTCTTGGTTTGATGGTTTTGGATTAATGATCTTAATTTTCTTATCTAAATCCGCTTTGAACATCATGATTTCTCTTCCACATTTCACACATTTGAGCTTAATATCTATGCCCATGCGCAAAACTTCCCATTCATCTGAACCACATACGTGCTTTTTTTTAGTATTGAGGTGATCGCCTACATTATATTTCATTTTTTTGTTAGTTTTTCGATTATTTCTTGTAATTTGTCTTCTTTATAGTAAATAACAATCTTTTTATCATCTATTTTTATTCGCTGTCCAAATATATCGGAGAGCTGTTTTTCTTGAATTTTATACTTAGGTTCGATGGTTCTTTTAATTTTATTTGTCTTAATTTCAACTTTCGTCATTTCTTCGATTTGGCGAACACTAAGCTGTTTTTCAATAATCAAATGAGCTAGTTTGATAATTTGAACGGTATTCTCAAGTTTACTTAGTGCTCTTGCGTGACCCATGCTTATCTGATTAGTCAATAACATTTGCTGAACTTCATCGGGTAAATTGAGCAATCCTAAAGTGTTAGTAACATGAGATCTACTTTTGCCTATCTTTATTGCAAGTTCAGCTTGAGTTAATCTAAGATTGTTCATGACAACCTTATAGGCTTCGGCTTCCTCAATTGGTGTAAGATTTTCTCTTTGTAGGTTTTCAGCAAGTGCAATTTCTGCAACTTTTGATTCCTCATATTGTCTAATGATAGAAGGGATCGTTTTCAATCCAACAATTTGAGCCGCTCTATATCTTCTTTCACCAGAAACAATGATATATCCTTGTTTAACTTTTTTAAGTATGATGGGTTGAAATACACCATGCTCTTTTATAGATTGTGCAAGTTCATTAATTTTTTCCTCATCAAAAATACGACGGGGTTGAAAGGGGTTGGATTTAATTTCTTCAAGCTGTATCTCATCGATAACTTCCCCTTCAAGTACGTCATCTACATGATGTTCTTGAAGCAAATCAGATAAAGATCTTGCTGTTTTTTCATCTTTCATTATTTTTCACAATCTCCTTTGCTAGTGATTTATATAGTTTTGCAGCTGGTGATTTTGGTGCGAATGTTAACACAGGTAGTCCATATGTTGGGGCAACCTGAGCTGCTACATTACTTGTAATAATTGTATCAAAAACTCCATCTTTAAAGTAATCCTTAATCTCATGAACAATTTCCCATCCAGCTTTGGTTCGTTTGTCTAGCATTGTCAACAAAACACCTTCTATTTCCAATCTTCGGTTATTAACCTTAAGCTTCTTTTGAACAATTCGAATCGTATTAAGGAGTTGTGTAAGCCCATCTATTGCTAAAAATTGACATTGCACAGGAATTAAAACTGAATTTGAGGCATAAAGTGCACTAACGGTTAATAAGCCTAATGATGGTGGGCAATCGATAATGATAAAATCATATTCATCAGAGATTTCATGAAGTTTGTGACTTAAGATAAATTCCCTATCCTCATGATCTAGCCTAACTTCTATATGCGCTAATTCGATGGTTGCTGGAATGACATCTACACCAATGTCAGGTAAATGTATTACCGTTTCATGAATAGTTTTCTCACCTAATAATACGTCGAAAATAGTAGCATATAACATGCTTCTATTGATGCCTAAACTTGTTGTAGTGCTTGCTTGAGGATCAAAGTCTACAAGTAGTACTTTTTTGTCATGCTCTGCAAGGGCAGCTGCGAGGTTCACGCTTGTTGTTGTTTTTCCAACTCCGCCTTTTTGATTAGACACCGCGATAATCTTACCCATTATTAGCTCCTATCTATATTTTTATAAAGGCTTTTTACTCATGACCGAAAAGTGTCTCGGATATCCCTTTACATGCTTATTTTTTTTGATTAAAATATGAAACCTAGTACCATATTGATTAGGCAAAACATATTTTTTGATCTCTTCCACTTCGCCACCCAAGATATGTATACCTTGTTTAGCTGCATGAAATTCATCTTCATAATTAAGTCCTTTGAGTGCTATGAATTTACCGCCAATGTTGGTCATCGGAAGTCCCATTTCAGTTATTAAAGATATACTTCCAAGCGCTCTAGCGGTAACAATATCAAATGAGGATTGTTTACTTAATGCAAAATGTTCTGCTCTATCGTGAATAAGTGTAACTTCGCTAAGTTTTAATTTATCGATGAGCTGTTTCAAAAATAAAATACGTTTATTTAATGAATCGACAATGGTCACTTTAAGATGCGGATAGATAATTTTGAGTGGAAGACTAGGGAAACCGGTACCAGATCCCATATCACAAATTGACGTGATATTATTGAACTCAATTGATTTTACGAGCGTCAATGAATCAAAGAAATGCTTGTAATAAACCTCATCTTTATCTATGATGCGAGTAAGATTAGTGATTTTATTATATTCAATCAAAAATTGATAGTAAATTTCAAATTGATTGTCTTGATTACTAGTTGTCTCTATACCTAAATATTTCAGTAGGTCTTCCTTATAGGTCATGATTCATACTTCCAGATTCAAGATAAATAAGCAAAACAGAAACATCTGCGGGATTCACACCAGAAATTCTAGTAGCTTGTCCGAGTGTCTGTGGTCTAACTTTGGTTAACTTTTCTTTACCTTCCGAAGAAATATTTTTGATGCGCATGTAATCAATCTGATTGGGAATAATTTTATCCTCCAAGCGAAGCATTTTTTCAACCTCTCTCATCGCTTTATGGATATAACCTTCATATTTGATTTTGATTTCCAATTGTTCTAGTGCATCATCATTATAATGCTTTTGTGTGAAAAATAAAATATCTTGTTTGTTGATCTCGGGTCTTTTCAACAAATCGGAAAGCAAAACCGCTTCGTATATTGGTGAAGATACTCTTGATTGGAGATAAGCATTATTTTCTTGGGTTGGCATAATTCTAAAGTTGAAAATGAGTTCGCATAATTCATCATAAGATTTCTTTTTATCAAGAAATTTTTGATATTCAAGTTCGGCAACCAAACCAATCTTATATCCGTAATCTCTTAATCTTAATTCAGCATTATCATGTCTTAGCAGTAACCTATGTTCAGCTCTTGATGTTAATAACCGATATGGTTCAAGTGTTCCTTTGGTTACTAGATCATCAATAAGAACGCCTATATAGGCTTCATTGCGATGTAATACTAATGGTTTTTGATTTGATAATTTCAATGCCGCATTGATACCAGCCATTAAACCTTGTCCTGCAGCTTCTTCATATCCACTGGTTCCATTGATTTGACCTGCACAAAACAAGTTGTCAATTTTCTTGGTTTCCAATGTAGGATAGAGTTGAATAGGATTGATGGCATCATACTCAATGGCATATGCATACCTTATAATTTTTACATTCTCTAACCCTGGGACAGTGTGTAGCATTATTTCTTGAATATCTCTAGGTAAACTTGTCGATAAGCCTTGGACATAAAGTTCATCTAACTCCATACTTTCTGGTTCTATGAAAACCTGATGTCTATTTTTGTCAAAGAATCGAACGACTTTATCTTCAATTGATGGGCAATATCTGGGACCTACACCTTCAACGATTCCGCTGTACATCGCAGATTTTTCTAAATTTTCATTGATGATTTTGTGTGTTTCAAGGGTCGTATGTGTTAAATAACAGAGTTCTTTTGGATTATCATCATAGTATTTCTCATCAAAACTGAATGTGTAGTGTTCTGAATCCCCAAGTTGTGGAACCATCTTTGAATAATCCACACTATCCTTGGCAACTCTTGGGGGTGTGCCTGTCTTTAGTCTGACAACTTCAAACCCAAGCTCTTTGAGTTGTTTACTGAGGCCAAAAGTTGTTGGTTCTCCATGTGGACCACTCAGTGTCTTTTCATTCCCAATTAAAATGTTACTACTCAAATATGTTCCTGTTGTCAAAATCACAGTACGCCCAAATATATTTTCTCCGTTAGCTAATTGAATACCTTTGACCTGAGCATCCTCAATAATCAATTTTTCAACCAAAGCTTCTCTAAGTGTTAGATTCTTTGCATTTTTCAAGACTCCAAGCATTATTCTAGGGTACTTCAATTTGTCGATTTGAGCACGTAGCGCACGTACCGCTGGTCCTTTTGATGCATTGAGCATTTTCATCTGAATTTGTCCTTGATCAGCACTTTTGGCCATTTGCCCACCCAAAGCATCAATTTCTCTAACAACTATGCCCTTTGCAGGACCTCCTATTGATGGATTACAAGGCAAAGAAGCAACCTTGCTAAGGTTGCCTGTAATGAGAATTGTTTTCTTGTTCATTCTTGCCATGGCTAGAGCTGCTTCAACACCAGCATGTCCTCCACCAACAATAATTCCATCATAAATCATTTAAATCACTTTTTCATCTAGATAGTTTTTTAAAAAAGTATTCTGCAATTTCTTCTTTCACAAAACCATACAGTTCAAGCGCTTTTTCTAATGGTGCACTTACACCAAATTTATCAATTCCATAAACATAAGGCGTGTATTTATACCATGAAAGACTACTTGCCATCTCTATAGCTAAAATCTTCGCACTCTTGGGTAATATTTGTTTTTGATATTTTAGTGATTGCTTTTCAAACAAGAAATTTGAGGGCATGCTGACTACACGTACATCTTTTCCTTGTTCTTTCAATAAAGCTTGTGTTTCAATGGCGAGACCTATTTCAGAACCAGCAGATAAAAGAATACCGTCCAATCTATTTTGTTCAGGTGAAATTATATATGCTCCTTTGATAGCACCGTCGTAAGATGAGAAAGATTCTTTGATCACATTTTGCCTAGTTAAAATAATGACAGTTGGTGTATTGACTGATTCAATTGCTATTTTCCACGCTGCCAATGTTTCATTTGCATCCGCAGGACGAATCACATTTAAGTAGGGAATTGCTCTCAATCCGGCAAGTTGTTCAACTGGTTGATGTGTGGGTCCGTCTTCACCAACAGCTATCGTGTCATGGGAGAATACAAAGATTGAAGGAATTTGCATAATAGCGGCTAGGCGAATTGCAGGTTTCATATAATCACTGAAAACAAAGAAAGCTCCACTAAAAGCTCTCAATCCTCCATGAAGAACCATACCGTTGACAATTGCACCCATTGCGTGTTCTCTTACGCCAAAATTAATGTTTCTACCTAATCTGTTTTCCTTACTATAATTTCCATCAGCACCTTTAGCTTTTGTTGAAGCAGTCAAATCTGCAGATCCGCCAATCAAATTTAGGTTTTGGTTTGATAATTTGTTGATTATTTTTCCACTTGTATTACGAGTTGCATCTTTAATATTAGCTACTTCCTCTTGAAAATCTGCCAAGTCAACGTGTATTTCGTTTCTAACAAATGTTTCATAAAGAGCAAATTCCTGAGGATATGTCTGACTATAGGCTTTTAAGAGTTCTTTCCAGCGACGATGTACACGTTGGCCTCTCAAAGTAACTTTTTTACGGTAAAATTCATAAATTTCTTCAGGTATGACAAATGGATCATATGGCCACTCTAGATTTTTTCTCAAGATTTGTGCTTCTTCCACTCCAATAGGAGCGCCATGGACCTTATTAGTTCCAGCTAGGCTTGTTCCAAAACCAATGATTGTTTTAACTTCAATAATTGAGGGCTTCTCGGTTTCTGCTCTAGCCTTTTTGATTGCATGATTAATTGAAACCAAATCATTACCATCATCTACTCTTATATATTGCCAACCAATCGCCTCAAATTTTTGCTTGTGGTTTTCACTATATGCAAGCGAAACTTTGCCGTCAAGTTGAATATCATTCGAATCAAGTAAAACGATTAATTTACCCAATCCAAGATGCCCAGCAAGACTAATGGATTCCAATGCAACGCCTTCTTGAAGATCTCCATCACCACATAAAACATATGTGTAATGATCGATTATTGGAAAGCCTTCTTTATTAAAACGAGCAGCTAAATGTGTTTCTGCGATAGCCATTCCAACCGCATTTGAAATACCTTGACCTAATGGTCCGCTCGTGGTTTCCACACCTTCAGTATGACCATATTCAGGATGTCCCGGTGTATTGCCAATTTGTCTAAAATTCTTTAAATCATCTATACTGATTTTGTACCCCACAAGATGGTTTAGTGCATAAAGAAGCATAGATCCGTGTCCAGCAGATAAAATGAATCTATCTCTATTCATCCACTTTGGGTTTTTTACATCAATATTCAAGTAATCTACAAATAGTTTATATGCCGTGGGTGCTGAACCCAAAACAATTCCAGGGTGTCCACTATTGGCTTTATTAATAGCATCGATACCTAGAATTCGAATCGCATTAATTGCTTTCTGATCCATTAGCATCATCGCTCTCTTTTTCGTTGCCATCCTTAATCTGATTTTCATCATACAACACATCTTCACTAGATGTATCTTTATTGGATTCTTCTTCATTAAACTTAAAATACTCTTGGTAATGTTGTTCTTGAGCTTTAACCAATAGGTCAAATTCTTCAACTCCGATAAACGATCGTATCTGATTTTGTGCAGATTGATTTTCCTGTTTTACTTTCTTATTTACCAGTCTACTTTGAAATATGTTGCTTATGACAACTACAACAATCAACCCAAGCAAAATTTGAAGCATTTGAGCGGGGAAATAAACCGATGCTATTCCTGCAACAACTACATATGTTGCAAGTGTAGGAATAATAAACCATCTATTTATTTTTCTACTAAGTATGCTAACTCTTTCTAAAAAGTTTAGCCAAATTTTGTTTACCTGGGGTTGATAAAAATCATTAAGCGCTTCATAATCTGCTTTTTCTATTAGGACCTTGTAGTTTTGTCCATCTGATGTCCAAACTGCAAATCTTCCCCTTGAAGCATACTGAAATAAATAAGGTGTGTCATTCATGTAATGAAACTCAACAATTTTTCCATTCACTTCTTGTGTTTCAAATGGTTCGTTCGTTAGTTGTTTGAATATTTTGGGATTTAATTTCATAGGTAATTCCTCCATTGTTTTTATTATAACATCATATAATTATTTTCTCATTGATTATGTAAAATCATGTTGAGAACAAAAAAATCCCCATCAGGCATCATCATCCACATAGTAGAAATGCTTATGGCTGCTTCAATCAAGACCTGACCAGGTTCACAAGTTACTATTGAATGATGATGCTTGATGGGGAATTCCAATTACTTTTCACGTAGTTTCTTGAAGAAAGTTTGGAGTAGTTTTTGACTTTCTTCCTTTAATATTCCAGATTCAACATAAACCTTATGATTGAAAGGAAGTTCAAAAATATTCATCATACTTTCTGCTACACCAGCTTTGGTATCTTGAGCCCCATAGTACAAAGATTGAATACGTGATTGAATCATAGCTCCTGCACACATAGGGCACGGTTCCATTGTAACATAGACGTCACAATCTTCCAATCTCCAACTCCCCATTTTTTTTGCTGCTTTCATCATCGCAAGAAATTCTGCATGTGCATAAAAAGTTTGGTCATGTTCTCTTTTGTTGTGGGCTCGTGCAATAATCTTGCCTTTATAAACGACAACAGCACCCACAGGAACCTCATTCTCAAGTTCGGCTTTGCTTGCTTCCTTGAGAGCGGCTTTCATAAATTTAATCTTATTTTGGTTTTCCTGGGACTTCATGATAATGTCTCGATCTGGGCTCGTACGATTCATTGGCACCAACTAAAATGGTTGGATCACTGTAGTGTGCTGGTTTTCCGTTAATAATCCTTTGAGTTCTTGTTGCAGGTAAACCGCTTTTTACACAAATCGCTGTTAGTTTTGTTACAAACTCAGCTCTTGCTAAAAGTTCTGGCATAGGTCCAAAGGGTTCACCTCTAAAATCACTATCAAGTCCACCGACAATAACGCGTATTCCCCGATCGGCAAGATTTTCAGTAATACCAATAATATCATCATCGAAAAACTGAACTTCATCAATAACAACAGCGTCCGTATCAGGTTTTACGTAATCATATATTTCAAGACTTCTATCAATTATTATAGAAGGTTTTTTACTGAGGTTGTGAGAGACAATTTCTTCAACTGCATATCTAGTGTCAATTTTAGGCTTAAATACCAATACGTTTTGTTTCGCGTATTCCAATCTTTTGATTCTACGAATAAGCTCTTCGGTTTTTCCGGCAAACATTGGTCCACATACAACTTCGATAAATCCGTTTTTATACGTGTGATACATAGATTAAACCCCCTAAATTTTGATTTTTTAATAAAAAACGTGATGAGTGATCACGTTATTTGTTGTCTTGATTCTTTTCGTTGATACCATAGCGCTTATTAAATTTTTCAACGCGCCCAGCTACTTGAATAAAAGTTTGTTGTCCTGTGTAGAATGGGTGACAATTAGAGCAGGTTTCGATGCGGATGTTATTCGCTGTCGTACCAACTTCGTGTTCTTGCCCACATGTTGCACATTTAACTTTAGTAACATTGTATTTTGGGTGAATTCCTGGTTTCATTTCTTTCTCCTTCCGCCATAACCTAAGGTCATAGTAAGTTTTGCGCAATTATTATATCATTCAATATTTTAATTATCAAGTGTAATCTTCTATATTTTATTTAATTCAGGATATCTCGTTATGCCATGTTTGCCAAATTGTGTAAAATCTCTGGGCAATCAAACCCGTCAGGACACCTGCAGGTATACTCAAAAATAACATGATTGGCAAATATGCAACGACAGCAGTGCTGCCTATTACAAAAATTCCTGCTACAATCTGTCCGATGGCGTGAAAGATAGATCCAAATGTACTGACCCCAATAAATCCAAAATAATTTAAATTCTTAAAGAAGCCCATAGCAAGTGTCGCAAATACCGCACCACTCAAACTCATATAAAAGGTAACACCTAAAAGTTTCCCACTTAATATGGCTACCAATAGAACTCTAAGAATTGTTATTACTACGCTATCCTTAAAAGAATATACATATAAAATAATGAGTGTAACAATGTTTGCAAATCCGAGTTTTGCTCCTGGTACAGGAATGATTGGAATTGCTGATTCAATGATATTCAGAACAATTGCAATTGCCAGAAAATTGGCTAACAAAGTCATTTTTCGTATGTTGATCATAGGTATTATACTGTGAAATCTTCAGCAGTGGTTTCAAATTCTACTCTAACTCTATTAGGTAGACAAATGAGTGGCCATCCTGTCGAAACACCCTCCCTACTACAAATTTTGTTAGGGCTTTGTTCCTGAATAATCTGAACGCTTTTGTTTCCATAATGATATTGAATAACAACAATTTGACGCGTACCGCTAAGCTCATAATCTCCTAAAAGTGTAATAGTTCTAGCAGTCTCATCAATGATTGGATATACTTGATCATATGTGCTCGGAACTTGTTGATCATAGTTTTTAATCACTCTATAATTCACGAAATCAATCGATACAATTGGTTCACTAGAGTTTCCATAGTAAACATTAGCGATGGCTGCTTCCCCCTGAAATGCAAAAAGTCTAAACAGGATAAATATCCCGCCCAGGATGATGAACAGAAGCGTAACCAACAAGATGTCTCTTTTGTTTTTTACACTGAGGTTTGCACTCATGCATTATTCTCCTCAAATACTGTCGTTAATAAATGTGTTGTTATCGTTGCATTATAGTTAAATTGTATGAATTCTAAATTTAATGCTTGTTGATGAAGGTTTATCCAGTTTTCAAGCACATCTGGAGGCATTGAAAATAAGGCGGTTGAAATCGGATCAAGAACTCCTAAATCATCACCTAGGATGGTGATGGTATGATAATATTGCATTGGTAATTTTGTTTTTGGGGATACAATGTGATGATATCTTAATCCTTGATATAAGGCATATTGTTCATAGTTGCCACTAGTAGTGATACCAATATCTTTGATATATATCATTCCGTAGGTACGATCGCTGGAATCTGTTTTAATAGGATTCGCTAACGAGACATGGAATATGCCACCTTCGCGATCTTGGTTTTGTCCGATAGCTATCGAACTGCTACCTGCACTTATTGAATAGTATTTAATATCAAGGTCTTGTAAATATTCATAAGCCTTTTGAGTTGCATACCCTTTTGCAATTGCACCTAAATCAAGTTGAGCGTGTGTACTCTTGACCTGAATATAGTAGTGACCCTCTGTCTCAGTCAATTCAATAACATCTTCTTCAAGTTCTATTAATGCGATTTGCCCAAGCACAATCTGAAAGACATTTTCAGGAATTTCTTCAAATAAATACCCGTCTGTTTCATCTAAAATTAAATCTTTCCAGACGTTGACGATTTCACCAACTGAGATATCAAAATATCCTTCAGTTAATACCTTGATTTCCTCTGATTTTTGAATCAGTTCATAAAGTTCAAAGTCAATTTCGATAACTTGATTATTTTTACGATTAATCGAATAAATATTTTCGAGATATGGGGAGTCGATGCTTAATGCTTCATAGTTTGTTGTCAATTCATGGTACATTTTGTATATGTTTTCGATAACGACTTCATATTCATCAGCTGTTGCTTGATCTTCAGCGTAAAGATTAATACTGATATAGGTATCCATATAGTCGAAAAAACTAATAGAAAACATACTGCCTGTTTTCGTACAAGCAGATAATGCAAACAAGCTGAATAGCATAATGAATAGCATAATCATTTTTTTCATGTAGTATTCCTTAAAAGTAAATTCTTATTTTATTATAACACACTATGAGTAAAGAAAAGGACATGTCCATGTCCTAAATCTTAACACCGTTGAGTGTTCCATCTGGATTTGGATGATCCTTCAAATACTCTAAAATAGGATTAAAGTGCTTATCGAGTTTGCCTGGTTTACATCTTGAAAGATTTTCGACTTCTCCATTGATAATACCAACTGCAAATGCTCTACAACCTGGAGTTGCACACGCTCCACAGTTATAATTTGGAAGCAGTTTTTCAACTTCATCAATTCTAGGGTCCTCAACTACTGTCAAATATTTGTTTGCCAAAGAAAGAATAACACCCATCAAAATTCCTAAAAGACCTAAGACAAAAAGGGGGTAAAATATCGCCATTAGAGCTTAACCTCCTTCAAAAATTCTAAAGTATCCTTAAAATTGCAACTCTTAACTCCGCCGCCAGTATTACATGATTCACAAGATTGTGCTTCTAAATATGCTTCTTTGCAGCTATCAGGAACTGCTACTTTTTCGTTTAGAAACATCGTTCCTACATAAAGCATAATAAATCCACTAACAACGCCAATCAAAATAAGTAATTCCATTAGATAATACCTGCCAATCCCATAAATGCTAACGCCATCAAACCCGCAGTAACTAAAGCAATAGGCATTCCCTTAAGTGCTTTTGGTACCGTAACAGCATCCAAACGCATGCGTATAGCAGTAAATGCTATGATAATTAAAGCATAACCCAAACCAGAACCTAATGCAAATGTTAAGGCTTCAATATACGAATGCGGCGTAGCAACATTGGTTAAAGCTACACCTAAAACGGCACAGTTGCTTGCAATCAGAGGAAGATAAACACCCAAAGCTTTATACAAGCTTTCGCTGAAGCGCTTAATAATCAATTCAGTTAACTGAACAAGCGATGCAATGACTAAAATAAACGCAATTGTGTCAATATACTTAATATTCAATGGAACTAATAAATAGTGGTAGAGTGGGTAAGTGATGATTGCAGATAATACGATAACAACAATAACTGCAAGACCCATCCCCACAACAGATTTCATTTTTGTAGAGACACCAAAGAATGAACATAATCCTAAAAACTGCATTAAAACAATGTTATTTATCAGCATAGCTGAAATTAATATTGCAAGTAAGTTCATTATTTTTTACCCCCTTTACTTTGGGAAAAGGCAGTGATTCCAGCTAATAGGAATCCAATTACCAGAAAGGCTCCTGGGGGTTGGATTAAGATTGAAAATGCGTATTTTCCTAATCCCAAATTTTGAAAGATTGTGTATTCAAATCCAAGGGGTAATGTTTTACCTAAAACAATCATACCTGTTCCAAAAAATTCTCTAAAAAGACCAATTACAGCAAGTGCTAATCCAAATCCCAATGCTACACCAAAACCATCAAGAGCGGAACGAACAACATTATTTTTAGAAGCAAATGCCTCTGCTCTGCCTAAAATGATACAGTTAACGGTAATCAAAGCAATAAAGACACCTAATTCTTGCGCAAGTGCTGGTGCAAATGCATCAACAAGCATCTTAAGAATTGTAACTTCGGTAGCAATAATGATGACATAAATTGGAATACGCACTGTATTCGGGACAAGCTTGCGAATTGATGAGACTGAAATGTTGGTCAATGTTAAAACTAACATAACCAAAATACTCATACCAAATGCACCTTCAAATGTTGCCGTGACAGCAAGTGCGGGGCACATTCCTAAAACCATGACAAAGAGACCATTTTCCTTGAGGATACCTTTTGTGAATATCTCCCAAAGT
This sequence comes from Bacillota bacterium, assembly GCA_043819945.1. Lineage (GTDB taxonomy): Bacteria > Bacillota_I > Bacilli_A > Acholeplasmatales > Acholeplasmataceae > Peloplasma. The sequence goes on from JBDREH010000011.1 coordinate 12,906, forward strand.
GATGGTTCTTTTTCTTCTACTATTTTCTTTTTAGCAGATACTTTTTTTACTTCTGTCATCCTTTAGTCACCCCACTTAAACTCAATGTTGGATTTAAATACTCATTAATTGCCATTGAAACCAAGTTTTTGACTGAATCTGTACTACGAGATGCAGTCACGCCAGCTTCAAGATCCTCAACATTCACAACAGGAATAGCTACCAATTCACTGAAATTAAATCCTTGATAGTACTCACATATATAATTTTGAATAGCTACATTATAAGTCGAGGTCTGTCTTAACTCAACTATTTGAACGTAAACTTTTTCTTCAAGATCAATACCAACAAGAAGTTCAATATAACCGAATTCATCACTTGATGTCTCAATAAACCCATTTCTTGCATAAACATGATAAACGACACCAATCTTATCTCCTTGAAGACTAAATACATTTTGAACTGTATGCAGTATTTCATAGTGACCAATCGTAGGTAGGTTGTTGATAATCACCTCTTCATCGAGTGAAACAACTTCTCCAAATAATCTATCCTTTGGTTCTAGTGGAATTACAGTTGAATAAATCAAGATAACCCCTAAACCTAATACAAGTAAAATCAGTGTGTTTATTACTAAAAACAAATTTTGTTTACTCATGATAATATACCTCCTAATGCTGTGAGCAGTGCATCAATGAGTACTCTTGTATTGGAGGCACCAGAAGCTAAATCTTCATCACCACTAAAGGATTGGATGTTACTACCAACTATAGAATTTACATAGGTAATATTTTTTCCTAAGAACTGACTTGTTGTATTGTGTCCAAACTCTTCTTCTGGTATATCTATTCCAAGAATCGTTCCATCAAGACTAAGTCCCACATAAACATGAATTGTTCCTATTGAACCTTCATAACCGTTATAAACACCCGATCCACTTAAATGGTAGAAAGATCCGATGACTTGATCATCATTGTTTTTAACGATAGATTTGGATAAGACTTCATCAGTTGGAATAAATGTGTCATCATTTTCCATAGAATAGTTTAATCCATACCATAATTCATACGGTTGGGCTGGAGCAACAACTGTATTTGCGTGAGCTACAGCAATATCAGCAAGCATACTTTGAAGTGTTATCAAACTAAATGTAGCCCCAGAAACCAAATCACCACTTGGTTCAAGACTCTCAATAGACGTTCCTACATATAATGATAGATTTGTTTTTGTACCTAAAATATTATATGTTTGATTGATTTCAATAAAATCAGCACCTAGAATAGTTCCTGAAGCACTCACACTTACCACGATACGCATATAACCAAACTTGTTTGCTGCATAAGCTTCATAAATGTACCCAATGGTTTGTCCAGCTTCATTTTTGCCAATGACCTTACTCACTATTGTAGATGGATCCCCTTCAACACTTATTTCGTCAAAGGTGTCAAGCCCTGGTAAAACTCTACTAAAAGCTTCTTTTTTTGCCTCAACAATATTATTTTCGATAATTGGATCAGTAATAGCATTCACTCCACCAATGGCAATACCACAAATGATTGAAACAACCGCAAGTACAAATGTATAATGAAATAATGGTTTTTCAAATAATTTTCTCATTAGACTGCACCTCCAACACCAAAGTAAACAACCAAGCCCATAAGGACAAGGAGAACAACATATCCTATAACGAACCTTGGTTTAATAACGTTAGATGACCATTTTTGATAATCAATCAAAGGAACAAACATATTTGCAAACAGCAGTCCTGCTGCAACACCTTCAGCATAAGCACCAAAAGTACGAATCAAGACAATGAGTGATCCTATAAGTAATCCATATAACCACCGACCCGGTCTAGTGACTGGAGCAGTAACTGGATCTGTAACCATGAAGGTTAATCCGAATAACAACCCGCCTGAGAAGAGGTTGTAAAGCAAAAATTCAAACCATTGGGTTGGATATAATTTCAAACCAATAAGTGTTATTAATGCTATAAAAGTAATTGCCGTAGATAAGACAATCCGATAATCTGCAGTTCTTCTTATTAAAAGGTAAATCAAACCAATGAGAATGGCGATTGCACTAATCTCACCCATAGTTCCTGGAATATTACCTGTAAATAAGTCAAGTAATGGATAACTATTGAGTACTGAAGGAAATCCCATACCGCTTTTTAGTGCCGTTAGTGGAGTTGCTCCTGCTACCATATCTACACCGATGTACACTCCAGCAAACATGCCAGTTAATGCAAGTGATACAAATCTTCGTCCGGCAGCTGCAACATTGAATATATTAGCTCCCAATCCACCAAACATCATCTTAACAACAACGATAGCAAAAATTGCTCCAGCTGCAACAGCATATACCGGCAATTTAGGTGGCATTAACATTGTATAAATCACAGCACTGACTGCGGGTGCAGTTATATTATTAATCGTATATGTACTGTATTTGGATTTAAGTCGTTCACTCAATTTAGTATCTGTCTTTTTAGCTTTGTGTGTCATACCAATAATCAGTGCTTCAAGTCCAATCATCAGAACTAAAACCACGACTAACCGTATAATGGCATTCCAACCAAAGCGATAGATGGAAAATATGACAACCGGTAATAATGCAATAAGAACATCAATCATCATACGTTTTGTGCTAACTTGCTTACGAACATAGGGGCTCGTTTGTTTAATTGCTTGCATATTTTCCTCCTACTTGGCTAAGCGTTTGCCTAAACGCATATATTCTGTTAGATGAATTTTTGATGGACAGACGAATGAGCAAAGTCCACATTCCATACATTTGCTAACTTCTAACATTCTCAAGGCATCTTTGTCCTTAACTTTATAAGCATTCATAATTTGTGTGGGTTGAATTGATACTGGACAAGAATATACACATGCCGCACAATGAATACATGGTTCTTCAATCAATTTTTCTTCATTGAGTACGATGAGACTTGTTGATGTATGTGTCATCACAATATCATCGCGCGTAACATTTACTCCCATCATCGGTCCACCCAAAATCAATACCTTGGGTATATCAATATCCTTATAGCCACCTGCAAGCTCAATCAGCTCGGAAATTTGTGTGCCGATTCTCGCTCTAAAGCTTGAATTATGAACACCATTACCGCTGATAGTAAACAGTCTTTCAAGGACAGGAAGTCTTTTTTTAACTGCATTATATATACTTTGTAGTGTTGATACGTTGAAATTAAGTACTCCATATTTAGAAAGCAACTCACCTTGAGGGATTTTAATGCCTATCGCATTTTTAATCATTTCAAGTTCCCATCCCTGTGGATAGTAATTGCCAACTTTTACTACCTTGATATCATATTGCGTGAATTGTTTTAAACTAAAATTAATTCTTTCTTCAATTTCGGTATATTTCTTTTTGATAGCAATAAGTCCTTTTTTAGCACCACTTGCCTTCATTGTATAGATGAGACCTTCAATAATATCTTGTGGGTGATCCATCATCAAACTGTAATCGGCAATTAAATAGGGTTCACATTCAACACCATTTGCAATTACAACATCAATCTGATCTTTTGTTTCCAACTTTATATATGTAGGAAAAGCACTTCCTCCTAATCCTACTAAACCCGCTTCCTTGACTATCGTGACATAATCCTGTTTGGTAAGAGCATTAATTTCTTCATCTGTTCTTTCTATAATGGAATCGTGAAATTTATATTTTTTGTCGTTTTTTACGATTAAACAATCAACGACTTTCCCACTTTGTTCGACACGTTTTTCATAACCAACGACTTCTCCACTAACTGTAGCATGCATGGGTTGTTCGAAGAATGCGCCTTTTCTTGTTCCGATGACTTCACCAATCTTAACAAATTGCCCCTCTCTTACGCATGTTTTACCTTCAGGACAACGTGCACTTGTTACTGGATAGTATAAGTAATTGGCGTCCAAATAGTGAAGAATGGATAGTTCTTTTAGTTCTTTTTTCCCATCAGGAATATATTTTGTTTTTGCAATCATCTTTTATACTCCCTTCGTGTATAATGGAAATTTATTTGTGAGTTGGAGAACTTTGTCTTTGATTTCACTCAATTTTGCTTCATCGTTTCTGTTTGCTAATGCTTGATCAATGAATTGGGCAATCATTCGCATTTCATTTTCTTTGAACCCTCTTGTTGTTGCTGCAGGAGTTCCTAATCTAATCCCACTTGCGTATGCTGGTTTTTCCTTATCAAAAGGAACACCATTTTTATTACACGTTATATTGACATTGTGCAATATATTTTCTGCATCCATTCCAGTTATGTTGTATCGACCTTTGACATCAACCAACATAAGGTGATTGTCAGTGCCTCCACTAATGATTCTAAACCCAAGTTTTGTCATCTCTTCAGATAATACTTTTGCATTTTTAACAACTTGTTTTTGGTATTCTACAAAATCCTTTGAGAGCGCTTCATGAAAAGCAACTGCTTTTGCTGCAATGACGTGCATTAAGGGGCCACCTTGAATACCAGGAAAGACAGCCTTATCAATTTTTTTTGCTATTTCCTCATCATTCGTGAGTATAATACCACCCCTAGGTCCTCTTAAGGTCTTATGTGTTGTTGATGTTACCGCATGCGCATATGTCATTGGGGAAGGGTGAACACCAGCTGCGACTAGACCAGCAATGTGTGCCATATCTACGAGAAGATAAGCCCCTACTTCATCAGCAATTTCTCTGAATTTCTTGAAATCGATAATTCTTGAATAAGCACTCGCACCGGCAATGATAAGCTGTGGTTTTACTGTTTTAGCAATTTCAAGCACCTGATTATAATCTATCATTTCCGTTGTTTGGTCAACACCATAAAATGCAGACTTATAAAATTTTCCCGAGAAATTCAAATGAAATCCATGAGTTAAATGACCACCTTCGCTAAGTGACATGCCTAAAATCGTTTCGCCAGGTTTAAGCAAGGCTTGATATACAGCCATATTGGCTTGAGATCCAGAATGTGGTTGTACATTTGCATATTTAGCATCAAATATTTTTTTAACTCTTTCTATTGCTAGAGTTTCTATTTCATCAACAAATTCACATCCGCCGTAATACCTTCTTTTAGGATAGCCTTCTGCATATTTGTTGGTTAAAATTGATCCTTGAGCTTCTAGAACCGCATCTGAAACAAAGTTTTCTGATGCAATTAATTCAATATGTTGTTCTTGCCTGTTTTTTTCTTTTAGGATGATTTCATCGATCATATGATCGGACATTTTTAAGTTCATTATTTCCTCCTCGATAAATCCTCATATTATTATAACATAATAAGGGGCAAAACAAAAGACAGTATCTGTTGATAAATTCCTGTCTTTTTTCGGGTTTTATCTTTCTTCCTCTATGTGCTATTTTATATTTTTATAGGTTTATATTATGATATACATCTTGAACATCGTCTAATTCATTTAGCATTTGAACTAAGCGGTCAAACCTGTCTTGGTCTTCTTGATGATCAAATGATAATCCCATAATTGGTAACCACATGATTTCATCTGTGGAAAACTCCATTTCCGGTTTTGCTTCAATGATTGCTGTTCGTATGGCAGAATAATCAGTTGCTACGCCAAAAATCGTGATTGCGTCTTCTTCAACTTCAATATCGCTGACATCCAAATCATTCATGATTAAAATCTCAAGTAGCTCATCTTCTGTTATGCCTGGTATTGTAAACACTGCTTGATGAGTGAATTGGTGGACAACTGACCCGGAAATACCGAGCTTGCCACCTGTTTTTGTAAAACAGTGTCTAACTTCTGATATTGTCCGATTGACATTTTCTGTCAAACACTCGACAATCAGCATTGAATTTCCTGGTCCAAATCCTTCATAACGTACTTCTGAATAGTTTTCATCACTACCACCAATCGCTTTATCAATTGATCTTTTGATAATATCGGCAGTAACTTGTTCCTTTTTAGCTTTTTCAATAATTTTTTTTAATGCCTGATTGGATTCGGGATCTGGTGATCCAACCTTTGCTGCCATGTAAATTTCTTTACCGTATTTCGCATAAAGTTTACTTTTGACAGCGGCAGTCTTTGCCATGGCTACTTTTCTTACTTCATGTGCTCTTCCCATAATTTATCTTCCTTTACTTACCAAATTTTTCATCATAAACCTTAATACATTGTGCAATAATCTTCTTCGCTGCATCAGCGCCTTCAATATCTAAAATATATGTTTTTTTGCCTTCTAATGATTTATAAACTTCAAAGAAATGTCCCATTTCTGTAAGCAGATGTTGTGGTAATTCGCTGATATCCTTATACTGAGTTAATGATGGGTCACCAAATGGAATCGCAATTATCTTTTCATCAATCTCATCTGAGTCAATCATCTTCATCACTCCAATTGGATAGCATTCAACAATTGATAAGGGCTCGATGTCTTCCTGGCATAAAACAAGGACGTCAAGCGGGTCATTATCTCCTGCATAGGTCCTTGGAATAAATCCGTAGTTTGCGGGATAATGTGTTGATGTGAAAAGTATGCGATCTAGAATAATCATACCTGTTTCTTTATCAAGTTCATATTTCTTTTTACTGCCTTTTGATATTTCAATACATGCAATGAATTTTTCAGGTTGAATTCTTGATTTACTTATATCGTGCCATATATTCATACAATCCTTCTCCTTTTTCTATCCATTTCTATTCTATCATTAATGCTTAAAAAAAACACCCATAGCTTTGGGTGTCTTTTCTGCCACGCGTGATCGGTAACAAAATATGCTGCCTATCTCCCATGTACCCCTATTATGTATTGAATACCTCGTATAAAGGCTACGAATGATTAAAACAACCCTTAATGCTTCAATCATCGTAGTTGTGATGTTTTGGCATCACTGTAGAAATGTTATCTAAGGACTAGATAACATATACGATAAATAAATACATTCTCATTATAGCAACAACACTTTACTTTGTATAGGTTAAATGTTTCTTTTTAATACAGGTGAGAATGCATCAAATTTTCTATTTTTTACATGCTTGAGATACAAATCATATGTATTTTCCATCAGTGCGTTGATCGTCATTGGTCCGACACCCTTTGGTACGGGTGATAAATAGGAAGCAACTTCGGAAACGCTCTCAAAATGAACATCGCCAACTAATTTCCCATCGACTCTATTCACACCAACATCAACAACAATAGCTCCTGGTTTAACCATGTCTTTGGTTACCAATTCGGCACGACCAGCGGATACAATTAATAAATCAGCATTCTTTGTATGTGCAGCCAAGTCTTTTGTTTGGCGATGACAAACAGTAATGGTTGCTCCAGAATCCATCAAAAGTCTGGCAACGGGGAATCCGACAATGTTGCTTCTGCCAATCACAACAGCATCCATTCCAGAAACAGTAATATCATAAGCCTTCAATAAAGTCATAATACCTTTAGGTGTAGCAGGATATATTGTCGGTTTCTTTTGATAGAGATATCCTTGATTAATAACATGAAATCCATCAGCATCTTTATCTTTCGATATTAAATCAATGAGCATAGATTCATTAAGGTGCTTTGGAATAGGTAATTGCAATAAAATGCCATCCACACTGTCATCATTATTCAATTTTTCAATCAAACTTGATAATTCATCTTCACTGACATCATCATTCAAGTTATACAATTGATGGTCAATTCCAACGAGTTTACAAGCCTTGCCTTTGCCTTTGACATAGGATTGACTTGCTGGGTTTTCACCAACTAAAATAATTGATAGACTTGGTGGTCTATTGTAGACTAATATATCTTTTTCTATCATTTCTTTCAACATTAAATTGCGTTCGTTAGCAACTTTTGCACCATCTAATAAAATCATCTTTTCACATCCTTATTGTATTAAATTGCCTTCGCTATCAATCACCATTTCAAGCGCACGAGGCGTTTTATTTAAACTAGGCATAACCATGATGCCCTTCGTTAGTGCAACTAAGAATCCAGCACCTAAAGAAGGTCTGATTTCATGTATAGTTAAAGTGAAATCAATAGGAAGTCCTTTAATTTTAGGATCTTCAGTCAGTGAAAGAGGTGTTTTGGCTATACACACAGGTAGATTCCAACCCAATTCTTGATATTCACGTAATTGTCTGGTTGCTCTTTTAGTAAATACAACTTCTTTAGCACCATAGATTTTTTTAGCAATTTTCTCGATTTTGATCTGTGGTAGATCTTCTGCTTCATAAAGACGGTTAAATATTACTGGCTTTTGAGTAATGTCAACAATGATATTTGCCAAATCAATCATACCCGCTCCACCAAGGCTAAATCCTTTGCATAAAGCTATAGGATGATTGTTTTCTTTTGCCCAATTCATAATTAGGTTTATTTCTGCATCAGTATCAGAATAAAAATGATTAAGTGCAATGACATAATTTAGACCATATCCTTTGATATTTTCCAAATGTTTGTTTAGTTGCGGTATTCCAAGTGAAAGCGCATCGATGTTATCTGCATTGAAATCTTCTGCTCCGCCATGAGATTTTAACGCTCTTAGTGTTGCAACGATGACAACTGCATCAACTTGCTTATTCAAGTGAGGCATTTTTAAATCTAAAAACTTTTCCATGCCAAGGTCAGCACCAAATCCTGCCTCGGTAATTGTGTAGTCACCTACTTTTAATGCTAACTTAGTTGCTACTATAGAATTACATCCATGAGCAATATTAGCAAATGGACCGGCATGAACAAGTGTAGGCACACCGTCAAGTGTCTGAACCAAATTGGGGTTCATTGCATTTTTAAGTAAAAGTGTCATTGCATCTGCTCCACCCAAATCTGAAACAAAAACTGGTTTTCCATTTTGATTATATCCAATCAAAATTCTATTAATTCTCTGCTTTAAATCATCTAAATCGCTCGATAGAGCGAGAATCGCCATGATTTCGCTTGCAGCAGTAATGATGAAACCATCCTTGCGTGTAGGTGTTTCGATTTCTCTAAGAGCACGATCGTTCATATCCATACAACGTTTCCAAGTTACGGTATCGATTCCCAATTCGTTGCCTTGATAAATGTGATTGTCAATTAACGCGCTTAAAAGATTATTTGCAGAAGTAACAGCGTGTATATCACCCGTGAAGTGAAGATTGATATCATCCGAAGGTGTAATACTGGATTTTCCACCACCGGTAGCTCCACCTTTTAATCCAAATACAGGTCCTAGACTTGGTTCTCTAAGTGCTAATACTGGGTGTTTCCCAATATATTTAAGTCCTTGAGCTAAACCGATTGATACCGTCGTTTTCCCCTCACCTGCAGGTGTAGGGGTTATTGCTGTAACCAGCACAAGCTTGCCATTAGGCTTGTTTTCAAGTCTTTTTAGTACTTTTAAATCAATCTTAGCCTTATCAAAACCATAAGGTATGCATTCTTCTGGACCAACGCCCATTTGTTCACATAAGTAATTAATTCTCTCCATATGTCTCTCCCTTTTCATAAAAAAAGCATCTTGTTTTAAGATACTTTTATTATAACATATTATTTACCTTGGGGAAAAAATAAACCCTGCTTGAACATTCATAATATTTTCCATTGAATTTATTATAGGTTGTTAAAATACTAAACAAAATATAATTAAGAATTATTGGTGCAAGAAATTAAAACTACTCAAAGTGACTTTTAAAGATTGAGTATCGACTTAATCTTTTGAGGTAACCCAATAATCTCGCTTCTTGATAAACTACATAACGCCAATCTAATGCCTCCACTCATAGGAACTGCAAATAGATGATGTTCAGCAAGTTTTAGATAATCCTGTTCTGGATTTGGTGTCAGAATAACCGTATAAAATCCACTTCTAAAAGGATGTGTCTTCAATCCGATTTCTTTTGCTTGTTTTATGAAAGATGCGCTTCTTTCTTGAACAAGCGTATTGATATGATTTAATCCTTTCAAAAATTCCGTCTTATTTTCCTGTTTGGAAAAATGATTGAGCAATTCAATAGATACTGTAGGTGTTGCTGACCAGGATCCTCTTGCTTCATTGACAAATTTAGCATGAAAATCTTTAACTTTTTGTTCGTCATGAGATAATCCAATCGCTGCACCTAGTCTGAGTCCATATGCGCCAAATGTTTTAGACCCACTAAATGCGAGTACGGTAATAACGTGATTTTTCGTTTGAAGTAAGTAGGTGATTTTCTTTCGATTATCTTCTTCGTGTGAAAAATCTAAATATGCTAGATCATATAGAAACACGATATCATTTTTTTCCTGTTGATTCAGGATGTCAATGATTTGTTGGAATTCATTTTCACTTAACGTAAAACCTGTCGGATTATGACATGGGTCATTAACAATGACGATGACTTGTTTTTGAATAATACACAATGCTTCAAGTCTTTCTTTGAAGTTATCTATATCAAATTGATCGCCTTTGAATAGTTTATGTTCAAAAATATTGAGTTTAGCTCGATCTGCAAATCGTTCGTATTGCCATCTGATGTCTGATACAAATATATATTCATTCGGTTTTGAGTAAACGGAAAATGTGGATGCAATTGCACCACTACCCCCTGGCGTTGCACACGCATTGATGAACATTTCATTTCTAATATTCTTTTCATATCGACCTAGTACCCAAGAAATGACATTATTCTTGAACTCTGCTCCTCCATCAACTGCAGGATAAGGTAAAATTTTTTCATCTGGTAATAATCTTATGGCTTTGGATACGATGGGCATCCCACCAATGGACTTATCCTCATCATAAAACATACCTATGGATGCATTGATGACATCGCCATATTTTTTTGACGCCTCAATTGCATCCTTGGAAATTTTTAAAATATCTACACTCATGCAAATCACCTCTATTTTCAATTATAAATCAAATCATCTAAAAACAAATCAAACAAATAGAGCCAGTGCTGTTTTTCATGCTTGGTAACCATGATGATTTGAACATGCCCTTTCATATAAGCTAATCGTATTTGAGTTTTAGAATCATTTGCTTTGTCAAAAAGTATTTTACCGTCAATTTTGGAAGAAGCTTCAATAGATAGAACAAGCGTAACTTGGTTAGATTCAACTATTGTTTTATGAACTCCAATTTTTGAAGAGAACTTTTTAAATAGCTTTTCATACATGTAAAGCAATAAATCAGCATCGATTGCTCCAAATCTATCCGTTAATTCAATTTTTAAATCTTCAATATCTTTAACTCTATTCAGTTCACTAATCCGCTTGTGTATTTCAATCCGCACACTATCGTTACTGACATATTGAGGGTCAACGTGACGTGCAGCAAAAATTTCATCAATTGCTGTTTCTTTGGGTTTGTCCAATGAAATCCCGGTGATTGCTTCTTCAAGTAATTTCATGTAAAGTTCAAGCCCAACAGAATCGATAAACCCAGATTGTTCGGAACCTAATATGTCTCCCGCGCCTCTAATAGACAAGTCACGCATCGCAATTTTGAACCCACTGCCCAATGCAGTAAAGTCTTGAATGGTAGTCAATCTTTTTTTTGCTTCATCATTGATATTTCGGTATGTATCATATAGGAGATAAGCATAGGCAATCCTGTCGCTTCTTCCGACACGTCCACGAATTTGGTATAGTTGTGATAGTCCAAGTTTATCTGCATCGTGAATAATTAACGTATTTGTATTTGGTATATCGACACCCGTTTCAATGATGGTTGTTGAAACCAATACATCATATGAATGATCAATAAAGTCGCTTAATGTGTTTTCAAGTTGGTTTCGATTCATTTTTCCATGAGCATAGGCAACTCTTGCTTCAGGAACAAGCTTTTGTAATTTATAAACCATACCTTCAATGCCTTGGACTCGATTGAACAAATAAAAGATTTGTCCGCCTCTGGCAAGTTCTCTAGTTATAGCTTCTTTGATAAGTGCTTCCTGTCTTTCCACAACATAGGTTTGAACAGGATATCGATTCAAAGGTGGTGTTTCAATCATCGATAAGTCCTTGAGTCCCATCATTGACATTTGAAGTGTACGGGGAATCGGAGTAGCGCTTAATGTCAGTGTGTCAACATTGACTTTAAATTCGCGAATCTTTTCTTTATGTTCAACTCCGAATCGTTGTTCTTCATCGATGATTAGCAATCCTAAATCCTTAAACTTTACATCTCCAGATAATAAACGGTGTGTTCCAATTACAACATCAACATAACCTTTTTTGAGTTTCTCTAATGTTTCCTTTTGTTTCTTTTGTGTAATAAAACGGCTTAATAAAGCGACATTTGCCCCATATTTCTCAAATCGTTCTTTAAAGGTGTAATAGTGTTGGCGTGCCAATACTGTCGTAGGCACAAGATATAATACCTGTTTGGTATTGAGAACAGCTTTAAATGCAGCGCGCAGTGCAATCTCGGTTTTTCCAAATCCTACATCACCACAAATCAAGCGATCCATAGGGCGTTCGTTTTCCATATCAAATTTAGTGTCAACAATGGCTTTTTGTTGATCTTTAGTGGTTTCGTATGTAAAGTCTCTTTCAAATGCGTCTTGCATTTCATTATCTTTCGCATATGCAAACCCAATACTCTGTTGTCTTTGGGCATAAAGAGCAATCAAACGATCACTCAAATCCTTGATGCGCATTCTTACACTTGCCTTAGTTTTTGACCATTGCTTGCCGCCAAGTTTAGATAATTTAGGATGCATGCCATCATGGCTACTGAATTTCAATACCATGTCTATTTGATCCATTGGCACATAAAGAGCTTCTTCATTTGCATATATAATATGAAGATAATCTCGCTTTTCCCGACTGAGTTCCATAGTTTTTAAACCCACATATTGTCCGATACCATAATCATAATGAACAACAAAATCACCTACAGATAAATCATCGATTCTACGAATTTTTGTTGCTTGATTAAGAACGCTTCTGTAACGAATAGCGGGTCTTACTTTATAAGAAAACAATTGCGCTTCGTCAAGTAGAAGAATTTTGTCTTCGCGCGAGAAAAATGATCCATAACTTGATTGATTGAGTAAATATACACCTGGATGTGATGAAAGAGTCGTTTCGTATCTAATATCTTTATCCTTCAAAAATTGAGCAAGCTCATCATAATAACGTTGGGTGGAAAGACAAAGCAAGATATGATAGGTATGAATGATATCTTTAATATCTAAATCAAGTAATGCGAGATTTCCTTGATAATTGTTGGGTGTTGAAACACTTAAATCCAATGCATCCTGTGGACTATTTAATCCAAAATTATCAATCTCAATATGTGGTTCTTTGAGTTGTCTATCGAGAGGTAACCTAAAAGGGATACTTAAAAAATGAGATCCATTCATTGTTGTGGCATATGTATTAAGATCACTGGCAATTGCCAGTTCATTGATTTTCATTTTATGAACATCAATCGTGTAAATCTTTTTATCAGTGCTAAAATCAATTAATGTGGTTTCATCAGAATTAAAAAACGGAATATAGATGCCAAGTCCATCAAGTTTGGTTCTCATCTCGATAGATTCAATATCTTGGTCTAGTTTTTCTTGTTCTCTTTCGGATAACTTTCTATTTTGGAAGAAACGTCGAATAGCAAGTATCGAATCCTTTTTCATCTTGTCTGTATAAAACAATTCATTCATAGGTGTGATTTCAATCTCTTCGATTTCAGCAAAAGATCTTTGTGTCTCGACATCAAACGTTTTGATTTGATCAAGAACATCATCAAAGAAATCAAGGCGATAAGGTTGATCGTTATTTAAGGTATATAGATCTAAAATATGCCCTCTTAAACTAAACTCCCCGGGTTTTTCTACGGTATATGTTCTTGCGTATCCGCTATAAATCAAATATTGTACAAGGTCATGTAAATCATATGATTCACTTTGTTTTAACATTTTAACACTATTTATATAATCCTTCGGAGTAAGTTGTCTTTGACATAAGCCCTGTAGTGTAGTAACAACGATGTATGGTTTTTTGGTCATCAGTTGCTTAAGTGTGTAAAGTCTTTCACTTTTAAATTCAGGGCTTCCTAGAGCCATTATATTAGTCAATGTTTGATCGGAAGGATAAAAAAGAACATTGTCAACATCAACGATTTGGCTCATTTTATCATAATACTTTTGAGCTTCATATAAATTGGGCGTGACAATGAAAACAGTTTTTTGGTTTTCTATATAATCAAGGGCAGCAAGATAAGCGTTATACGCGTCAGAAGACGTCTTGAAGAACATCGAAGTCGATGTTCTTTGAATGATTTTTGTCATATTGGTTTTCATTTTAAGAAAATCAAGCATTTGATCGCCTCTTAGATAGTAAAACCCAAACTCAAGTTTGGGTGTTATATTTTGTCATGATGTCTGTGAAAGATACATTTTGAATAAATAATTCGATGATTTCAGTGGAAAACTTGATTGCTTTTTGCATAGTAATCATTTGATCGGATGAAAGTTGTCCTAAAACGTACTGATCAAGTGGAATTGAGGTGTTGTTATCGATTCCTATTCGGACTCTTTTAAATTCCTCACTATGCAATAGACCTATGATATTCCTTAATCCATTATGACCACCATGACCACCAAATTCTCTGATGCGTAACTTGCCTACTTCTAAATTGACATCATCCACGATGACTAAAATATCTTTAATGTCAATATTATAATACTTAACAAGCTTAGAAATGGATTCTCCCGATAAATTCATGAATGTCGATGGTTTTGCCAAAATTACCTTTTCTCCATTCAGTTGAGATGTTAAAATCTCAGCATTGAATTTAGAGTCAAATTTAGCTTGCTCACCAATCATTTTCAATATTTCATCAATGACAATAAATCCAATATTATGTCGTGTTTTTTGGTATTTTAATCCCGGATTACCCAATCCAACAACAAGCTTCATTCTATACTCTTTTCTGGATGCGTGATTTTATCAAATATTTGGCTGATAGGTTCGTCCTTGACAATATGTAAGATACTTTGTCCAAGAAGTGGACCAATCGATAACTGTGTTATTTTTTTCGATAATGCAATTTTAGGAATACTGATGGTATCAGTAACAACAATCTCACAAAGGACAGAATTTTCCAGTTTTTCCACAGCATCACCTGAAAATACAGGGTGTGTTGCTGCTGCATAAACACTTAAGGCACCAGCATTGATGAGTGCTTCAGCTCCAGCAATAAGTGTTCCTGCTGTATCAATGATATCATCAACCATGATGGCAATTCGACCAAAAACATCACCAATGATATTTTGAACTTCGGCCTTATTGGGTTCTGGACGACGCTTATCAATAATCGCGAGCGGTGCATTCAGAATGCGTGCAAATACTCTAGCTCTTGTCACTCCACCATGATCTGGGGATACTACAACTATATTCTCCAAATGTTTTGTGTACAAAAAATAATCTGCTAGAAGTGGAGCTGCTGGAAAATTGTCAATAGGAACATTGAAGAATCCTTGGATTTGTGCGGCATGTAAATCTATACAAATTAAGCGATCAACACCGGCAACCTGAAGCATATCTGCAATCAGTTTTGCAGTAATAGGTTGTCTGGATTTCGCTTTGCGATCTTGGCGCGAATATCCATAATAAGGCATTAAAACAGTCAATGACTTTGCAGAAGCTCTCTTGATGGCGTCTGCCATAATGAGCAATTCCATGAGGTGTTCATTTGCTGGTGATGATGTTGACTGAATTACAAAAACATCATGTCCACGAACACTTTCCTCAATGTTGATAGATATCTCACCATCTGCAAATCGAACAACGTCAACATTGCTTATATCGATACCAGAGGTTCGAGATATCTCTTCTGCTAAAGCACGATTTGAACTTAGTGCAAACAGTTTTATCTTCTTACCATCTATAATTGACATACTAATCACGGCTCCTTCGCTTTCTCCTTTTAATTATACATTAAAATGAGTAATTTTATACTGGTTTCCTCTCAAAAAAAAATCTTTTTGCAGGTATGCAAAAAAGATTTTTATCTACATCATTTCTTTTTGGTTGGTTTATACTTCTTCAGTAGAAACTGGGTTCGCCAATGCTTCATTGTATGCTACAACAATGGCATCTTCAATGACCTTGCGCATTTCTCCATGGATTGGGTGAGCAATGTCTCTAAATGTGCCATTTGGAGTCTTTTTGCTAGGCATGGCAACAAAAATGCCGTTTTCGCCTTCAATGATACGAATATCATGTACAACAAAACTCTCGTCAAAAGTGATGGTTGCTACTCCTCTAAGTCTACTTTCGCTACTAACAAGTTTAACTCTTACATCAGTAATTTTCATTTTGCCCTCCGAGACGTCCTTTTATAAGTAGATTATAGCATATTTAAACCTATTATTAAAGTTTTTTTATGCTTTTGGCTTTGTTTTGACATATTGAATACCATATTTATTTAATTTGTCTTCTAAACTCATATCATTTTGCTTAAATGACAAAATATAGAAAGTAGAACCACTTCCACTCATTAAAGCTCTTGAATCTATCTTAATTGCTTCTTGATATATCTTTTTAAGTTCAGGATAGCATTTTAGGACTGTCTTGGTAAGCTTGTTATATGTTTTCTTAAAGAACAGATCATATTTTTGGTTCAAATAGTTTCTAAATAACCGATCGAATTGTCCTGACTTATACTTAATCTTATGGTGTTGAAAGATGTTTGTAGTCAAAACACTAACATTTGAAGTCAGTAAATAAATGGCTTCTATTTCAGGTAAATCAATAAATAGAAGATTTTCACCTCTGCCATAAACGTATGCTGGTTTGTTATGTAAACAAAATAATGTATCCGAACCTAATTCTAAAGCAAGACTTTCTAAGTCTTCAAGAACAAGATTTAAAGACCACAATTGATTAAGGCCTCTGAGAGTTGCTGCAATATCAGCAGAACCACCGCCTAATCCTGCACCTATTGGAATGTTTTTAGTCAGTGTTATTTTTGCTCCGGATTCAATTTTAAAATGATCTTTCATTAATTTTGCTGCACTTATAATTGAATTATTTTCAATTTCAATATTTGATAATAGTGATATTTCTAGGCTGCTTTCAAACTCGAGCATATCAGAAAGTTCAATTGGTATCATAATCATTTGAAGTTCGTGATATCCGTCTTTACGTTTTTTGACAACGTCAAGAGCTAAGTTAATTTTGGCGTTTGCATATTCTTTAATCATCTTTCCACATCCTTGCTAGACGAATGAAATCTTCTTTAGTTAAGGCTTCTGCTCTAATGTTAGGAACTATGCCGTTATCTAAAAGAAACGCCTCTAACATTATTTTTGGACGCTGATAAGCTTCATGCCAATTGTTGACAAGTGTTTTTCTTTTTTGTCTAAAGGCATCCTTGACTAGTTGGATGAATAGGTCTTCTCTATCTGACTCTATTAAGGGAGTTTCTCTTTTAACAATGCGGATAACAGCACTATCAACATTAGGTACAGGAGAAAACAAATTGCGCTTTACATCCATCATTTTATGAACATCTGCCTGATATTGTAAAATGATAGATAGGGCATTGTATTTTTTACTTTTGGGTGTGGCCAAAAGTCTATCACATACTTCTTTTTGAATCATTAAAGAAGCAGTTTTTATTTGTTTGGTTTCAAGTAGTTTGAAAAGAATAGGTGTCGTAATATAGTATGGGACGTTTGCTACAACATGAAGTTCATCGTGATATATTGATAGATCTGCTTCTAAAAAATCTTCATAAATGATTTTTAGGTTGGAATATTTTAGTTCAAAAAGATCTAAGATGGGTTTGAGACTCATATCAATTTCGTATGCAATAACATCCAAAGCTGTTGAAGCCAAAAAAGTAGTCAGCGCCCCCTGGCCTGGACCTACTTCAATTACATGCTTATCCTTGATATTTGAGTCTCTGACGATTTTCATTAAGAGATTTTTATCTCTAAGAAAATTTTGTCCGAATCTTTTTTTAGCTTGATGATTCACTTAAGTACCTCTATAATCTGCTTTTGCGATATAGCAAACATTTTTAAGCGGTGATATAGTGTTTTTCCGTTAACATGACCTATTTTAAGAATCTTTGATAAGGTATTCCGAAGTTTTTTACTGTTCTGATTTCCAGTTAGTCCAACATCAAATAAAAAAGCATGAGTAATATCACTGTCTAAATTTTGGTTTACGTTGTGCATATCCATTAAGGCAAGTTGAATAGACTCAGTTGAAGCATGCTCTACGCCAATTTTTTTCCCATCTTTACTATGTGCTAACTTTTGATCTAAAAATGCATGATAAACGTGTACAAATGATTTTCCGAGTATGCTTCTGATTCGTTCACCTGCATGATCGGGATCTAAAAATAGAATAATATCGTGTGTTTCATCTAAGGCCTTTAGAACTTCAACGCTATCTATTTCAATTGCACTGCCATTTGTTGTCAGAACCTGAATATCGGGATATATCCGTTTTAATCTAGATGCATCATTTCGCCCTTCAACTACAAAAATCTTAGGTCTCATTGTTTACGGTAAAAAAACTTAGGATCTTTTTTAGTTCCGCTTTTCATCAAACTCTCAATGATTTGAGATTGTTCTCTTAGTGTCGAAACTGTACCGTTTTCTAATAAAATGAAAATTTGATCTCCATATTGAATATCATCATCTTTATATGTGCTGTTTTCAACCGTGCGATATGTAGTAAAATATTTAAGCTCTTCTGCTTTGAAACTATCTTTAATGGCTTGAATCTTCGCTAGATTTTCATCAGTATCGTTGATATATCCCCAAATACGTCGGTTTAAGAAATCCAAAGATAACTCCTTCAATATTAAATCGGCTGATTTCGTGAAACTCGAGATAAGTCCATTGACATAGAAATCATCAATTTCAATATAGTTATCTAAATTGTTGGGATCGTTAATTATATTTTTGAGTGGCTCAACGTTCCCATTAAAGAAAAATCCTTGAATCAGCAAATCCTTGACACGCTGATATATTTTTTCTAAAACAACCTCATATGCTCTGGATACGGGATGATAGTAAACCTGCCAATACATATGGTATCTACTGATGAGATAGTTTTCAATCGCATGAATTCCGCTAATCTTAAATACGACTTGTCCATTTTTAATATAAAGAACTCGTATCAGACGATCTAGATCGATATGTCCATAAGCTGCACCTGTAAAATAGGCATCTCTTTCGAGATAATCTAACCGGTCAATATCAAGCTGACTAGAAATAAGTTGCTCAATAATTGGAAATTTCTTCTCTTTTCTCAAAACAGAGGACACATCAATTGCAAATGTATCATCGATTGTATCCAATATATTGCGTAATTCACGATTTTTAATGATGAGTTCAGCACCAATTTCTTCATGATCAACGTCGAAAATGTCCTCAAAAGCATGAGAATATGCACCGTGTCCAATGTCATGAAGCAAGGCTGCACTTAAAAAGACAAGTTGATTGCGTTCATTGAGCGCATTCTTAATGTCTGGAACAATTAAGAAGCGATTGGCAATTTCATATACACCCAAACTATGACTGAATCTAGAATGTTCTGCGCCATGAAAAACCATTTGAACACCACTGAGTTGTCGAATTCTTCTTAATCTTTGAAAAAGAGTCGAGTTGATCAATTGCTTGATTAGTTCATAATCTACGTGAATATATCCATAAAGGGGATCCTTAAAAACTTGTTGTTTAATGAGTTTTTTCAATCAAATACCTCCTTTGTAAAAAAGTGCCAAGTATGGCACTATGCATGAATTGTATATGACTTGACTAATTCTACTTCATCGCCTGTATTCAGCATAAAAGCACTACCGTCATCTGTATCTAAATGGCAGTCTAATCTATAGTTATTGTTGACTCTGCATAATACATTATCTAAGATTCCCGCTTTAATTCCATTAACTTTTAAACTCACAATTTGGCGATCAACAATACCATATTCTAAAGCCTCTTCTATAGAAAAATGAATATGGCGATCCGCAATAATGACACCTTCGTTGATTTTTACTTGACCTTTGGGTCCAATGAGTGTTGCTGCTCCTGATCCTTTTACATCTCCTGAAGATCTTACAGGTGCAAAAAATTTAAAGCGAATTGCATCGCTTTGTGATATTTCTACTTGTGATTCTGGGCGAACAGGTCCTAAAATCCGCACACCTGCCAAAAATTTTCCTTCTGGACTCATGACATCGACTTTTTCAACTGCTGCATATTGTCCTGGTTGACTCAAATCTTTTAACACAGTTAACTGGAAATTTTTCCCAAAAAGAATTTCCAAGTGTTCCTGCTTTAGATGCAGATGGCGTCCTGAAATGCCCACTGGTATTTTTTTCATTGTTGATTCCTCCTACATACGAAACGATTATATCATTTTTTATGTTTGTTTTCAATCGGTTTATGATAGAATAAGGCCAAGAAAGAGGTGTTGCTATGTCTTCAATTTTTTCTAAAATAATTGCAAGAGAAATTCCAGCTCACTTTGTTTATGAGGATGATTTGGTTGTTGCATTTCTTGATATCTCTCAAGCAACCAAGGGTCATACTTTAGTTGTTCCTAAGGCAGAATATAGAGATATTTTTGTAGTGCCTGAAGATTTAGCTGCTTACGTTATGAAAGTTGCTGTCAAACTTTCGAATGCAATTAAAAAAGCTTTTGAACCAGAAGGCATAAATATCTTGAGTAATAACGGTGAAACATCTGGTCAGACAGTTTTTCATTTCCATCTACATTTGATTCCACGTTACGAAAAAGATGATATAAAAATCAGTTTAAAAAATCAGATGAGTAATCTATCTCTTAATGATTACAAAGAAAGAGCGCGCTTGATTAAAGCGGCTCTATAGTAAACATTACGCCATTTTTTACATTTTCAACTTTAAGAACTAGATTAAAATGGGTGCACGTCTTTTGGACAATGCTCATGCCAAGACCGAATTGGCCTTTCTGTCCTTTTTCATATGGCTTAAAGAGTTGATCAATAAATTTTTGACTAATGGGCTCTCCATCGTTATAGAAGGTGAGCTTTTTATTTTTTAAAGTGATTTCGATCTCGGATAGAGCATATCTTAGTGCGTTATCTACAATATTATTGAATGCTGTATAAAAGTTTTCTTTAATTCCAAAATAGCTGGAATCATCTAAATCCAAATTAAAGGTAATATTTGTTCTATATTTGTGGTTATTGACAATATTGTCAATAATTTCTTTTATTTTTATGCTTTCAAATTCCTCTTGAGTTTTTAAGTATTCAAGTTTGTTGAGCTCTAGAAGCTGTTTGACTTTTTGATTGAGAATATCCGCTTGTTTGACAATGACACTCGCTTCAGATGCATCAGATACACCATCGCTGATTGCTTCAGCATAAGATTGAATAACAGCAATTGGCGTTTTGAAATCATGTGAAAGATTTTGCAGCATTTCTTGTTTTGTTTTTTCACTGATTTGAATTTCTCTACGCATTTTTTCGATGGTTTGCGCAAGCTCTGTGATTTCATCGTTACCGGCAATTTCAATAGGTACTTGATAACTATTTTGGGTCATTCTTTCAACCTCGCCCTTTAGGCGTTTCACGCGCTCTACAGTGATTTTAGACCAAATCAGAATAATGACATTACCTAATAGAACAAGTGCAATGAAACTTAATCGTACCAAAGTACCAAATGAATTACCTACTGCATGAAGATAGTCTTCAGAAGTAAACACAATGATGAGTACGTTACCTGAACGACGATCGATACGATAATAATAAGTTTCTTCATCTAAGGTTTCTTCCTTAGTGAATCCTGGCCACACAGAAATGACATTGACGAGTTGACTTGCTGTATAATTCCCATCGAGTAGTTCAATATTGTTACTATTAATGATAATATTGTTTTGAGCGATGACGTATCCGTTATACTCACTGTCTGGTGGAAAATTAGGATTTTCTCTCACTTCTTCAAAATAGGACTCTAATTGTTCAATGTTTTGTTCGTTTCTAAAATCATCAAAAACACGATTAAGAGCAACAATAAAAACGAGACTTGTTAACAAAGTCACAACTGTAAAGATTAGATTGAGTTGTGTTGTTAACTTAATCTCTTTCATAATAATCGATATCCAAATCCGTAGATGGTTTCAATTTTTAAATCTGGCATTTTGTGTCTGAGGCGTCGTAATAAGTCATCAACTACGCGGTCGCTGCCATAATAGTTTTCTCCCCATACGTGTTTAAGTATTTCATCTCTTCCAAATGCAGTATTCAAGTTGTTTAAAAAGAAGAGTAATAGTTCAAATTCCTTATTTGTTAGGTCAATCATCTGATCATTTGAAATGATTTCTCTTTTTGTCAAATTGATTTCATAATTTGCATAAGTAACCATTTCAGAAGTTTGTCCTTGAAAATGTCTTTTTAGAATGGCTTTAACACGTAAAATAAGTTCTCTCGGAGAATATGGTTTTGCTAAATAGTCGTCACTTCCCAATTCAAGACCCATAATTTTATCTAGGTCCTGATCGCGAGCCGAAGTAAAAATAACAGCAGCACTGCTGTGATTATCTTTTAGAGCTTTGATTAGATCATATCCATTGACTTCACCAGTGAGCATAATATCGAGTATCCATAAATCGACGGGATCTTTGATATGCTCCATAGCAGTTTCACCATCATAAAAGACTGTTGTTTCATATCCTTCTCTCGAAAGATACTTTCTAATAATTTCTGATAAATCCTTTTCATCTTCAACATAATAAATTTTCATTTGATTTATACCACCTTTTTATAAGTAAAATAAGCATGCCGAGCATACTTATTATACCATAGACAATTTCTATGGGGAGAAAAATGGAGTACCTTTATCATAACAAAACACTGTGTGATGCCTATGTTTTTTTAATGTGAAATTGTGTTATTTAATCACTTTAACTCTCATGTAAGGAACTAATACTTCTGGTACGGTAATTGTTCCATCGGCATTCTGATAATTTTCAATGATGGCAATCATGGTTCTACCAATAGCAAGACCGGAACCATTTAATGTGTGAACGTATTCGGTTTTACTGTTTTTTGTTCTTTTGAATCTAATATTTGCACGACGTGCTTGAAAATCTTCTGCATTAGAAATAGAACCGATTTCTCGATACATGTCTTGTCCTGGCAACCAGACTTCAATATCATAGGTCTTTGCCATACCAAAACCGAGATCACCCGTAGATAAGGCAACCACACGATATGGTAACCCTAATTTTGTGAGAACTCTTTCAGAGTTGATTAGCATGGATTCAAGCTCTTGATAAGAATCTTCGGGTTTAGTAAACTTGATCAGTTCTACTTTATTGAATTGATGTTGTCTTAAAATGCCTCTTGTATCCCTTCCTGCAGATCCTGCTTCAGAACGAAAAGCTGTTGTATATGCACAATACTTGAATGGCAATAAATTTCCGTCGATGATTTCATCACGATGAAGATTGATGGTTGGAACTTCCGCAGTAGGATTTAAATACCAGCTATTCTCTCCAGCATTGACCTTGAAAGAATCCTCTCTAAATTTGGGAAACTGACCCGTAGCAAACATACTTTTTTCATTGACAATAAATGGCGGGATAATTTCTACATACCCATGCTCAAAGGCATGTAGATCCATCATAAATTGGATGAGTGCACGTTCTAGGCGAGCACCTAATCCTTTATCGACAACAAAGCGAGTGCCTGTGATCTTAGCGGCACGTTCAAAATCCAATATGTCGAGCCTTTCTCCTAATTCAACGTGATCTTTAACTTTAAAGTCAAAAACTTTAGGTGTCCCTACTTTTTTTATTTCTATATTATCAAATTCAGCTGTTCCTATAGGTACGCTTTCGTGAGGTAAGTTAGGCGTGATTGCTAAAATATTAAAAATTTTCTCTTCAGTTGCTTTGAGTTCATCATCTAATGCTTTAATGTCATCTCCCAAATGAGCAACTTCACCTAATATGTAGGATGCATCCTGTTTATTTCTTTTGAGCTCTCCAATCTTTTTAGACTGCTCATTTCTCAATGCCTTTTTGGATTCAGCGTCAAAAATCAATTGCTTTCTTTTTTCCTGAAGATCCAAAAGTTCATATAAATACGAAAAATCTCCATTTCGGTTGGATAGTCTTTTCACGACCTCTTCCATATTTTCTGTCACATACTTTAAATCTAACATTGCTTTTCCTCCTTTAAAAATAAAAGTCCCTAGATTAATATCTAAGGACGAAAAATTCGCGGTACCACCTTAGTTCTAGAAAATTTTCTCTAGCACTTAAATATCTTTAACGCAGATTTACGGATGGGATTGGCATCACTCAAGAAAAGATTCCTTAATTGCTTTGATTCGCTCGCACCACCCGCGAATTCTCTTAACAGAGCCTATTAAGTACTATGTTCTTTTTCGTGTTATCTATATTATATGTTTTTTGAACTCAAAAGTAAAGTAAGACTATTCAATATGAATACTATAGTTTGCTCTTCTTGTTAATTAGCTTTTGCAAGCCTTCTTTAATCTCTTCTTTTTCTAATCCAAAGTCTAAAATGGCTTCAATATAATCAATTTTGTTACCTACGTCATAACGTTTGGCTTCTAAATCGTAGGAAAACACTTTTTCTTCACTCATCAATCTAAGAATAGCATCGGTTAACTGTATCTCATTGCCTGCGCCTTTTGTCTGATTTTTAAGATATGAGAAGATTTTTGGTGTCAATATGTATCTTCCACCAATAGCAGATCTAGATGGTGCTTCTTCTATTTTTGGTTTTTCAATAACACCTTTGAGTTCTACAAGTCTGCCTTCCTTTTTTTCTTTTGGAATACAAATGCCATATCTATACGTATCCTTATAATCAACTTCGATTGTGCCTAACACACTCGTTTGAACTTGATTATAGACATCTATCAATTGACGTAATGCGGGCTTTTCTTTACTAACATACATATCGTCGCCTAGTAAAACAGCAAATGGATCATTTCCAACAAATGCTTCAGCTTGGAGAACAGCATGACCTAGTCCCAATTGTTCTCTTTGTCTGATATAATGAATTTTCGCTCCTTGAGCAATATTACGTATAATACCGTATTCTTCATATTTATTCTTACTGAGCAAGATGGTCTCAAGTTCTAAATTATAGTCAAAGTAGTCAATAATTGCATTTTTATTGCTGCTAACAATGAGTAGAATGTCTGTGATTCCGCTTTCAATTGCTTCGTTGACAATAAACTCAATGGTCGGATGATCGATAATAGGTAATAATTCTTTGGGTAATGCTTTGGTAATCGGTAAAAACCGAGTGCCATAACCCGCTGCAGGAATAACTGCTTTTTTAATCATTTGATTTCCTCCTCATTTAAATCTTTTTTAGATAACATATAGGTAATGAAGATGCCTACAAAGAACAAGATGACTCCAATCGCCCACATATACCAAGAAGATTGGAAAACGTTGTGTGTCGTATTGGCTTGAAGGGTGAACAAAATATTAAATGGTGATATAAAAACAATGCCTAATACAGCAAAATAGAAGTGAACTTTGTAGTGCAGTAATAACTGATACATGACTTTCCCCATAAAGAGCAACCCAATGATAATGCCTAATGCAAGGAGGCCTAATAGCGGTAATTGACTTGAAATTGCGCTGAAATTAAGGGAAAGGAAAGCCCTAATGATATCATCACCTAAATTAATCAAAGTTTGAAAATAACCAAGTGCCATGAGCATTGTAGCCCCACTTAAACCTGGTATGATGATTGAAATCGCTGTAATCATCCCAATAATGAAGACAATAATATAATCTGTCCAGCTACCAACTGCTGAAGTTTGTTCTTGAATAAAAAGAAATCCGAACATGACAAGCATTGCTGCAATCATGACAAAAAAATGATGCCAATGGTATTTTTCTGTCTTGATTTCTTTTTTGAGTCCGGGGATTGCTCCTAAAATGAACCCGATAAATAGGAATGTTAGTGGAATAGGTGCAATATCCAAAAATGACCGAATAAAGAGAAATCCGAGTCCTAATCCAATAAAAACACCAACAATATATTGCCAGACTTGAATGATTGATGCTATAGGATGTTTGGTAAAGTTATTTAATGCAGTAATCAAATTTTGATATATATTTAAAACAGCAGCAATCATTGAACCGCTGACTCCAGGGAGAATGCTCCCCATACCAACAAGACTTCCTTTAATGATTTTAACCAAATGATTCATGAATGCTCCTTGTAAGTTGCTTATCTATAGTATAACGCATTTGATTGAATAAACATCTCCCATGCTTGCATTAGTTGGGGATTGTTTCTATTTTAGCATATTTTATATGGTTTATTTTATGCTATAATAAAGTCGGTGATTATATGAGCGAATTTATTGAAATCTTAAAGTATATCATCCTTGGAATCATTCAAGGTATAACCGAAGTGTTTCCAGTATCAAGCAGTGGTCATTTAACGTTGTTCGCTCGTTTATTTAGCATTGACTTATCTAATTTGACTATTTTTTTAATGATTACAAATACAGGATCCTTTCTTGCTTTACTGTATTTCTTTAGAAAAGATGTCGGACAGTTAATCAAAGGTACGTGGCATTATTTAATACGAAAAGAAGAAACAAGCAAAGAAGATTTTCAATATGTGGCTAAATT
The DNA here is from genome assembly GCA_043819945.1 of Bacillota bacterium. GTDB lineage: Bacteria > Bacillota_I > Bacilli_A > Acholeplasmatales > Acholeplasmataceae > Peloplasma. Next base: position 39,474 of record JBDREH010000011.1, read on the forward strand.
ATTAATTGCTGTCGTTCCTATTGGGGTTTTCGGGTTTTTCTTTAGGGATGATCTTCCAAATGATTTATTATCAGTAGGTTTTGCGCTGATTTTGACAGGTTTGTTGTTATACTTTGTCTATAGAGTAAAAGACATTCAGTGGAAAAATCAAATCACTTGGAAAAATGCGTTAATTATTGGGGCATTCCAAATGTTTGCCATATTCCCAGGAATTTCAAGAAGCGGAATTACGATGACGGGTGGTTTAATTCAAAAAATCGAACTCAAGAAAGTACTTAAATTTTCATTTTTAAGTTATATTTTCGTTTCTATACCAGTATCGATTTTAGGGCTTTATGAGGCTCTTACTGTTGGTGAAAGCATTCATATCCTTGGATATAGTTTGGCTTTTGTTATGAGTTTTCTTTTCAGCTTGATTTCTGTAAGATTGTTTTATCATTATGTAAAGATCAAGAATTTAATCTTTTTTGCAGGATATTGTTTGGTTGTTGGTGTAATTTCAATGATTATGTATTTTATAGAATAAAAGTAATTTTTTAGACAAAAATACTCTTTCAAACGGTACCTACTAAAATAAGTATGTCCGTTTAGGCGTGTTCCAACCTTTAGACCCTATCCATAAGGCATCGGGCTTACCTTTTCTTAAAATATTAAGTGCTGCGTTCAAGTCAGCGTTTATACCAATTCCTGTCTCACTAACATATAAACCTCTTTTGGTTCTTTTTCCACTAAATGAGGGTTTTATTTTATCATTTAAATCTGGTATATCATCTCGATCAATATACGATGATTTTGACGTATATGCTTCATTGATTACATTTGTCTTTATATCATAACGTTTAGCTAAATATACGATCCTATCTCGAAGTCTTGCTAGTGGTATTGATCTAGACATCTGGTTAAATTGATCCGTTAAGTTGATATCTTTAAACCCTTCATTATATCCAATGATGATGGTTCCCACATGATTGGATATAGCGTGTTCGATAATAAGTTTAGCTGCTTTGTTTATTCCGTATGCCATTTGATTGTTTCGTTTCTCTATCAACGATATCATTCTTCTAGTAATTACCGTTTGATTTGGTCTTACGCTGGATAAATAACTTAATCGTTTATGATATCGTTGATTCATACTTTTTAGTTTTAATCCATCAATATGTAAATGCACACCATGACTTAATGCACAATACGCTAAGTTGTTATATCCAAAATCAATTGCCATTGTTTCTGTAAATCGGTTGATATTCGTTTTCGGTTCGTCATCTTCTATGTATGTATGAATCACTTCTATGTATTGGCCATCATATTTTGGTTTGATGGTGATTTCTTTAATTTGCTTGTTTAGGATACATTTTGGTGTTTCTATTTGAAGATTTAAACCTTCATATACTTGAAGTTCTTTTCTGGTCTTTATATCTAATTGATGACTCACTTCAAATAACTGATTTGATATCTTCTTGCTAATTGTTTGACCTTGTGAGGTATTTAGCATTCTATAATGTTCACTTGTTTTATTTAGTAACTTATAGTTTTCTTCATAGGTCAAGTATTCTTTATTTTCAATAAAATATTGCCTGACATTATAGAGTGCTTGATTGTACAAACTCTTAGCTGAATGCATTAACATTAATAGAAATTCTTTGTCGTTCTTATTTAAATATAACCTAGTCTTAATCGCTTTGTACTGCATGTTTTCCCTCCTTTCCAAATAGTTTTTTATTACTTATATTATACCATTTTTGGGGAGATAATTAACCCTATATATTATATTATATATTACTGTGTTCGTATGCAAATACAATTTCCTATTAAAT
>JBDREH010000012.1:0-2004 GCA_043819945.1 Bacillota bacterium
TGCGAGGTGAAGAAAGGCAAGGTTGAGCAACGATGAGCAGGGTTGAGCAATTGTGCAACTGTCAAGTGTGTGATATGATTATAATGAGCAAAGGTATAAACAATATGGAATACTGGCTATAAGACCAGCCTAGAAACGAGAGGAATTCAGTAAAATGGGTTCTTTTTTGTTTTTGCAGAGATACTTGTAGTATTCCAACTGGTGAACTATTACAGTTTATAAACTACAGTTGGAGTGATTGAATGAAAGGAAAAATGCTTGATCTATATGAGCGATGGGAAGAATCTGGACATCTAAATACCAAATTAAAAGCGATATCCGAAATGATATCGAAAAGAGCAACTCAAAGACAGGTTGCTGAATATTTAGGTATCACAGAAAAAACAATCATCAAATTAAGAAAAGTACATCCTAAACTGAATGCAGCATTTCAGTATGGAGATGAGGAATTAAAAGAAAAGCTAATTGATGCAATGTATCAACGAGCTGTTGGATTTGAATATGAAGAAACACAAACTGTAATTGAGGAAACCAAGACAGGTACCAAGAAGCGTATCACTAAGTATAAAAAGCAGTCGCTTCCTGATATTGCAGCAATTAAATATTTGTTAATTACAAAGTTTGGTATTGAGTATAACGAAAAGAAAGCAGAAATTGAGCTTATGGCCAAACGTATAGAAAATGGTGAGGAGGTATGGGTAAATGAATATCGTGATGAAGAAAGTAACAGAGCTCCAAGAGTACGAAAACAATCCAAGAAACAATGACGAAGCTGTAAAGGCAGTAGCTAACTCAATTAAGGAATTTGGATTTAAGGTTCCTATTGTAATAACGAAAGACAATGTCATTATTGCCGGACACACGCGCTTAAAAGCCGCTCTGTCGCTAGATTTGATTGAAGTCCCATGTATTATCGCAGATGATTTAAATGAAGCGCAAATCAAAGCATTTCGCTTAGCAGACAATAAAACAGCTGAACTTGCGACTTGGGATTTATCTAGACTTGAAGCGGAGTTATCAGAAATTGATATGGATATGCTTCAGTTTGGATTTGAAGAAATGGAAGAGTTACTTCCAGATAATGCAGCTGATGATGATTTCGATGTCGATGCTGAAATACCAGAAGTACCATTCTCACAACTTGGTGATATTTATGAACTTGGTGTGCATCGCGTGATGTGTGGTGATTCAACTGACGCAAAACAGGTAGATACACTGCTTGATGAACAAGTTGTTGATATGTTGTTTACTGATCCACCTTATAATGTGGATTACGAAGGAACTGCTGGAAAGATTAAAAACGATAAGATGGAAGATGATACTTTCTATCTTTTTTTATACAACGCGTTTCAGAATATGTTCAAGCATACAAAACTTGGTGGTGCAATTTATGTTTGTCATTCCGATACTGAAGGTCTTAACTTTAGAAATGCATTCAAGAATGCTGGCTTCAAATTAGCAGAGTGCTTAGTCTGGGTAAAGAACGCTTTGGTGCTTGGTAGACAGGATTATCACTGGAGACATGAACCTATTCTTTATGGATGGAGAGAAGGAGCAGCTCATTTCTTTATAGATGATCGTTCTCAAGATACCATTTGGGAATATAACAAACCTAGAAAAAATGAAGAGCATCCAACGATGAAACCTTTAGAGTTAGTTGGAAAAGCAATCAGCAACTCATCAAGACGTCATGAATTAGTATTGGATTTATTTGGTGGTTCAGGCTCAACAATGATTGCTGCTGATCAACTTGATCGTAAATCTTTCTTAATGGAACTTGATGAAAAGTTCGTTGATGTTATTGTCAAACGTTATATCAAACATAAAGAATCAAATGAAGATTGCTATTTGATACGTAATGGAGAAAGAACTCCGATTAGCCATTTTGATTACTTTGAAAATAAGTCACTATAGTGAAAAAATAACTTGCTATTAAGTCTCTTTAGAGTGATATATAGAGTAACCAAATTAAAGGAGGCTATTTATGTTTAAGGAATTTAATGC
>JBDREH010000013.1:0-51721 GCA_043819945.1 Bacillota bacterium
ATCGCTTTGTACTGCATGTTTTCCCTCCTTTCCAAATAGTTTTTTATTACTTATATTATACCATTTTTGGGGAGATAATTAACCCTATATATTATATTATATATTACTGTGTTCGTATGCAAATACAATTTCCTATTAAATGAAAAAAGCGTTTCGTTGGAAACACTTTTTTGCTTATCAATATTCGTTTGTATTAATGTGGTAAATTGTTAGATAAAACAACGGTAATAACAAGAATGACAGATAATACTGCTGCGGTACGCATTAAAAACAATTCTAGGCCTCTTGTTTTTCTATTTTTAAATAACTCAGATTTTTCACCACTAAATGCATCCTTAATATTGTCTGATGAATGCATCATCATGACAACTATAGCAAGCAAAACTGCTGTAACTATTACGATAAAATCTACCCAAATCATATACTTCCTCCTAAAACTCAATTAATGATAACAAATTTTGTTTTTTTTGTCAATGTATATTACAACATTCACACAGTTTACTCCTTATTGCATAAGGAATGCACATTCTCTAAGCATAATCACATTGTTGATGGATAATGATGTGGTGGAACACCTTTGAGTCGACTGTTTGCCGGAGCATCTTTAACAACAACTGAATTGGTTCCAATAATGGAATTGTCACCAATATGAACTGGTCCAATGATTTTAGTACACGCATAGGCAATTACGCTTTTTCCCAATTTAGGATGACGATCAACCTTTTCAAAGGTATTCGCTCCCAAAGTCACTCCATGATATAGCACACAATGATCACCGACGACTGCTGTTTTACCAATCACAAATCCTATGCTGTGATAATCTGATCAGTGCCTTTCGTGTTGAGAACACTCGGAGTAAATCCCGCACCAATACCTTGTATCTGATGTGGTCCTAGTTTACCACCTGATAGGACTGGTGAATCCTTAGGTTCAACTGCAATGATTTTCACGCTTGCAATCTTGCTTTTCAATATTTCTCCAACGCCTGTTAGGGTTCCACCAGTTTCGATACCTGCTACAAAATAATCGACATGACCATTTATATCTTCCAGAATTTCTAACGCAGTGGTCTGACGATGAATTTCTGGATTTGCTAAATTCTCAAATTGCACAGGCATCACATAGTTGTGATTTTGCTTAATCATATGATTAGCTTTTTCTATTGAACCCTTCATGCCAAGTGAAGAATCTGTTAAAATCACTGTAGCTCCTAATCCTTTTGCTATTTGGATGCGCTCTTTTGTGACTGATTCAGGCATAACTAATATCAGTTGATGCCCTTTTGCTGCACAGACAAAAGCAAGATCTATACCCGTATTCCCATTTGTAGGTTCAACAAAAACAGTATCTTCATTAACCAATCCTAATTTTTCAATGGATTCAATTAATGCAATTGCCAATCTATCCTTTACACTTGAAAGAGGATTGTGGTTTTTTAATTTGGCAATAATTTCTGTCTGACTGTCAACTGACTTTATGATATAATGTGCATGGGTGATATGATGGAAATTATGAAGTTTACTTTGGGGAATTTAAGAAGCAATTGCTATATTGTTAGCGAAGGAATGAAAGCATTGGTCATAGACCCTGGTTATGAAAGTGATGAGGTCATACACTATATCAGAGATAACCAGTTTATATTGGAAGGTATCTATTTGACTCATGGTCATCCGGATCACGTTGGCGGTGTTAAGCAAATTAAAGAATTATTTGATGTCCCTGTTTATGCACCAAAAAAAGATCAAGTTTGGTTAACCTTGAGTCCTTATAATCAATTGGGTTATGAAATACCAGTCGATGTATGGGTTAAGGATTATGATGAGCTTCGTTTCATTGATAAAATCTTTACGGTTTATGAGACACCAGGACATTCAGAAGGTGGAACAGTGCTGCATGTTGATCGTACTTTGTTTACTGGAGATACTCTCTTTTTTCAAAGTATAGGTCGTACGGATATTCCGTTTTCCAATTCTATTCTTATTTATCACAGCATCAAACGTATTTATCAACTTTTTTTAGATGATGTTGTGATTTATCCTGGACATGGGAAATCTTCAACCTTAGGTCATGAAAAGAAATTTAATCCGTTTGTTCAAATGAAAAAATAAAACTCAACCGCGGTTGAGTTTTTTACTTATGGGTTAAAATCACTAAGGTTTCGAGTGATGATGTATGAAAGAACATTTTTAGTGGGTAGATATCTTTAATCGTAAATTTATCTAACAAGAATGTCAAATCCCTAGCAAGTGTCTTTGCATCACATGATAAATAAAAGATTTTTCTATAAGACTGTTTTAAAATTGAAGTAATAAAATAAGGCATTAAACCATTACGTGGGGGATCAACAATCAAGTAGTCGGCATCAAAATGATGGATGACTTTTTCAGCACGTTCATCAATGATTTCTATATGATCAAACCCATATTTTTCTTTCGTTAACTTAGCCATTTCAACGCTTTCAATATTAGATTCTATCATGATGATTTTCTTCGATTTTTTTGCTAGGAAAAATCCGATACTGCCTCCACCGCTAAAAGCATCAACAACAATCTTGTCAGAAGCGATTTCACGATCAATCAACTGATAAGCCATCTGAATAACGGGCAGGTTAGTTTGAAAGAAAGAACGATCATTTATCATTAGATCGATATCATTCAATGGCTCTATGATAAGATTTTCACCATATAACACAATTGAATTTTCTCCTATAATTCGACTAGATTGATTATTTATATTCAATGTAATTCCAATAACCCCATGAATGTTTTTTATCCGGTCAACAAGTTCATCTCTACCTAGAAAAAGCTCTTTTGTTGCAACCAATGTGACGAGAATTTCTTGTTTCATATTGGTTCTAAATACAATGTATTTGAAGACGTTTGGGTTGATTAAAGGTTTGTTCAAAGATAAAATCTTCATAACCTCATTTGTTTTTAAATCAGAGAGAATAAATTGCTCTACAGGGATTAACTCCGTGTTCAGATTATTATATAATCCGAGTGTCAAATAAGGTGTGTTCATCACATGAAAAACACTTTTATTTCTATAGTGTATATCTTTATTATCTGTAAGAGTATCATGAACTTCAAAATCTTCGTTCATAATCTTTTTTAATGTGTCTCTTGTCGTCTTCTTCTGCCATATCAATTGCTTATAGGGTGAGAGGTGAATCAAATCACAACTTCCATATATATGGTTTGAGTCATCAAACCGATCTGGACTTTGCTTAACGAATTCAACAATTTCACCTTGTCCAAATCTCTTTTTTAAGCGTGTTACTCTAATTTTTGCTTCTTCTCCATCAATCATACCTTGAACAAAAACAACATAACCTTCATGTTTTACAATACCTTGCCCCTGATAGTCTATATCAATGGCGCGGCCAAAAAATATATCACCAACAGTTAACATCGTCATCCTCCTTATAATATTGAGCAAGCCCACCCTGTGATGTTTCTTTGTAATATGCGTGCATATCAAGCCCTGTTTGATACATCGCTTGAATGACCATGTCCAATGATATTTTTCGTGAATCGGTTAAAAAAAATGCAAGTCCACAGGCGTCAATTGCACGAAGAGCAGCAACTGCGTTTCGTTCGATACAAGGAATTTGAACATATCCATTGACTGGATCACAAGTCAATCCAAGATGGTGTTCAATCGAGATTTCCGCTGCATATTCCACTTGATCCATTGTTAAATTAAAAAGCGTTGCATGTGCTGCTGCTGCCATGGCGCATGCGCTTCCTATCTCTGCTTGACATCCGGCAACGGCACCACTGATGGATGCATTATGCTTGATGAGATTGCCGATAAGTCCAGCGACAGCAAGTGCACGTAAGATTCGTTCATTTGTTACGACTTGATGCTTTTCATGCATATAGTATAAGACTGAAGGTAAAACACCACATGCTCCACAGGTTGGTGCTGTAACGATAATTCCACCACTTGCATTTTCTTCACTAACAGCAAATGCATAACTACTGACCAATCTATTTTCAGTAATTTCAGGAACTTCTTGTTCTGAATTTCTGCTGTATAGATCTGGAGCCTTTCGCTTCATTTTCAAAGGGCCCGGTAATACGCCTCTATTTGCTATTCCATTAATGATTGATCTTTTCATCGCTTCCCAAATCTCACTTAAAAACTCTTCAAACCCCTCCCCTTCAACCATAAAGATATATTCAGATAAAGACATATTGTGTGATCTGCAATATTTTTTGATGTCTTTAAAATTGTTATGGGGATAGATGGATTTCTCGATATCTTCTTCACCTACAAAAACGATACGTCCTCCACCAACGCTTTGAATTTCCTTCTCAACTTTGATTTCTTGATTTTGATATCCCTTAACTAAAAGTGTATTGGGATGTTTATGAATATCAATAGATGTCAAAAAAGTAACTCGACATGGTGCCAGTGAATCCTTGATTGCTTCTTCTGTTAAATGCCCTTTTCCAGTCAAAGCCAACGAATTATATAGTGTAATTTCATAAAAATCAAGGTCTGGAAATTGATCCTTGATGATTTTAATTGCTTTGGCAGGTCCCATTGTATGTGAGCTGGAGGGTCCATAACCAATTTGATACAATGACCGAATAGAGAGCATTGATTTTCTTTTCCTTTATATAATAAATTTTTGTTTTAAATAGTCGACATAGTAATGCGGACTGAATTCCTGATTTGTTGCTATTCTTAAAATTTCATCTGGAGTCTTCGTTTGTGCGTACTTATGAATATTCTCCTTGCACCAAGCATTGATAGCAGCAATATTATTATTTTCAATTGCTTCATCAACATTAAATGCCTTATTCATTGCTTGATAGATCTGTGCTGCGTATGCTGAACCAAGTGCGTAAGTAGGGAAATAACCAAACATACCGCCTGACCAATGAATGTCTTGGAGAACTCCTTCTTTATCAGTCGTTGGACGCTTACCAACGTATTCTACCATGAGTTTGTTCCATTTTTTTGGAAGATCCTTGACTTTAAGCTTTCCATTAATCAAACTTTTTTCAAGTTCATATCGAACCATGACATGAAGAGAATAGGTTAACTCATCTGCTTCAATTCGTATCAATGATCGTTTTGCTTGATTAATAAACTTAAGGAACTCTTCTACAGAAATATCTTTCAATTGTTTAGGAAACAACTCAACAAGCTTTGGATAATGTGTTTTCCAAAATGAGAATGATCGACCAATCATGTTTTCATACATTCTTGATTGTGATTCATGGATTCCAAGGCTTGTCCCTCCATGAAGAGCAGTATCATCATATTTAGAATCATTTTGTAATTCATAAATACCATGGCCCATTTCATGAATCGTTGAAAAAATACTTGAACTTAAATTTTGTTCGTAAAAATGTGTCGTTATGCGAGTATCAACACTACTAACGCCAGAAGTAAATGGATGTGCACTTTCTTTGAGTAATCCTTTATTTTTGTCATAATTGAAGACTTCCATCAAGTAATGAGAGAACTCTCTTTGTTTTTCCTTAGGGAAGATTGCCTTAGTCAATTTTCGATTAAATTTCTGTTTGTTATGGGTTGTGACTTCTAAAACAAATGGCACCAGTTCTTCTTTGAGTTTCTCAAAAAAGACGTCGTATTTTGCCACTCCAAATCCTTCTTCATAAATATCAAGTAAAACATCGTAGCCCTTCATTTCTGGTGTTTCTAAATATTTTACAAATTTCTTATTGAATTCAACTATTTTTTCAAGTGTTGGTGCAAACATTTCAAAATCGTTCTTTTCCCTTGCTTGAGCCCAAATATGAGATCCCGCTTGAGCCAACACTTGATAATCAATCCATTCGTCCTTTGGTACTTTCTTGACAATTCTTAATCCCTTGTTTGCCTTCTTTATTTCAATTTTAAAGTCTTCATTTTCAAGTTGGTCAAGGTTTTCATATAACTTTTCGATTGCTTCTACATAGTTGGGATCTGATTCAAATTTATATGCTTGTTCAGCAATGACTTGAAATTGTTTGCTGCGATAAGCAACAGATGCATCAGGTGCTTCTGTTTCCTGATCCCAACTGATCAACCAAATGACATACTCATATGCTTTTAGTTTTTTTCTTATGTCTTTGTATAACTCAATGTATTTTTCCATATTTTTCCTTCTTTCTAACGACTTTTTTATATTATACCATATCCTCATATGGTAGTTTGTGATGATCTAGTAAGTTGTCACAAAAATGCGAGAGTTGCAATTCCAAAATAGATAACTAAGGTAACAACATCATTAATGGTTGTCATAATAGGTCCAGAAGCAGCTGATGGATCTATACCATGGCGATTGAACATTAAAGGAACAAAAACTCCCATTGAACCAGCAATAAACATGGAAGCAAAAACCGAAATAAAAACTACATACGCAATAGATATGGGTACCTGATTTCCAATTGGAACAAGTGATAGAAAAACAGATACAAATACAAATGCAGCAGTTGCTAACAATAGACTATTGATAAATGCAACTGTCATTTCCTTAATTACATACTTTTTAGGCGTTTTTTTACTATCTATTTCTTCTAAGTGGAGACCTAAAATCGTTACCGCTAAAGATTGCGTACCTATATTTCCTGCCATCCCTAAAATAGTGGGTTGAAATAATATTAGCGCCGTTACTTCAACAAGCGTTGCCTCAAAAAGTGATAGAAAGGTTGCAATGATAAGATTGAGAATTACAGCAATCATTAGCCATGGTAGGCGTTGAGTTGAACGTCTTATTGCTGAGGAGGAGGAATCATGGTCATGGATTAAGGCCATTTTTTCATAATCATCTTCAGAGTTTTCGACAATTTCTTCAAAAACGTCATCAGCTGTTACAATACCAATAATATGCCGTTTATTATCTAAAACAGGTATACTGTTTCTATCATAATCTTTAACAGTTTGGATTGCTTTCTCAATAGATTCATACTCATAGACAAATTGAATATCATCAATCATAACCTCTGATATTCTTTTTCCACTTCTAGTCATAATGAGCTGTTTCAAATCAATGAACCCAACAATCTCTTTGTCAGAGTTCTCAACAAAAATGGTATCAATGTAATCTTGTTCTTTAGATGAAGTTATAATATGATCTGTTGCTTCTTTAATCGTCATATCTCTTGAGATGACAATAAAATCAGTAGACATTATGGATGCAGCTAGATCTTCATTATATGCTAAGAGCAATCGAACGGTTTTGCGTTTGATAGCCGATAATAGCATAAGGATTTCTTCTTTATTCTCTTCATCCAAATCTTCAATGAATGATTTTAACTCATCACTTTCAAGATTTCTAAGGAGTGACTTTTTTTGGGATGTATCTAGGAGGTTAAAAAACTCAAACTGATTAGCAACTTCTAAAGCGACAAACATGTCAGCAAATTTGGTTGCATCAATTAATTGGATCAATCTAATTTTCTCATCTTTGTCATAACTCTCAAAATACACAGCCAAATCGTAAGCATGCACAGTGTTGAATGCTCTTTTTAATACGTCATCGGAGTGTTTAAAATTTATCTTTTTATTCATCTTAAAATCCTCCAAAGACAATTGTAGCCAAACTAAAATAGATCGATAGTGCGGTTATGTCGATTAAAGTCGTAATAAATGGTCCAGATGCTACTGATGGATCAATTTTGAAAATTCTTAGGATTGATGGAATAACAATTGCAATAATCGGAGCAATAAATACAGTGAACCATAATGAAATACCCACAACAAAAGCAATTCTGATAGGGGGTATGGATATGGCAGTGTTAATGTTAGCAAATACATAAGTCGTTCCAAACGCAATCGTACCAATTGCAAATCCATTCATCATTCCTGTTAAAATTTCACGAATGGAATTTTTTAAAAATCCTTTTTCATTGGTTGAAAACATTTTTAAAGTTACTGCAAGAGTTTGAGTTGCTACATTACCAGCAGAACCCGAAATCAGTGGTTGAAAAATGACTAGAATGGCTGCTGTCGTAATGACACTCTCAAAATGAGAGGTAATCAACGCAATCGGAACAGATATGCCTAAAAGTAAAAGTAGCCAGGGTACTCGATGAAGTGCGGTCTTAAGTGGATTTTGTTCAATCGTTTCAGGTAGCCCAGCGAGTCTCTCAAAATCCTCCTGTGCCTCATCTTGATAGATATCAAGGGCATCATCAAGTGTAATCATGCCCAATAGTTTATTATCATCATTACAAACAGGCATTTCAAAAATACCGTAATTATTGATTGCTTCTAGCGTTTGAGTAATTGAGTCTGTATCTCGAACAACTGGAGAGTATTCGATAAGTTCAGAAATCATACATGGTGTTTTTGCCTTAATTAATTTTTTTAAAGGCACAATACCTAAAAAATGTTGATTATGATCTGTAATAAAAAGTGTATTGATTGTTTCTACTTCACTTGCTTCTTTGATTACTTTTTTGGTTGCTTGTTTGACTTCCATATCAGGAGAAAGGATAACCATCAAATTGGTCATCGCTGATCCTGTTTCATTTTCATCGTAAGATATCAGTTGTGCAACATCCGAAGATTCACCTAATAAAGCAAGTAAATCCTCTTGCTCGTCTTCTTTAAGCTCTTGAATAATATCAGCTGCATCATCAGGTTCCATCATTTCCACAAGCTGTTTTTGCTTATCAAGATCAAAATCTGCAAGAATATCAGCAGCTGCTTCTGTCTCTAAATATGAAACAAGCTCGGCCAATTTCTCATTGGTTAGCAAGCTATATATCTTTTCTTTTTCTTGGTCGTTAAGTTCAACAAATTGTTCAGCTAAATCATGGGCATGAACATCCTTTAAAAAGTCTTTTATGCTTTGATTTTTTTCATTTTGAATCATTTCCTTGAGCAAGGATATTACCCCCTTTATTCTGATATGTGTTTGAGATATTACGTTTTTTGTCCAAATAGCATTTTTGCAGTTTTGATACTAATAATGTGCACTCCACGATTACCTTCGATGGTGATGATTTGATTGAATATGTCCTTTTCGAGGACAACAAATGTATCATAAAGCTTGATGTTATGTTCATTTAAGAATGTCAGTAACTCCCTGGAATCCAATACTCGTGTGATTTTAAACGTATCTTTCTCATTAACATCGGCTAAGGCAAGACTTGCTGATTCCTCCATATTCCCTTTTAAATCCGGAATGGGATTCCCATGTTGACAGTATTTGGGTTGATTTAAATAATCGTAAAGTTTTTCCATCACTTTATTGCTTGTAGCGTGCTCAAGCATTTCAGCATCCTCATGAACGCTTTCCCAAGAAAATCCAAGTTTCTGAGTTAAGAAAACCTCCCATATGCGATGTGAACGGATCATACGTATGGCGATTTGTTTACCTTTTAGTGTTAATGATAAGCCTTTGTATGGGAAAAAAGAAACCAAGTGTTTACTTTCTAGTCTTTTGACCATTTCATTGACACTTTGATCGCTATAACCAAATCTCTCAGACAGCTCATTAGTTTTTATTAAAGATTGCTTACACTCAATCGTCAATTCATAAATCGTTTTGATATAATCTTCTTCTGCTCTATTCATTACTTCACCCACTTTATCTATTTAACTTAAAGCGACGTCTAAGACCATCATCATGATAAAACCCACCATGACACCAAAAGTCGCGTAATGCGCTCCTTTTGGCGTAACTTTTTGCTGGGCTTCAGGAATGAGTTCTTCAACAACAACATAAATCATTGCTCCTGCAGCAAATGCCAAAGCGTAAGGAAGAATCGGTCTTACATAAAGCACTAAGATTGCTCCAAGCACACCTGCCATGGGTTCAACAAAACCTGATGCTTGTCCTAATAGAAACGCTTTGGTGCGACTCATTCCTTCTTGTCTTAAAGGAATTGCAACTGCAGCTCCTTCAGGGAGATTTTGAATGCCGATCCCAATAGCAAGTCCAATGGCTGATAAGGTAGCACTCATCACATCACCAGTCACATAGTGAATTGCCCCAAAGGCTACACCAACTGCCAAGCCTTCAGGAATATTATGTAGTGTGATGGCAAAAACTAATAATACTGTTCTTTTTAATCTGGTTGGCAAGCCTTCCTTATCATGATTAAAACCAAAATGCATATGAGGTACGGTTTTATCTGCTAAATAAAGAAATATTCCTCCAAATCCAAATCCCACAGCTACAACAAGCCAAGTTATAGAGCCTTGCTCTTCTGCCATAATGATTGCTGGAGCGAGTAATGACCAGAAACTGGCTGCAATCATGACTCCTGAAGCAAATCCCAACATAAGATTAAATACATTTCTTTCGATTGTTTTGAAGAAAAATACAAGCGCTGCACCAACAGCTGTTAATCCCCATGTAAATAAAGTTCCTATCAATGCCTGTAACCATACATCCAAGCCCATAAACCAATTAAGCATTATTTTCACCATGTCTTTCTTTTTTTTAAGGTATACCTTAATTTCAAATTAAGTATAGCACGAATATAAGTGAGTGTCAACATATAAGAAGAAGGAACTATCTCTGAAAGTTTTTATGATATTTAATTGATTTAGGCATCCTTAGATTTGCTTCTTACAAAATAAAAATATAAACCAGCCGAAACTGGTTTATACAGAGGAGGGAAAACATGTGAAAATTCTATTTATTTTTGTTGCGTGTTCTTACATCAAAGACAACAGCTGCAATTAAGACAAGTCCTTTTACAATATATTGCAAGGAAATATCAACACCAATAAGATTCATCCCACTAGATAGTGATGCCATCACAATGGCACCAATAATGGATCCTGTGACTTTTCCTATGCCACCTTTTGCACTTACACCACCAACGAATGCAGCTGCAATTGCATCAAGTTCAAATAGTGTACCTGCTGTAACAGTTGCAGACCGTAATCTTGATGCAAACATGATGCCTGATAGTGCGGAGAGCAATCCCATGGATCCAAATACGATTAATGTGATTTTTTTAACACTAATACCGCTGAGTTCAGCAGCTTCTGGATTTCCACCAACAGCATAAATATATCTACCAATAACTGTTTTATTAGTAATAACATGATAGATACCGACAACTGAAAGCATGATAACAACCGTCCAAGAGATACCTCTATAGGTTGCAAGAATATAACTGATTCCTAGAACAAGTACTGATATAAAAATTAGTTTTGTCACAAACATATTCAAATTTAAAACAGTAAATTGATAATTTTGCTTTACTTTTCTGGTCCTCATCTCACCGAATACATACAAAATAACAGCAACTGCACCAAGAATCAATGTTAGCAAATGCAGACCTGCAATATTTGCAATATCAGGGATATATCCATTAGAAATAGCGTTGAAAAAATCATTTGGTATAATGATTGTCCCAGTGCTTTGAGTTACTTGAAGCAATGCACCCCTAAATAAAAGCATCCCTGCTAAAGTTGCTACAAATGCAGGTAATCCCATGAAAGCAACTAGAAAGCCATGCCATAGTCCAATAATCACTCCGATTATTAAAACAATTAGTATAACAAGTAAAACAGGAAAATTTAGATTTACCATCAATATCGCAGCGACAGCTCCAAGAAAACCTGCAACAAATCCTACACTTAAATCGATGTGTCTAATGACAATAATGAGTGTCATACCCACCGCAAGTACAGCAATATACCCCGTTTGATTTAATAGATTGGCTAAATTTCTAGAACTTAAAAATAATCCTTTAGACGATATAGCAAATATGATCATAATGACTGCCAATGCAATAAACATGCCGTATTCTCTAATATTATCCTTGAGAACAATGCTCAATTCTTTAAAATATTTTTTCATTACACTCATATAGATTTCTCCTTAATTCGTTGCTAATTCCATTATTTTTTCCTGTGTCGCATCAAAGATAGAAAGTTCACCAGCAATTTTACCACTATTCATGACGTAAATCCGATCACACATTCCAAGTATCTCTGGAAGCTCTGAAGAGATTAAGATAATACTCATACCTTGATTAACCAGATTATTGATAATCGTATAAATTTCAAATTTTGCACCGACATCAATACCTCTTGTGGGTTCATCTAATATTAATACTTTTGGTTTTGTGAAAAGCCATTTGCAAATGGAGACTTTTTGCTGATTTCCTCCACTTAAGTTATGAATCTTTTGTTCAATAGATGGTGCTTTAATATTAATTGATTCTTTATATTGATTTGCAATATTAATCTCAACATTTTCATTAATATATGTGCGCTTTGATATTGCCTCTAAATTAGCTAATGTAATGTTTTGTTTAATGTCCTGAATTAAAATGAGTCCATTTCCCTTTCGATCCTCAGTAACATATGCCAAACCGTTTTTAATAGCATTTTTGGGGTTTGTCATATTAACAATGTTTCCTTCAAGATACGTCTCACCGGAGATTTCATAACCAAGCGGATTCCCAAAAATACTAAGTGCAAATTCAGTTCTACCCGCTCCCATAAGGCCAGCCAGCCCTATAACCTCTCCGTGTTTGACATAAAATGAGGAATCTTTAACAACTTGACGATTCAATTCACGATTGAATGCATTATAATTTTTAACTTCAAATTGTATATTTTCATTATGATGGTAATCGCGTTTTGGAAATATTTCATTAATTTCTCTACCAACCATGCTTTTTATAATGATAGAAATGTTAATTTCATCTTTTTTCTTAGACAAAGAACAAATCGTTTTTCCGTCTCTTAAAACAGTCACGGTATCAGCGATAGTCATAACCTCTTTAAGCTTGTGAGATATCATAATTGATGTGACATGATGCTTTTTTAGATCGACAAGTAATTCAAGTAAATTTCTACTTTCATCGTCATTCAAAGCTGCTGTTGGTTCATCTAAAATAAGCAATTTAACATCTTTGCTTAGTGCCTTCGCAATTTCTATAAGTTGCTGTTTTCCTACCCCGAGATTCTTAATTTTTTGTTCTGGTTCAACATTCAGATTGACCATTTGTAAGTATTTCTTGCATTGAGTAATCGTTTCATTCCAGTCAATGAATGCGCCTTTTTTAATTTCGTGACCTAAAAAAACATTCTCATATACTGAAAGATCGGGAATCAATGCCAACTCCTGATGGATGATGGCTATACCCTTACTTTCACTATCGCGAATATTATTGAAGTTTTGAATTTCATCATTCAAAATGATGCTACCTTCATAGTCTTTAGTTCTATATACTCCACTTAAAATTTTCATCAACGTGCTTTTGCCAGCTCCATTTTCACCAACGAGGCAATGAATCTCTCCAGATTCAACCGTAAAATTCACATGATCGAGTGCTCTAACACCCGGAAAATCTTTAGTGATATTCAGCATTCCTAATATATTGCTCATCACATCACATCCTTAATGAAAATAAAAATCTAGGCCTTCAAGACGTGGTTTTTCTCTCACGCCTACAAGGCTAACTACTGGCGACCACCATTTAAGGGTCTTTTTATTTGCCCAATTGCCTTTGTCACCCTTACTTACCCGTAAACGGGTCTTTATACTCTTTCAAACTTCTCTTGTCTTTCACTTGATCTTCAAGTTCTTGATTCCTGATATAGTTTTCTACGACTTTCTTGTTTAGACCTACGGTCAAACGTAGTATCCTTCTGACCAGAAGTGTCTGGATCCATAGTTATACTTGAGATTCGCATGCTCGTCAAAAATAATTAGACTGCTCTTCCCTTTTAGATATCCCATGAATGAACTCACTGCAAGTTTAGGTGGTATCTTAACGAGCATGTGAATGTGATCACTCATTGCATGTGCTTCGACTATTTCGGCCCCTTTGTATCCACAAAGACGTCTCAAATATTTTCCGATATTTGCTTTCAATTTTCCATAGATCGCTTTTCGTCGATACTTGGGTGTGAATACGATATGATACTGGCAGTTCCATTTCGTATGTGATAAACTACTAGTGTCATCATTCCTCTTTGGCATTGGTGATAGAATCCTCCTTGATTATATTGGTGTAAGGCAATTGGTAATTTAATTATACCAATTGGAGGATTCTTTTTTTCAACGCTTCCGCTTTTTTGATTCCACCCGCATAGCAGGTGGTTTTATGTTAGTCTTCGACCAACATAATAAAACAGTGGTGAGAGCATCCCACCACTGCTTTTTGTTAATCATCTTGACTTATGCAGCAGGGAACACAAAATCTGTTTCTACATAATAACCACTGTCAATAAGTGCTGCTCTAACGTTAACTGAAGTAACAACAACAACATTTGTCTGCTTAGCTGGAACATCAATTTCACCATTGTCATATGAACCTGTAGTTGTTGGAGTATCACCTTCAAGAACTGTAACAGCCATATCAATAGCGTCTTCAACAAGTGTGCGTACATCCTTAAATACTGTCATGGATTGCTTGCCATCAATAATATATTGAATAGAAGCCTTTTCTGCATCCTGACCAGTAACTAAATAACTTGTTACGTCTGTGTCGTCAGCAAACGCATCAGCGATTGCACGTGCAGTTCCATCATTTGGAGCTAGAATAAAGACGTCGCCTTTATCAAGTGCACTTGCTGCAGTTAAATGACTTTGTGCAAGATTTAAAGCTGTGTTAAAATCCCAATTGGTTGTAATTTGACCTAGGATTGTAGCCATTTCTGTTCTTGTCAACACTGGTTTTGCTTGAAGACTTACTGCTTCAGATGAATTCTTTATAACAAATGTGCCATCAGCAACTTTAGGTTGAAGAACATTCCATGCGCCTTCAAAGAATAGGAATGCGTTGTTATCGCTTGCAGCACCAGCATATAAGTATAAAGGGTTGCCTGTACCAGTTGCTTGGTTTACCAAGTATTGGCCTTGAGCTTCACCAACTGCAATGCTATCAAACGTTACATAATAATCAACTGCATCTGTGTTTGTGATTAAGCGGTCATAAGCAATAACTGTAATGCCTTCTGCTTTTGCTGCTTCAACTGCTGCACCGGCTGCGTCGCCATCTTGAGCAGTAATAATCAAAACTTTAATGCCTTTAGAAATTAAGGTTTCAACATTAGATAATTCAGTTGCTGTAGAACCTTGAGAGAACAATATCTCTACTGAATAATCTGTATCTTCTAGAGCTGCTAAGAATCTTTCTTCATCTTGAATCCATCTTGGTTCATCTCTTGTAGGAAGAACGATACCAATATCAACTGTATCTGCCTGACAACCTGCAAGTGCAACCAAACCAAACATTAAAACAAATAATAAAAGTCCTAATTTTTTCATTTTTAACTCCCTTTCGTTTAAATATAGACTAATTATACTTTAGAAAGGGCTTACATAAAATTAGTAATTCTACTATTTTTTTGTGATATTCGTTACTTTCCCATATTAAATAAATATATTTACTCAAATATCATCTTCTGATAATCAATCCAGACGTATTTCTCGTTAGTAATTGTGTATTCGAATCCATCCAGTGTTTTATCGATAAGTAAAGCATACGAAAGTTCGTAAATTGCATCAGCCATTTTTTGAGAATCATTTAATACAGTGCCGTACAGATAGCCTTTCTCAATTTGGTCAATTGCAATGTCCAAGCCATCAATTCCAATGACAGGAATCCATGTTTCACTTTCTCGATCAATGATACCATCATGATTTGCATCGATGAAATAATTATAGTTCTTAAGAGCTTTAATTGCACCGATAGCCATTGCATCGTTATTCGAAAGTACTACTTCAATTGTATTCCCATATTTGTCTATCAATTGTTCCATGGCAATCACTGCTGTATCGGTATCAAAATTAGCAATAACTACGTCAAGGACTTCAACTTGATAATTCTCATTGTCTAAAGTCTCAATGACATATTGAGTTCTCGCTTCTGCATCTTGATGGCCTTGCTCTCCTTTTAAAATAACCGTTTGAATAACACCGTCACTATTTTTATCAAACTGATTGAGTTGATTGGGATTTCCACCAAAAAGTTCCATGACAATTTCAGCTTGTAACTCAGCGGATTGTCTAGCGTCTGCTCCTATATAATATAATGAATCCGATAAATTCATGTCAATTTCCAAAGGCTCTCGATTAATAAAAATGATGGTGGTGTTTGTTTGCATCGCTTTTTCAATAATTGCATAAACACTTAATCGATCAACTGGATTGATGATTAATAATTGATATCCATCATCCATTAACTGCTCGATGTACTCATTTTGGATGATTTGTGAATTTTGGCAATCGTAAGTGACAATACTAAGTTCATCATCGGCATTATTTCGAATTCTTTGCTCAAAATCCTCCATATAAGTATCATTCATATCATAGATGAGCAAGGGTATGATGGTTGTTTTTGTTTGGCACCCAAATAAGAAAAGTACGATGATTAAAATTAATAGTTTCTTCATAGAATTTCACCTTCTAAGATAGGCATTTTCATTGTAACAGTCGTACTTTCATCAAGCTGACTTTGAATATATAAATCGGCACTAGCACCATAATATAATTTGAGTCTTTGATAGACATTTTTTATACCCATGCTTGAAGATTCTTTTTCTCCGCGAATGACTTGATGAATTTCACTAATCCTGTCTGTTGTCATACCATACCCTTCATTAATGACTTCAATGCAGATAAATCCATCTTTTTCATATGCTTTAATCGATATTTTAGTAAATTCTTCGTCTGGTCGAATGCCATGCAAGATAGCATTTTCAACCAGTGGTTGTAGTGATAATTTCAGCACATGATAATTCACAACCTTGGGATCGATTTCAAAATCAAAGATGAATGCATTATGGTAGCGTATTTGCTGAATTGACAAATAACTCGATACATGTTCAATTTCATCTTTAAGCAACACAACATTCTTTTCGCTTGAAATACTCATTCTAAAGAATTTTGAAAGTTCAATAATAGCCTTTTCTACATCCTTGTTTCTATGGTTCTCGCTTAGCCAAACGATGGAATCAAGTGTATTGTATAAAAAATGGGGATTGATTTGATTTTGAAGTGCGATAAATTGTGTTTTTCTCTTTTCATTTTGTTCGACTAATACTTTTTCCATTAGTTCTTTGACGTGATCACTCATCGCATTAAATGCCTCTGCTAAAATGACAACCTCCTTTTGCCCTTCGACGTGAATTCTTGAATCAAAATTTCCTCCCTCAATATCCTTGATGTGTTTTTCAAGTTTGTTCATGGGGCTAGTGATTCGGTGTGAAAATGCTGCGGATGATAATGCAATCGCTATGAGTGTTCCACCAAAAATCATAACCATAGTTAATAAAATCTCCCCTTTAGTATCGGAAATTGCATTGACGTTAATAAACGTGGCAATTCGCCAACGTGTGTATTTAATTGTATTGACACTTACATACATGCTTAAATCATCAATTGTGAATAGCTCTCCCCCTAAAATGATAAGATTAACGACTTCTACACTTTCACAATTGCTAGAATTGCATTCTGTTTTTGATGAATAAATCAATTCATTTGATTGATTCATAATCACGATGTGCCCTTGTTCTCCAAGATTTGTCATCAAACCTAAATTCTTGAACTCGCTTGTATCGATATTGATGAGTAGCACTCCGTTTTGGCTTTCTCCAGTAGTGTTATAATATTGAACGCATTTTGAAATTGAAAATACTTCATTATCGGTATTGAATACATCTTCGGAGTGAGGTGAGCTAAAATGGTGAATGTCAACATTATCAATGGCTTGAATATACCAATCTTTATCTATAATATTTGGTGCTACCTGGTCAGATGAACTAGCAGAAATCAATTGTCCTTGCTCGTCAAATAGTGCAACCGTCAAGATATTTTTCTCAATATTTTTTGTGGTCACAAATGTGTCTTGCAGAGCATCGAGTTCATTGTCCTTCGTATATTCAAGTATATATTTTTGAAGTGCATTAGACGTATTGATAACACTACTTAAGTAATTTTCGTAATTTAGGATGACCTGCTTATTAATTTCCTTTGACGTTGACTCTATCATTTCATTCGTACGACGAAAAATCATGTTGTAAGTAATGAAACTTGACGTGAGCATAATAAGACCTACAATAAAGATGGTCATTATAAAAAGTGCGTTTGAAATTGAAAGATTCTTAAATCTTTTGATCATTTCGGTATTCCCTTGGTGAAGATTTCATATATTTTTTAAAACTGTAACTAAAATAATAAACATCGTTATATCCTACACTTGTTGCAATCTCATATATCTTTATATTTGTATATTTGAGAAGTTCTCTAGCGTGATCCATCCTGATTTTAATTAGATATTGATTAAATGTCGTGTCTCGTTCTCTTTTAAAAAGTGCACTTAAGTAAGACGCGCTTACATCAAGAACATCTGTCAACACATCCATATTCAAATTTGAATCCATATAATGTGCGTTTATATATGAGATGGCTTCTTCAAGAATAATACTTGCTCGATTCTTCGACTTTTCAACATTGAGTGAACGTATATCAAAAGTTAGTTTTTTCAAAAATTCAAACATGCTCGATAAATCTTCATACCTTGATAAGGTTTCTATTATTTCCGAATCTATTATATCGTGTAATTCCACATGAAGGCTTTGAGAGAACTCAACAAAAATATTGGCTAAATTAATAATGTAGTATTGTTTATTCAATAGATATTCCTGGTTCAACTCATTATTTTTAATCATACGGTCAAATAACCCGTGGATATCTGCTTCGGTTTTAAATTTAAGCGTATAACTGATTTCGTAAATTTCATCCTTTGTCAATTTGAGTTCAATTTTCTTGCGTGTCGTAATGTCTTTATAATAAATTACATCTCCTATGTTAAGATAGCTACCATATGATAATGCCTTTTTGGATTGCAATATGTATTTAGAAATTTGTTTAAAATCAGAAAAAACTTCTGATATGCCTATTTTAATTTTTATATTTGAAAATTCATCTTTTGTCAAAACAATACGGTATAGTTGAGTTTCGATTTCCTTATTGTTTAATTTTTCATGGTTTAAAATGAAAACAAGACCAGACCCAGTATTGAAATAAAATAACTCGCAATAATTATTAAATTCCTTTTTCAAAAGATTTATTAGGAAAATTCTAAGTTGTTCAATCTTGATAAATTCTGCAATATTATCGATTTCAATAATACCTACCATGAATTCACCCTTACTCAAATCAATATTGAAAACCTTGAACTTCTCTAAATCCTGATCTGTAATGGAGGCTAAATGTGATATTGAATTGAATTGATTTTCTATCAGTGCGGGTAAATTCGTCTCGTAAATCAGATCAAGTCGCTCCTGATTGAATAAAATCTGATATTCATCATCTAATCTGGTTTTGATTTTTTTCAAACACTCAATAATTTCTATTTCAGTGATTGGCTTAGACAAGTAACTAATAACATCAAGGGCTATAGCTTCTTTAGCATACGCAAATTCGTCATATCCTGAAATAAAAGCAATCTTGGTTTTTGGATAGTCTTTACGAATAATTTTTGAGAGTTCAATCCCATCAATAAACGGCATCTTAATATCAGTCAAGACGACGTCAGGTTTTTCTCTTTCAATCACTTCAAGAGCGTCAAATCCATTAGCGGCTTGACCAACAACTTGAAATCCCATATCTTGGGGAATTTTCGAGATAATTCTATTTCTAATTTCGTCCTCATCGTCAACAACAATGATTTTATATTTTCGAATCATGCTCTCACCTAACATCTTTCATGTTTTATACTTTGGTTGATGTTTATATTATAGCATGTATTATATTCTACATAAAGGTGTGTATTCCTTTATGGTAATTAGTTTAAAAAAAACTGATATGTGTGGTGATAAAAGTTGATACAAGATTGTATAATGCTTTCACAAGGCTCTAAATCATTAAAAGATAAACTGAAGAATAATTTTGTAAATAGCGGTGATAAAATGTAGAAATATGGCGGAATGAAAATGTTATAATATGGTGGCCAAACAATGTAAAAAAGGAACTATAAAAGCGAGTATTTTATCCTTGAATTGTTTGGCGACGTTTCTGAGGATAAAGTACTCGCTTTTATAGTCAGGAACGTTATATGCAAAATTTTCATACATGCCCTAAGTGTGAAACAATACAATTGCTCTCTAAAAATGGAAGAGCGAAAGATGGGACACAAAGATATAAGTGCAAATCATGTAGATGCACTTTTATCATGAACGATACATTTACCAAGCATCTCAAGTTGAGTACGCATATCATTAAGAAATTTAAACATCAATATTAAAGCAGCTCATTATTATCGCTATTTAATATTTAATGCCCTTAAGACCTATCAAGATGATCTTAGAATTTCTGGAGCAATACTTATTGATAAAACGTTCATAAGTATAAGGGAAAAGAAATATAAACTTGAAAGATCTGATGGTAAAGGCATTCGCGGCTTATCAAACAACCTTTTATGCATTATTACAATAATCAATTTACAAGGGATATGTGTAGCCAAAGTAACCTCAAGAGCTATGGCATTACCAGATGATTATATACAATTACTCAACATGAATGTTGAACATTTAGACTTAATCATACATGACGGTGGTACACATTAACATAAATTTATGAGACAGTTTAGCGGTGAGAAAATCAATGTGGGTAAGGATGAAACAAATGAATACAGCACACACATCGTAGATTCACTTCATAGTAACATCAAGAGATATCTATTCAAACATGCAGGCTATCGTTTGAAAAATTTGCAGCATTATCTCAACTTTTTCGTTTATCGATATAACCATCTTTCTTTATCTTATTACAATAATAAAAAGCAATTACTTATGGCTAAAAACAATATGATAAATCAGTTAAACAAAAAAGTGATTGAGTCAGAGAAAAATGTTAGCTATAGAACATTTCTTAATGATAGCGGCATCAAGGATATTTTAGAATCAAAGTAAATCTGTTTATCAACTTTTATCACCACACATCAGAAAAAGAGGACTAAGCCTCTCCACCAATCATTAGAGATTCAATATAAACACTTGGGCTGCCTACACCAGACAATCCAAATTTCAGATCTGATCCAATCCCTTTAACATGGTTGATCGCATCAAAGAAATTTCCGGATATGACAATCATTTTTACTGGATGATCTAGCTTACCATCTTTAATTTTAAGACCGCTTGCCTGTAAGCTGAACTCACCTGAAACTGTGTTAACACCTGCATGTAAACCAATCATATCAGTGATGTAAACACCATTTTTGATATCAGAAATCAATGTGTTGAAATCTTTGTTTTGTGGGTCTAAATAGAAGTTTGTCGTTGAGATTCCTCCATGAAAACTGTTACCTGTTGGTTCTTTTTTAAAAATGGAAGCTGTTTTAAGGTTATGGTTAAATCCCTTAAAAACGCCATTTTCAACTACATATCGCTTTGAACATGCAACACCTTCATCATCGAATCCGGTCTTAAAATGTGCTTCTGGATGTAGTGGATCATCGATTAAGCTGATATCATTGCCGGCTATCTTTTGATTCACCTTATCTTTGAGTGATGTCATGTTACGATATGCTGCCTCACCTGAGAAAATAGGCGTAAAGACTTCGAGAATATCGCCAAACATTTCATTTGAAAAGACAACTGGATATGATCCTGAAGGTATTGAACTTCCACCTAGTTTAGCAACACCTTTTTTAATGGTTGTTTCTGCCATTTCATTAACATCAAATTCATCGAATCTCTTCGCCAATTTAATGTCATATGCAGTTTTGATGTCCTCATCCTTTTGAAACACACCAATGGCATATGTATAAGCATATGTATTGTGTCTTGACAAATGAAGACCCTTGGAATTGACAAGTGTTGTTTTTGAATCAATTTCCTGATACATCGATGTCTGCACTTGTGTTACGAATTCATTTGCTAAAATGTTTTGTTCTAATTTCTTGAGCATATCAATCTTTTTAATGATTGGAACACTTCCAAAATCATAGCGTTCATCCTTGACCTCGGGGTATGATTTTGAGCCTTCATAGATAATTGCTGGCTCAACGACAGTTAATGCTTTCGCATTTTCGATAAGCTGATCAAGTAGTTGATCTACATTTGCATCTGAAAGGTTTTCAACTCGTACAGTACTTAGTTTATTTTCATAAATACCTCGAATGGTCACAACTTCAACATCACTTTGAACATGTTGATCCAATTTATTTTGATAGACTGTCAGTTTTAAAGTTTTATTTCTAACTGCAAATACTTCTAGATCTGAAAGACCTTTAGCTAATCCTAAGTCAATCCAATTCTGATACATTATTTTTTGCCTCCTGCTCCGCCAACGGTCATTGAGGATACACGAATGGTAGGTTGTCCGACATCAACAGGAATAGTTCCTGATACAGATCCACACATGCCTTGTCCAAATTCCAAGTTGTCAGCAATTTTATCAATCTTAAATAACACGTCTTTCCCATGTCCGATGAGCATTGCTCCACGTACAGGACGAGTTAACTTGCCATCTTCTATCATATAACCTTCTTGTACTGCAAAATTAAATTCACCAGTTGCAGGAACAACTGTTCCTCCCCCAAGTTTTTTAGCAAATAAACCATATTTTGTATCTTTGATGATATCTTCAAACTTATCAGTACCTGGAGCAATATAGGTTGAGTTCATTCTTGATGTTGGTGAGAACTTATAGGATTGTCTTCGACCTGATCCGGTAGGTTCCATCTTCATTTTTCTACCATTACGATAGTCAATGAGATATCCTTTGAGAACTCCCTTATCAATCAATAGGTTCTTTTGAGTTGGTTTACCTTCGTCATCAAAACTCAATCGTCCCCATGCACCTTCAACATTACCATCATCATAAGCTGTTACAATATCTGATCCAATCTTTTCGCCGATCTTTCCGACGAATGGCGAAAGACCTTTGGCAATAGCAGTCGCTTCAAGAGGATGTCCGCATGCCTCATGGAAAATGACTCCTCCGAAACCGTTATGAAGAACAACTGGTATCACTTGAGCTGTCATATCTTCAGCACTTAGTAGCTTTATTGCACTCTCTGCAACTTCATTTGCATAGGCAGATGCATCAATGTCGTCAAATATTTCAAAACCCATATAGCGACCTTGACTTTCATATGCTTGTTGCATTAATCCATTTTCTTGTGCAACGGCCATAAAAACAACTCTTGAATAAGTTCTTTGATCGTCTTGATATATACCTTCAGAATTAGCAATCAATACTTTTTGTTCTGTTTCCATCAATTGTGTGATTGCTTGAACGATGCGTGAATCATATGCTTTGATCTGATTTGATAAGGATTGTAGGATTGCTGATTTTTTACCTACAGGTACTGTTTGCATAGGTTTTTTGATGTGATTAACGTAAGGCTTTTTTTCTCCTAATAAAATAGCTTGATGGATCTCACCAGAAAATGATGCTTTTAGATTTTGAACAACCCCTAAAATGGAGTCATAAGAAACCTGATTGGTAAATCCGTAAACCTCATCGACACCTTGGATTAATCTGACACCTGCACCAAAGACATTGCCTCGATCAATTGAAGTCACTTCTCCACTGATTACTCTTATAATTGAAGAAACTGTATCTTCAAGGAAGATTTCAGCAAAATCTGCTCCTGTTGATAAGGCTTCATTTAATAACTTCTGAATATCTGCTTTTTTTAACATGGGATAACCCCTTTCTCATTACAATCATTTTAAAGAATATATGATTAGATGTCAATCATCCATAGCTAACATGTGAATTTTAAGATAATTGAGAAATCTATGAAGCAAGTGCTTCATTTTCGTCATACTGTAGTTGATAAAGATTATAGTACAATCCTTTAAGTACTAAGAGTTCCTGATGACTGCCTTCTTCCTTGATCTCTCCTTTTTGCATGACAAGAATTTTATCGCTATGCTGAATGGTCGATAACCTGTGAGCAACGATAAGCATCGTTGAGATATTCATCATTTTCTCGAGTGATTGCTGGATCAATTCTTCGGTTTCACTATCTATATTAGCTGTGGCTTCATCAAGAATCATTAATGATGGTTTATAAACCAAGGCTCTCGCAAAAGAGATGAGCTGACGCTGTCCACTAGAAAAATTGTTTCCACGTTCCAACACCATGTGTTCATATCTCTCAGGCAATCTATCAATAAAGGTATTGGCACCTACATAATTTGATGCTGAAATCACTTCTTCTATAGTGATATCGTCATCCCTTAACGTAATGTTTTCAGCAACGGTTCCGCTAAATAGGAACACGTCTTGAAGCATTTGTCCAATGTGTTTTCTCAGTGAGGATCGTTTAATCTTTCTAATATCAATCCCATCAATTAGTATTTGTCCTTTTTGAATCTCATAGTTACGAACAATAAGACCTAAAATCGTAGTTTTACCAGAACCCGTAGCACCAACAAAAGCAACCGTATCACCTGGATTTACCTTGAAACTGATACCTTTTAATACCCATTCATCTTGTAAATAATAAAACCAAACATCTTTAAATTCAATCGATCCCGTAAACATATCTAATTCAACGGCATCTTCAGCATCAATGATTTCCGGTTTGGTGTCTAATACGTCGAAGACCTTTTCGGCAGCTGCGAATGCACTTTGCATAACATTGAATTGTTCGGCTAACTCTTGGATAGGTTCAAAGAAATCGCGTACCAAATAGAAATAAGTGAATAATAATCCAGCAGTA
Source organism: Bacillota bacterium (assembly GCA_043819945.1). GTDB lineage: Bacteria > Bacillota_I > Bacilli_A > Acholeplasmatales > Acholeplasmataceae > Peloplasma. The sequence goes on from JBDREH010000013.1 coordinate 24,633, forward strand.
AACGCTGTTGTCATCACTTCTTGATATCCTATATATAAAACAATAATTGTTCCAACCATGGACATGGCATAGATGGTTGGTCTAAAGATTCCAAAGACCAAAATTTCCTGTAAATAACTATTTCTGAGCTTTTGACTGTGTTGCTTAAATTCATTTCTCTTTTTATCTTGTTGATTGAAAATTTGAGTAACCTTCATTCCAGATAAATTTTCCGATAGAAATGCATTTACTTCCGATAGACTCGATCTTACGCGACGATAGGAAGCTCTAGAAAATTTTCTGAAAAGATATGCTGCCAATAATACAACAGGAATCACAATGATTACATAAAGCGTAATTCGGTAATTCAATATAAAGAGTACAACTAATATGGCAAATAGATATAAGATATTTCGAATCAAATTGACAGCAACCGAAGTATACATCTCAGAAATTGTATTTGTATCATTCGTGACGCGTGTTACCAGTTTACCTACAGGAACCTGATTAATTTGTCCAATGGCTAGATTTTCGATATGATTAAATACATCATTTCTTAATGTAACAACTGTCTTTTGACCAACCTTTTGAAGTATGTACATTTGGTAAAATTGTGTAAAATTCCCAAGAAACATGGCAACTAAAAATGCTCCACCCATAAAGATGATATATAAGACCTGTTGATCTCTTTGCATCGTGTCACTGCCCACTATATCAATTGTATAACCAATTAGGATTGCTGGTAAAAGTTGAATCGCTACGCCGAATAGCATTAAGAAAATGATCAACGCGAATTCCTTTTTATAAGGCAGCGCATAGTTGATTAGTCGTTTAATAACCTCTTTATCGCTTCGTTCTCGGGTGTTATCTTTAAAATCCTTCATGATTGGCACCTCCTTGAACTAGATTTTCCAATGTTTGGCGCTTAACCATATCCTGGTACAATGCAGAAGTTTTCATTAAAACTGCATGACTTCCTATTGCTGAAATCTTTCCTTGATCCAGTAGAATGATTTTATCCATTTTTTTGACTGTTGAGATGCGATGAGCAATAAAAACAGTAGTTTTTCCTTTTCTAATGCGATGAAGATTATTGATAATAGCATCCTCGGTCTTGGTGTCAACAGCGGAAACAGAATCGTCAAGTATGAGTATTTCTGGATTTTTTGCTAAGGCTCTTGCAATGCTGATTCTTTGCTTTTGGCCACCTGATACAGTGACTCCTCGTTCACCAAGTATCGTGTTGAATTGCTCTTTAAATTCCATGATATTGTCATAAACATCTGCCAATTTGGCAGATTCTTGAATTGCTTGTTCATCTGGATGGTCATAAGCAAAACCGATGTTATTTGTAATTGTATCTGAAAATAAGAAATTATCCTGAGGAACATATCCGATAGTATTTCTAACTGATTTCAAAGATAACTTCATGATATCGTAATTGTCGATAAAGACTTGGTTTTCATCTAAATTGTAAATACGCAATAATAAATCAACTAGGCTACTCTTACCGCTACCTGTGCGTCCTAATATACCTACCATCTCACCAGCTTTAATATCGAAAGAAACATCTATTAGCACAGGTTCATTGCTATCGGGATATTTGAAATTCAAGTTCTTAACGGTAATACTGCCTTTTAGGTCATCAATTTCTATCGCATCTTCTTGATCCTTAATCTCAATATTCTGATCTAGGAACTTTTCAATACGTGTCGCACTTGCCTTTGCTTGTGATTGAATTTGAATAAATCTCGATAAAGCCATAACTGGCCATATAAGCGTAAAGAAATAGCTGATATATTCAGTTAATTGGCCCGTTGTGAGACCTGTGCCATCCGTTTTAATAGCTAAAAAGCTGCCATACATAATAATAAGTAATATGATGAGATTCAGTGCGAGAGATAGTCCAATATTGATGCCAATGATGTATTTGACAAACTGGATATTTTTATTGTATAAATCATCATTTCTTCTACTGAAAAACAATGCTTCTTTCGTTTCTCTAACAAATGCCTTAATAACCGAGATACCCGAGAAGTTTTCTTGAGTAAAATCACTTAACTTTTCAAATGATTCTTGTCGCTTTTTAAAGATTGCAGAGATAGTCTTACGTATATATACCAGCACAACAGTTAGGATAAGCATTGGAATTGCAGCATATAAAGTCAATCTTGCATTTAGGTTTGCCATTCTATAAATAGCAAAGCTTCCAAGCATTAACCCATCAACAAGCATTAAGATACCAGGTCCAAAAGCCATGCGCACGGATTCTAGATCATTGATAAAATATGCCATGAGTCCTCCGACTTTTTCTTGGCTATAATAGCTTTGAGATAATTTGGATGAGTGGACAAACATGGCATTTCTTAAATTATATTCAATTCTTCTTGAAGCACCAAAAATGGTGTATCTCCAAATGAAACGACCTATTGTAATTATTCCGGCAAGCATAGCTATTCGAAGAATGCGTTCTTCAATAGCTGTAGTATCGACGATATCTAATTTTAGAGCATCTAAAATTTGTCCTACGAGTTTTGGAATATCGAGTTGGATCCAATCTACGATAATCAAAACTGCGATTCCCGCCAAAAAAAATAGTGAGTATTTTAAATAGTATTTTCTAAAGTGTTTACCAAATAACATGTTGTTCTCCTCTAATATATATGTCTATTATAATACAAGACACCTAAATAACAATAAAGACGCCTAAATATAAACGCTTTATTGTGTAAAATGATTCAATTTTAGATACTTTACTCAACGACGATTCTTACGTTATCCCCATCAGCTGATTGGATATTAACGATTTCACCCATAACACCAGCTGAGATCATTTCTAATAGTGCGTCGATATCGATGTCGCTATCTTTTAGATTCATATTGAACTTTCCTGTTTTTAGGAGCTTTGCAAATTCGATTGGAATTTGAATTCTAACAACATCTCCATCATTGGAATCAACAAAGATTTTTAACATTTTAAATGGTGCTTTTTTATTGTTACTGACGATAATCTGTTCAGCATATTTTGGTTCTGATGGGCCATCCATTGATCCAAGCAGATTTTCAGCTTCTTCTGCTGAAATAACGCCTTTAGCAAGTAAATTTAGAATTTTCATTCTTCCTTCTTTGAATTGATCTTTTGACATATTATTCACCTTTTTTCTTATAATTTATTTTTATTTTTTGAGTGCGAATCTGATAACACTCTATAGTTGGGTACATCTTGATCTTGAATATCAATCAAATCTAACACACTATGTACTAAAAATTCTGGTTGTAAAGCGTATGTGCATCCTATTTGATTAACACCTGTTGAACTTGTAAATCTTTGATGTTGGTAACGTTGGGCTGTATCATGTCCATAATTATTTCTTCTCACGATATCACCTATTTTCCTTTCTTGAAGAGATTGATTGCATATGCAATCGATACTTCTTATTTTTTGATCTTTCTAATATGCTTGCTTTGTTTATTTTTGGGGTTTCGGTTTCTTGATCACTGATTCATTTTCAAATGGTTTCAAAGAATATCCGAGTCCACTAGTAATCTCATCAAACATCTTTTTAACAGCTGGATAATTCATATTGAGCTACTTTTCAATCATCTTGATATTTTACTTTGGTGATACGTCTTTATAAGTACGATGAATTAAACTAATTCTTGAGTACGTTAAAGAATAGTAACACTTCGTGGAACTCAACTAGATCCGATACACTGTGTGCTGAAAATTCTGTTTGCTTAACACTTGTGTATCCTAGTTGATTACTGCTTGTTGAACTTGTGAGTTTTTGGTGTTTGTAACGTTGAGTTGTATTATGTCCAAAATGATTTCTTCTCATGATATCACCTATTTTCCTTTTTTGAAGAGATTGATTGCATCTGCAACCGTTAATTCTCCTTTTTCGATTTTTTCTAAAATGCTTGCTCTGTTTAGTTTTGGAGTTTCGGGTTCTTTGATCATTGGTTCATCTTCAAATGGTTCCAAAGAATATCCAAGTCCTATAATCACATCATCAAGCATCTTTTTGACAGTTGGATAACTAATGTTGAGTTCTTTTTCAATCATCTTAATGTTCCCTCTGTTTTTGATAAATATTTCAATGAAGTATAGTTTTTCTGTTTCAAGATAATTGAACTTTGATAATGTAAAGTCACCTTCGATTGTTGTATCGCAATGATCACAATGTAATTTAACAACATTAAGATTATTTTTACATACTGGGCAAATGGATAATACTGGGTTTACTTTATTTCGTTCTTTCATGTTATTTCTCCTTTATATGGTTTGAATGAGTACTTTGACACCATCACTTGATTTCACATCTATTTTCACACCTTTTAGTGAACTGAGTTTAATGAGTTCTTGAGGTGATATTGGAATTTTATCACTGACGTTTTCATCAATTTGTTTGAATCTTCTTGGAATAAATAATTTAACTAGAAACAGTGGTATTGGAACGAACAGCAATATACTAAGAAATATTGTGGCACCTTTACTTTCGGGAATCTTAATTCTGATTTTTACGAATCCTGCACGTCTTGGCTTTCTTTCTTTGGTTGTACTGTATAAAAGTCGATAAGCTTCATCAGATTTTATCTCTTGATTATCTAATTGATTTAGAACTTCATATTTTGTCATATTTTCAACACCTTTATTGATTTATTTAACTTACAACTTAATTATATTCATTTTTATATGCTTTGTCAACACTTTTATTGAAAAAAAGTTAAAAAAATTAATTTTTACTTTAATTTTCTTAATATTTATAGGAATTTTCTTAATATTTTTAAACTTTCTTCTATTTTTTTGAATATTTTTGAGTTATAATATGTTTTAGAAGGAGGTTGATGGTATATTATGGAACGATTAATCGATAGATTTTTAAGATATGTGAAGATAGATACACAATCAGATCATGATTCACTGATGTTTCCCTCAACTGAAAAACAAAAGAACTTAAGCAGGGTTTTGGTTCAAGAATTACAAGAGATAGGGTTAAATGCTTTTCTAGACGATTACGGATATGTTTACGCGAAAATTGATAAGAATAAGGAAGGCGCGCGTGCGATAGGGTTTGTTGCGCATGTGGATACGTCTCCTGATGCACCGGGAAAAGATGTCAAACCAAGAATCATAACAAGGTATGACGGTTCTAAAATAGAGCTTGATTCCAAATTATCGATGGATCCAGTGAAATTCTCCAGTTTATCTCGTGTTATTGGTGATGATATCGTAGTTACAGATGGCTCTACATTACTAGGAGCAGATGATAAATGTGGAGTTGCAGAAATTATGGAGTTAGCTGAATACTTTGTTGCACATCCTGAAGAAAAGCATGGAGACATTTTTATATGCTTCACACCTGATGAAGAAATAGGTAATGGAACGCACCATTTCGATTATGATTATTTTAAAGCAGATTTTGCATATACTGCTGATGGTAGTGAAGTCGGTGGGATTGAATATGAAAATTTCAACGGTGCAGGTGCATTCTTGACTTTCATTGGAAAGAGCATCCATCCAGGTTCAGCAAAAAATAAAATAATCAATGCACTTCATATCGCTATGGAGTTTCATTCATTACTTCCTCAATTTAAGAATCCTGCATTTACAGAAAACTATGAAGGTTTTAATCATCTAACTCAGATTAAGGGTGAAGTCGAACAAGCTACTTCTCACTATATTATTAGAAACCATGATATGAAACTTTTTAACGAACAAAAAGAAGAATTTGAAATCATTAAAGAATTTTTAAATATCAAATATGGTTATCAAGCTGTTGAACTAATCATTAAAGACAGTTATTTCAATATGTTTGAAGTCATTAAGGATCATATGTACATTGTTGAATTGGCTGAACAAGCGATTAAAAACGTTGGACTCATTCCACATGCAAAACCGATTCGTGGGGGCACAGATGGTGCAAGATTGACCTATGAAGGCTTATTATGTCCTAATCTGGGGACTGGTAGTTATCAATTCCATGGTCGTTTGGAATTTGCATCAATTAATCAAATGAAAAAGGCGGTTGAAGTTCTTATTGAAATCGTGAGATTGGGTGCAGAATAACGATTCCCAAAGATTTAAATAAAGAATTAATTTAAATTAAAAAGGAATTCTCCTAATCAGAGGATTCCTTTGCTTTTAAATGATATTACAGCAACATAAAACATAATAGCAAAACCTTAATGGGTATATTCTAAGATTGCCAAGTTGATTTTTGCAACTTCTCGTAATTATTGATGGAATACATGAGCTTTACTGCGATTTCTAAGCCTTGAGCTGCAGCTTTTTGCCATAGCTCTTTTGCTTTCGCCTCATCTTTTTCTACAATCGCTCCTTCGAAATAAATCATACCCAAATTATACTGTGCAATCGCTAAATTCGCATGAGATGCCTTTTCATACCAAAAAAGTGCTTTATTCATGTCCAATTCAACACCCTCGCCTTTTTGATACATCACAGCAAGATTATATTGCGCATGTGGGTGGTCTAATACAGCAGCTTGCTCTAAAAGCTTAGCAGTCAATTGATAATCCTTATTCTCTTGTTTAATTAAAATCATTGCTAGATGATAAAGTGCGTTCTTATCTTTATTCAAGGCTGCTTTTTCATACCAATAAATGGCTTGTTCGAGATTTTGAGGAACGCCTTTCCCATTTTGATAATATAAACCTACATAATATTCAGCATCTGTGTGATGTTGTTTTGCAGCAATCATAAACCATTCAAATGCCTTCAGTGGTGATTTTGGTTCTTTTTCGTGATAGTAAAGCGCTAGAGTAAATGCTGCGAGTCCATATTGTTGGCTTGCTGCTTTTTCAAGATGGAATACTGCTGTAGACCATTTTTCTTCTTCTATTGCCCATACACCAAGTGCGAATTGTGCATAGGGATGATCCTGCTTTGCAGCAAGTTCATAATAATGTTTAGAACTCTCTTTTTGTTTTTCGTCATGACACATGGTTTCATATATCATACCTAACATATATTGTGAATCGCTATATCCTAATTTAGCTGCTTTTAAAAACCATTCAATGGCTTTATAAATATACCGTAGTACATGAAATCCGTAATAATAATAGGTACCTAAGATATGCATGCTCACTATATCTTTCTTTTCAGCTTCCATGAGTAGGATTCCGTAATTATTTTTGAAATGTTCTTTTGAGATCTCATGATCTAGATCCACACCGTTTCCAGTATGGTGCATGAGCCCAATGGCATATCCGCATTTCGCACTACCCAAGGACGCTCCTTTACGATAGTAGTCCATGGCTAGATTATAATCAAGTGATACACCATCACCCAATCCATAAAAATGGCCCAAAAAATAATAGGCATCAGCATGTCCTTGACCAGCTGCCAAAGTAAAATGTTCAATGGCAACTATGATATTCTTTTTAGGTGTATTTAATATGTAATTTGATAATCCAGCTTGATAATTCATGTTCGAATTCATATAATCAACTCCATTACTATGATAACATATAGCATATTTGAAAATATTTAAAGTGAAAGAGGAACTAGTCCTCAACTTTAAGTTCAAATAATAAATCTCTTAATTCCACTGCTCTTTCAAAATCAAGATTCTTAGCTGCTTCCTTCATTTCTGCTTCTAGAGCCTTCATCATCTTATCTTTATCCTTCTTGGTTAGTTTCGTATAGTCCTTTTCTTCAGTAAGAATATCTTCCTTGAGACTGATTTTGTCTCTGATATCTTTTTGAACGGTAACGGGTATGACGTGATTAATTTCATTAAAATCCATTTGTAGTTTTCTTCGACGATTCGTTTCATTGATTGCATAATCCATCGCTGAAGAAATAGAATCAGCATACATAATAACGCGTCCGTTTTGATTTCTTGCTGCACGTCCTATGGTTTGTACAAGACTTCGTTCGCTTCTTAAAAAACCTTGCTTATCTGCATCCAATATGGCAACAAGTGATACTTCGGGTAAATCTAGACCTTCTCTTAATAAATTAATTCCAATCAATACATCATATTTGCCCAATCTCAAATCTCTAAGGATGGTAATACGTTCAAGTGACTTGATTTCACTATGCAAGTAAGTGACTTTGACACCTAATTGCTTGAAATAAACTGTTAGATCTTCGCTCATGCGAATGGTCAATGTGGTGACTAAGACACGTTCATTTTTAGCGACTCTCTTTTTAATTTCAAAGAATAAATCATCCATTTGTCCACTGCTTGGTCTGACTTCAATTACAGGATCGAGTAAATAGGTAGGTCTAATGATTTGTTCGACAATAGGAATGCCTTTTGCTAATTCGTAAGGTCCAGGTGTAGCGGATAGATAAATGACATTCTTCATTTTGTTTTCGAATTCGTCAAATTGAAGCGGTCTATTGTCTAAAGCACTTGGTAATCTAAATCCATGATCAACCAAGGTTTGTTTTCTAGATCTATCACCAAAATACATGCCTCTAACTTGAGGAACTGTTACATGGGATTCATCAATGATGAGTAGAAAATCATCTCCAAAAAAATCCATAAGGGTAGATGGGGTCTCTCCTTGTCCGCGAAGTGCTAAATGTCTCGAGTAGTTTTCGATTCCACTGCAAAGCCCAATCTCTTCAAGCATTTCCATATCATAATTGGTGCGCTGTTCAATTCTTTGAGCTTCTAGCAAAAGATTGTTTCCTTTAAAGTAGGCTATTTGCTCTTGTAATTCCTTTTTAATACGACGAACTGACTCGTGTAGTTTATCTTTATTTGTCATGAAGTGAGAGGCTGGAAATATCGTCGAAAAAGTTAGAGATTCAAGTGCTTGACCCGTTAAGACATCAAATCGCTTAATTTCTTCAATCTCATCTCCAAAAAATGAAATTCGAATACCATTTGCGCGTTCATAAGCGGGAATTACTTCAATCGAATCTCCTCGAACTCTAAATGTTCCTCGATGAAAATCAATATCGTTGCGCTGATAGGTTTGTTCCACAAGTCGATTGATTAATGTGTCTCTACCGTATTGATCACCAATACGAATAAAAATCATCGAATTTCTATAGTCATCAGGGTCCCCAATTCCGTAGATGCAGGATACTGATGCAACCACGATCACATCTTCATTTTCAAGTAACGAGGCAGTGGCACTGTGTCTCATCTCATCAATTTCATCATTGATGGATGAATCTTTTTCAATATATGTGTCTGTTGAAACAACATATGCTTCGGGTTGAAAATAATCGTAATAAGATATAAAATATTCAACTCGGTTATGAGGGAAAAAGGCCTTAAGTTCACCATAAAGTTGACCAGCTAAGGTCTTATTTGGTGCAAGAATTAAGGTCTTTTTTTGGATGTGAGATACGATATTTGCGATTGTAAATGTTTTACCAGTTCCAGTTGCACCTAAAAGAACTTGTTCAGTGATACCATTATAAATATTATCTTTCAATATTTCAATGGCTTTGATTTGATCACCTTTAGGTGTGAATGGTGCTTTTAAGTCAAACATTTATATACTCCTTCTAGATATCTTTATCAATTTCGCGAGGCTTGGGAACCAATATGCTTTGTGGAATATATAAGGGTTCAATGACGGAGCTTGCTATATTCATCAAATGATCTCCTATACGTTCAAGATTAGATAAAATGTCGGGATAATTTGCAGCAACGATGAATGTAATTTCACCATTCTTAAGTCTTTCAATATAACGATATCTAAATCTTTCTTCGAGTTCGTCTACAACATCTTCATTTTCAACAACACGTCTTGCAATTACAGGATCAATACGAGCAAAACTTTCAAGCGTGTCATCCAACATTTGGCTAAGCACATCATAAAGTTCATTCAAATCGTTTGCACCTTCAGCAGAAAGCAACTGTGATTCTCCGTATCTTTCGTTAAAAAATTCTACGATATTTGTCAAATGGTCACCAATACGTTCAAAGTCCTTGATCGTATCTAGGTCTCTTGATAATTTTTTAGAATCATTTTTATCCAATCCTGCTTGAGAGATTTTTATCAAGTAGTCATGTAGTTTCTGATCATAGGTATCTATCATCATTTCATGTGTGTAGGCTTCTTCAACAAGTTTTGAATTTTCCTTAAAGCTATAAGATCTTGCTATGTCAAAATAGTCTTTGACAGTTGCTCCCATATAGAGTATTGCTTTTCTAACAAATTCCAAAGCGAGTGATGGAGATTCTTTAATCAGCTTCTCATCAAACATATTTTCTGGTATCTTTCTACCGACTTTATCTTTGACAATAAATTTTGCTGATTTGATTAAAGGCTTAATAAAGAAATATAAAATCACAGTCATGGTGATATTTTGAAATGCATGTGCAAATGCGATGGTCAACATGGAATATGGTTTTAAAAATTTAGTTTCAAACCACTGAATGATTGCTTCATATGGCAATAGAATAACCAAGAAAAATAGTGCACTAATTACATTGAACATCACATGAATAACCGCTGCTCTCTTACTTTCAACATTACCACCCAATGAAGCCAAAAAGGCGGTAATGGTGGTGCCTATATTGGCACCCAATAAGATAGGTACAGCACCCGTAAGTGCAATCGAATCAATACCTTCAGCATTAATCGCATATAATTTTTGCAAAACCCCAATTGCTGCTGATGAAGACTGAACAATTGCTGTAAATATAGTACCAAAGAGAGTACCTAAGAACCAATTTTGTGAGAAAGTTTGAAACATGCTTTCTGCTACTTGTGTTGCTGCAAGAGGTTTGAGTCCTGATGCCATCGTATTTAATCCAACAAAGAGCATACCTAAACCGATAAGTACGCCACCAAAATGATTAATCTTTCTTTTTTTAATAAAGGACATTACAACGCCAAATGCAATAAAAACTAATCCGTAGTCAGCAATAGGCAAACCAATAATAAATGCTGTGACCGTTGTACCAATATTTGCCCCCATAATAATACCTACAGATTGTGGTAATGTCATCAAACCTGCTCTAAGAAGACCAATCATTAATGCTGTGGTTCCTGAGGATGATTGGATTAATACAGTCATTAATATACCCACCAAAATACCCTTAAGTGGCGTATTGGTTGTTTTTTCAATGATTGATTTTAGTCGGTTTCCAGCTGCTGATTTGAGAGAATCACTCATCAAGTTTATCCCAAATAAAAAGAGTGCTAATCCGCCAAAAACATACATTAAGCTATCACTATATGTGGCTGCTGCGATATTCATCTGCATCCTCCTAAAGAGTTATTAATTCATTTATTGATAACAAGATAACATTCTTAACATACTCATGAAAAAAGCATCAGACAATGCTTAATCTTCAGTGCACAATGTCAAAAGATTACTTAGTCTATTCGTATTATAACATAAATTTATGTATACAAAAACGTGTGCTTGAATTGAAAACGTTTTATATTCAAAAAAAAGGAATGTTAGCGAAATAACACTCCTTTTTACCTATTATTCTATGGATTGATAGAGCTTTGTAATAATGTTTCTGAGTTGTTCCAATTCTTCTTTTGTAAGTGATTCAAAAACCTTTTGATTCATTTTTGATCCTTCAACTTTAAAGGCATTGGCTATTTCCAATCCTTTAGGTGTTAATCTGAACTTATTCTTATATTTATTAATGTCCTCTTTGACTAAAATCTCTTTTTCCTGAAGTTCTTTTAGAGCCCGTGAAGTGTGTGCTTTATCAAGAAATGATTTTTCAGATAGCTCATGTTGATTCATACCTTCTTGATTTGAATTAAGCATCATGATGTATGGCATATGAGCTTTACTAATTTGATATTGATCCATAATCTTTTGATGCTGCTCCATCATTTTTTTCTGGAGTGCAGCAAGCAACATAGGCAATAATGACATATCGTGATTCATATGATACACCTACGCTGGTTCAAACTGACTATTATATAGATCAGCGTAGAACCCATTTTGATCAAGTAATTCCTGGTGCTTACCAGTTTCAACAACATTACCATCTTTTAGAACAAGAATTAAATCAGCATTTTTAATCGTAGATAAGCGGTGAGCAATGACAAAGGTTGTTCTACCCTTCATGAGTTTGTCCATTGCTTCCTGGATCAATATTTCCGTTCTCACATCAACACTTGATGTCGCTTCATCTAGGATCAGCATAGGGGCATCAGCAACCATGGCTCTAGCAATGGTTAATAGCTGTTTTTGGCCTTGAGATATATTAGAGTTTTCATCAAGTATCATTTCATATCCGAAAGGTAGTGATTTAACAAAATGGTGAACATTAGCGGTTTTTGAAGCTTCAATAACTTTTTCCATTGTTGCATCTCTTTTGCCATATACCAAATTATCCCTGATCGTTCCTTGAAACAGCCAAGTATCCTGTAGAACCATACCAAATAACTCATGCACATCATTTCTTGACATGCGCTTGGTTGAAATGCCATCTACTAAGATATCACCTGAATTCACTTCATAAAATCTCATCAATAGATTCACAATTGTTGTTTTTCCGGCACCTGTGGGACCAACGATTGCAATCTTCTGTCCGGCTTGAATCTTCACATTTAAATCATGAATGATTTCTTGGTTTTCCAAGTATCCAAATCTAACATGTTTGAACTCTACTTCTCCCTTAACTTTTTGAAGTGTGGATGTATCTATTTCAATATCCATTTCTTCTTCGCTTAAGAACTCAAAAACTCTTTCAGATGCAGCAAGTGCGGATTGCATTTGTGTCATCGCTTGAGCAATCTGTCCTAAAGGTTGACTAAAAGTTCTTACGTACATTAACATCGATTGAATATCACCAATTAAGATGGTTCCACCAATTGCAAGTATGCCGCCAAATACAGATATGGCTGCATAACTTAAATTACCAATGAATCTCATAATTGGCATCATGAGTCCTGAAAAGAATTGGCTCTTCCATGCGGTATTATATAATTCCTTATTATGTGAGTCAAAGGTTTGTTGTGCTTTTTCTTCAGCATTGAATGCTTTAATTATTTGTTGTCCTGAATAGGATTCTTCTATATGTCCATTGAGTTTACCCAAGGTTTTTTGTTGCCCTCTAAAATACTTTTGGGAACGCTTCATAATCAATCTCATGATGAATGCGCTTAATGGAAGGGTGAGTATAGCAACAATTGTCAGTTGCCAGCTAATGGTTAGCATCATGATAAATACACCAATAATGAGGGTGAGCGATGAGAATAAGGTTGATACTGAACTATTTAATGCTTGTCCAATGGTATCAATATCATTGGTCATTCTTGATAATGTATCGCCATGACTTGTTTTATCAAAATATTTCAAAGGTAGTTTATCCATCTTATCAAAAAGATTAGTACGCATTTCTTTAGTAATCTTTTGAGTCAATCTAGTGATCATAATACCTTGAGTTAAATTAAATGCATAGCTTGCTGCATAAAGTCCTATCAAAATATAGACGATTCTCCAAATGACATCAAAATTAATATTGGTAACAAATGACCCAAGCAAAGGATTGAAACTAATGCCTTTTTGTACTTCATTCGTAATATTACCTAGAAGTCTTGGTCCTAAAATGCTGAATCCAGCTCCAATCATGGCTAGCAACATAATCAATAGTATAATAAATAAGTAGGGTCTTAAATAAGTTGTTAACTGTTTAAAAGCCTTTTTCATTGATTTTGGTTTTTCACCAATCATCATGCGTCCGGGTCCATGTCCACTACCAATTGGTCTTCGTGCAGGAGTAGGTGTTTTTCTTTCTTCATTATGCATGAGTCAATTCCTCCTTTGATAACTGTGCATATGCAATATCTTGATAGGGTTTGCATGTTTTTAATAATTCTTTATGTGTGCCTTTTCCAACAATGGCGCCATCATCTAATACGATGATTTGTTCAGCATCCATAATAGTCCCAATACGCTGTCCGATGATGATTTTCAAAGCATTTGAAGTTTCCTTCTTTAACGCATTGCGAAGCAATTTGTCTGTTCTATAATCAAGCGCACTAAAGGAATCGTCAAAGATATAGATGCTTGGTTTTTTTACGAGTGCACGTGCAATAGCAAGCCTTTGTTTTTGACCACCTGAAACATTGGTTCCACCCTGATCGATGGGTCTGTTTAGTTTTTCTTCTAATTCATCTACATAATCCATGATTTGAGCTGTTTTTAATGCTTCTATCACTTGTTCTTCTGTTGCATTTTCATTTCCTAATCTTACATTGGATAAAATGTCTCCAGAAAACAGTGTTCCTTTTTGAGGAACGTATCCCATCAGTTTATATAAATCCGTAAGTGCATAAGTTTTAATATCTTTCTGATTGATTAAAATTTGACCTTCACTCACATCATAAAATCTTAGAATCAATTGAATAATCGTTGATTTCCCTGATCCCGTTGATCCGATAAAAGCTAATGTCTCACCTTTTTTTGCTATGAAATTGATATCATTTATGACACACTCATCAGCATTTGGATAACGGAAACAAACATTTATGAATTCAATTTCAACATCATCCGAAGGCTTAATATCATTTGCGTAACGATTGTCAATCGTATAAGATGTTTTTAGAACTTCATTGACTCTTCGTGCTGAAACCCATGCTCTGGGTAAAAAGATAAAGAGCATGATAAGCATCATGAATGAAATTAAGATAACCATTGCATAGGATGTAAACTGGATTTGAAGAGATAGACCCTCATAAGGAGTTGCTCCCAATAAACCGTCGCTAATTAATAAAGATCCAACCAGTATTAATCCCAAATTCATACTATACATGATCAAATTCATACCTGGTCCAATAAAACTCATTGCTGTATTGACAAAAATATTGGTTTTTGTCAGTGTTGTATTCACCTTTTCAAATTTTTCCTGCTGAATGTCTTCAGCATGATGAGCTCTAACCACTCGAATACCCGTTAGTGTTTCTCTTGTCACTTGGTTTAATGCATCAGTTTGTTTCTGGATGCGGTTATACTTAGGACCAACCAGAATAAAGACAACTGTAATTAATGTGATAATAGCAATCACACCTGCAATCACCACCATTGACATTGTTGCATTGATATTCGTAATTTTATTGATTCCTGAAATTGCCATGATTGGAGCCGTAACCAACATACGAAGCATAATAATGGTTGTCATCTGAATTTGCTGGACGTCATTTGTTGTACGCGTAATTAAGGATGGTGTCGTAAACTTGTTGATTTCTTCAGATGAAAAACCCTGCACTTTGTCAAAAATGTTCATTCTAATCGTGCTAGCAAGTCTTGTACCCAAACGCGCAGCAATATAACCCACAATGATGGTCGCAATTACACTGCCTAGAGTTATGAGTAACATCATACCTCCCTCGGAAAGTATTTCGGTTGTTCTAGAAGTTCCCGTTATGGTCCCCTCACTGATTAAGATAATTATTTTTCCCATATATTCAGGGAGTAGTAAATCAAGCTGGACCTGGGTATAAACAAACCCGACGATAATGAGTATGAAGACCCAGTGATACCATTTAAAGAACTTAAATAATTTAAGCATAATTCACCTCTTGTTATATTTCACTATGTATTATTATCCATATTTTTGTTGATTTGTCAACAATTTTACATTATTTGCGATATTGAAAAAAGAACACTCAAATCCTGATGTTATCTTCAGAAATGAATATTCAGTTGTTTTCTATTTTTATTTGATTTCCTGTTTCTTATGAAGCCAATCATGAATGAAATCTTTTACATCATGAGGCACCATTGGAATATTTGTCTTTGGATCCCATTGTGTTGTAATTGAAATACGGTCAACAACTTGTCCACCTTTTTTTTCAATTCGTTTTGTTATTGAATCGTAAACCTTTTGCGGTTCATTTTCATCACCCTTGGTAACAAAGAGCCAAACTTTTTTATATTTAAAACAAGCCTTACTTAAAAACTTATTGATAGCTGGCGTTGTCTTTCCTGCCCATACTTGTGCTCCTAAATATATATTTTCATAATCTTTCATTGAGAAATCCATGGACTTTAATCTGCTCTTATATCCAAAAAATGCACCCATAGCAGCTTTCATTATGCTTCCAAATTTACGCTCTTTTTTTTCCTCAATTTTATAAATGTCAAATCTCGTTTGATTCTGAATTTCTTTAGCAACAACTTCTGTGTTCCCAACCCATGAGTAATAGATGATTAAGTTATTTTCTGTCACGAATCCACCTCCTATTTATAATATTCATTTATTTTTGGTAAAATATGTCATTGTATCTTGGTATCCATAATCATAGATTTTCTGTGAATGTTCGTTATTGAAATCAAGAACACCCCCAAGACTGCCTTTATGCTTGATTTCATGGAAGACGATTTGTGGATACTTTTCTGTCTTGAAGAATACTATTCTATTTAAGTGGACAATGATGATTTCATCACATCCAGCATCGACGAGTGGGCGAACAGGTATATTATCAAAAACACCACCATCATAGTATTTTTTGTTTTCATTTGAAACCGCAGGAAAAATGACTGGAATCGAACAGGAGGCGACAATTGCCTTATGACATTCCAGCTGTGTCAGTTCCTGTAGAGGTAAATAAATAACTTTCGAATCTTTTTTTATATAGTGATTATACGTAGATTTAACTAGATCAAAAATACCTTTTCCATCTTCTCCACCTTCTGAAATGGTAACGTATATTTCCTTTGTTTTGAGTCGCTCATAATTGATCTCACTCATCATAACGTTTTCAAAAGTATCCATTTTATAGATGCCATGATCAATCATTTTTAACTTCTCTTTTGTCAATCTTAGCATGATTGATTCATCACGATGCAAGGCGTCCTTTGGAATATTAAACCAAATTTCCTTTGTTGTTTTTACTGAAGAAGATGCAAGTACAGCTGCATTTGCTGCACCGATAGATGTTCCAGAATATACTTGAATCTGATCCAAAATACCTAATTCTTTAAGTGCCTGTGCAGCACCAATTTGATAAGCACCTCGTGCTCCACCCCCAGTAAAACATAATCCTAATTTCTTCGCCATGTATATTGATCCTTCCAAACTAATATTTGTTATCTGCGGAACTTTATTTTCAGCACATCAAACCAATCAAAATCATTTATAGTATACTCGAATCTTAATATTATCGTACACTTGTTAAGTATTTTCTCTTTTTATTGATCATGATAATTATTCGTAATCTTAATTTTGATGAATAAATAATTAAAAAGGCATATCTGACCATGCCTTTTAAGTGATAAAATTATTATCTAGGATTCTTGATGTTTGCGTGTGCAGCAGCAAGTCTAGCAATCGGTACTCTGAATGGTGAACAAGAAACATAAGTTAAACCAATATTATGACAGAATTCAACAGAGATTGGATCTCCACCGTGTTCTCCACAAATACCAAGTTTTAGGTTTGGTCTTGTTTGTTTACCAAGTTTAACTGCCATTTCCATCAATTTACCAACACCTGCTTGGTCAATATGAGCAAATGGATCATTTGCGAAAATTTTCTTTTGATAGTAGTCAGCTAAGAACTTACCAGCATCGTCTCTTGAAAAACCAAAGGTCATCTGAGTTAAATCATTAGTACCAAAGCTAAAGAATTCAGCATCTTTTGCGATTTCATCAGCAAGTAGACAAGCTCTTGGAATTTCAATCATTGTACCCACTAGGTACTTAAGATCAACTCCTGAAGCCTTAATGATTGCATCTGCAGTTTCAACAACAACGTCTTTGACATATTGAAGTTCTTTCAACTCTCCAACTAGTGGAATCATGATTTCGGGTACGACATGCATACCTTCTTTATTAACTGCAATTGCCGCTTCAATAACTGCTTGTGTTTGCATCTTGGCAATTTCAGGATATGTGATACTCAAACGAACACCACGGTGTCCCAACATCGGATTGGTTTCATGTAGTTCATCAACTGT
This sequence comes from Bacillota bacterium, assembly GCA_043819945.1. GTDB lineage: Bacteria > Bacillota_I > Bacilli_A > Acholeplasmatales > Acholeplasmataceae > Peloplasma. Next base: position 42,486 of record JBDREH010000013.1, read on the forward strand.
CTTTTGAAGAGTTTCATAGGTTAAACCCATTTCTTTAGCTAATGCAATGATATCATCTTTTTCAGTAGGTACGAATTCATGTAGTGGTGGATCCAAGTAACGAATGGTTACAGCATAGCCTTTCATTTCTTTATATAAGCCGATGAAATCTTGTTTCTGCATAGGGAGTAACTTAGCTAAAGCCTTTTCTCTTTCAGCAACATTCTTTGCGACAATCATTTCTCGAACTGCAGATATGCGATCCGCTTCAAAAAACATATGCTCTGTACGGCATAATCCAATGCCTTGAGCTCCATAGTTATATGCAACTTTGGCATCTCTAGGATTGTCAGCATTTGCACGTACTTCAAGTGCACGGAACTTATCAGCCCAAGCCATGAGTGTTCCAAAATCGCCAGAAACGGTTGCATCTTGAGTTTCTACTTTTTGGCCATAAACCTTACCAGTAGAACCATCTAAGGAAATCCAATCGCCTTCTTTATAGATTGCTCCGCCAACTTCAAATTCTTTTTTCTTTTCATTGACATGCACCGCACCAACACCCGCAACACAGCATCTACCCATACCACGGGCAACAACTGCAGCGTGTGATGTCATTCCACCACGTGATGTTAAGATACCTGATGATACAATCATACCTTCAATATCTTCTGGAGATGTTTCTTGACGTACTAAAACAACAGGAAGACCATCTTGGGCTTTCATTTCTCTTGCTCTATCAGCTGTAAATGCAACACGACCTGTAGCAGCGCCTGGAGATGCATTCAATCCAGTAGCAATCACTTTAGCTTCTTTCAAAGCTTTTGGATTAAATTGTGGGTGAAGTAGAGAATCCAATTGTGCAGGTTCAACTTTTAAAACTGCCTCTTTTTCTGTCAAAACGCCTTCTTTAACTAAATCAATAGCAATCTTTAGAGCTGCTTGAGCAGTACGTTTACCATTACGTGTTTGAAGCATATAGAGTTTGCCTCTTTCAATGGTAAATTCCATGTCTTGCATATCACGATAATGTGCTTCTAACTTTCTTGCTATCGTATCAAATTCCTGATAAAGTCTTGGATTATCTGATTTAAGTTCAGAAATTGGTTTTGGAGTACGAATACCAGCAACAACGTCTTCACCTTGTGCATTAAATAGGTATTCACCATATAGTTCATTGGTTCCATCAGATGGGTTTCTTGAGAAAGCAACACCTGTACCGGAATCTTCGCCCATGTTACCAAAGACCATGCTTTGAACACTTACTGCAGTTCCCCATTCGTAAGGAATGTGGTTCAACCGACGGTATGTGTTTGCGCGAGGGTTGTCCCATGATCTAAAGACAGCTGTTACAGCTTCTATCAATTGAACTTTAGGATCTTGAGGGAATGGTTCACCCTTCAATGCTTCATATTTTGCTAAAAAGCGTTTAACTAACTCAATCAAATCATTCGCGTCTAATTCAGTATCAAGCTCAACACCTTTTGCTTCTTTCATTTCTTCTAGTAAGTGCTCAAAGTTTGCTTTTTCAATGTCCATAACAACATCAGCAAACATTTGAATAAATCTGCGATATGAATCATAAGCAAAACGAGGATTACCCGTTAAATTTGCCAATCCCTTAACTGATACATTATTTAGCCCAAGATTGAGGATGGTATCCATCATGCCTGGCATTGATGCTCTTGCACCGGAACGTACAGACACTAAGAATGGATCATTAGGATCTCCAAATTTCTTTCCAGCAATTTTTTCAGTCGCTACCAAAGCCTCGTGGATTTGATCAACGATTTCTGATGATACAACCTTCTTCTTTGCATAATAATCATTACAAGCTTCAGTTGTTACCGTGAAGCCTTGTGGTACTGGCATCCCTAGTGATGTCATTTCAGCTAGATTAGCACCTTTACCACCTAGAAGGTTCTTCATTGTTGCGTTACCTTCTTTAAACAAATAAACATATTTAGCCATTTGTAATTTCCTTTCTATGATTCATCTTTTTTATACTCATCATTTCTTTATGAAACTTTTTTAACCAACTTGTATAATTCATTCTTTGGTCTTCTTTGACCAACGACATTAGCGAATGGTAGATAAACCATTCTTGAATCTCTTACACCAACACAAACGCCATAGATATCATCCATTAAGAGTTCAATAGCATATGTTCCCATTCTAGATCCTAAGATGCGATCTTCTGGACAAGGAGATCCACCACGTTGAATATAACCTAAGACGGTCGCTCTTGAGGAAAATCCTGTTTTTTCAGTGATTTCTTCTGCAAGTGCATGTGGATCTAATATTTTTTCAGTGATGACAACAATTGCGTGTCTTCTACCTTTTTCCTTATGTTCTTTCAATCTTTTAAACATCAGTTCTTTTTCCATCGGATTTTCAGGTGTGATGATAAATTCAGCACCACCACAAATACCAGCAAATAGAGCTAAATCCCCACTTTTTCTACCCATGGTTTCTACAATACTGCATCGTGAATGAGAAGTTGAGGTATCTCTTAGTTTATCTATAGCATCAACGATTGTTTCTACAGCTGTATGAAATCCAATTGTAAAATCTGTTCCAGCTATATCGTTATCAATTGTTCCAGGCAAACCTATGGTTTTCACACCTAGTTTTGCCAGTTCCATTGCTCCTCTATATGTACCGTCTCCACCAATGGTGATGACAGCTTCAATGCCTCTTTGTTTTAGGTTCTCAGCCGCTTGAATTCTAACTTCTTCCTTTAAAAACTCAGGTGCTCTAGAAGTTCCTAAAAAAGTACCACCGAGAGATAGCATACCAGAAACGCTATGAGAGGTTAAGTGAACCATATCATCATTGATCATCCCTACAAATCCGTCTTTGATACCATAGATCTCATGCCCATATAATGTACCAGCACGAACAATTGCTCGAATAGCAGCATTCATTCCAGGCGCATCTCCACCAGATGTTAAAACACCGATTTTCATATATTTATACTCTCCTAACATAAAAAAACTTACTACCTCATATATTATAACACATACTATGTATGAATTACACTCGGAGACTTGTTATTTTATAACTTGTGAAACCGATTTTATCAACGTTTCTCGATTGAATATTTTTAATTTATGGTAAAATAACAAATGGTAAAATAAAACATAAAGAATGGTGATTATATGAAAAATTTAGTAGGGGCAGCACTTTTAGGACAATCCGGTGGACCAACTAGCGTTATTAATGCAAGTGCAGCTGGCGTCTTTATCGAAGCGCTCAAACAAAAAAATATCACAGAAGTCTATGGTGCGGTTCACGGAATTAAAGGAGTACTTCATGAAGATTTCTATGATATTGGAAAAGAAGATTTGGAAGAATTAATGCTGCTTAAGAATACGCCTTCTTCGGCTATTGGTAGTGTCCGCTATAAAATGAAAAATCCGAAAATTGATGACACTGAATATCAAAAGCTAGTTGAGATTTTTAAGAAATACAATATTCGTTATTTCTTCTATAATGGTGGGAATGACTCTATGGATACATGTAATAAAATTAGTAAATTCTTCAAGAAATCAGGTTACGATTGTAATGTCATAGGTGTTCCTAAAACCATAGATAATGACTTGAATGGCACGGATCACTCGCCTGGATATGCCAGTGCGGCAAAGTATGTAGCAACGACATTAATGGAGCTTTATCATGACGCTACTGTCTATGATGCGCCTCAAGTTACTATTGTTGAGATTATGGGTAGAAATGCAGGTTGGTTAACTGCCGCTGCTGCTTTGGCACAAGCAAAAGGTCAAGGTCCAGATTTAATCTATCTTCCAGAAATTCCATTTGATTTTGATGATTTCTTTGTTCATGTACAGCGCGTACTTGCTGAAAAGGGCAAATGTATAGTTGCAGTCAGTGAAGGCATTAAAACAAAAGATGGAAAATATATTCCGGAATTGTTTGCTGATTTAAAGAAAGATGCTTTTGGACATGTTCAATTAGGCGGTACTGCTCAAGTATTGGCTGAGGAAGTTGGAAAGCGTTCAAATATAAAAGTTAGAGCGATTGAATTTAGTTTGCTCCAACGCTCAGCTGCACATCTCGCATCAAAGATTGATGTTGAAGAAGCTTATAACTCTGGTAAGAAAGCAGTTCAAGCTGCCGTTCGTGGAACATCTGATAAGATGATTGGATTTAAACGCATCTCAAGTTACCCTTATAAGATGAAATATGTTCTACTTCCATTAAAGCTTGCAGCAAATACTGAACAAAAGGTTCCACTGGAATGGATCTTACCCGATGGTAAGGGAATGTCACAGGAATATTTAGATTATGCATCACCACTAATTCAAGGTGAAAGCAAGGCTAAATTAGAAGATGGACTTCCAAGATTTGCTAAATTAAAGAAAATTAGAGTTGGAAAAAAATAATGTTAAGGCGCATTCGCGCCTTTTGTTTTTTATTCATTTGATGTAAAGTGCTCATTTCATTATATAATATAATAAAATAACGAAGAAGAGGTGCAACTCATGGCGTTTTTAAATTCTTGGTGGCTTTATGTGCTCATTGGCATTGTTTTTGTCTATGTTCTACTACAATCCACTGTTTTTTTACTTAAGGCAAGAAAAAAAGCACGCGCTTTAGGGTTTTCCAATCAACAAATCAATAAAACGATTACTTCTTCAATGATCTTCAGCCTTGCTCCATCATTTGCAATTCTGATTGGACTTGTCTTTTTAAGTAAGGCATTTGGACCATTGATTGCTGGTATGCGATTAGGCACATTGGGTGCAGTCACTTATGAATTACCTGCAGCAATCAATGTAATCAAGGGTGTCTTTGGTATGGAAATTGGTGATGTTCTGACATCTGAGATGGTCATCACAGCATTATGGGTCATGACATTCGGATGTATTCCACCACTTTTAATTATTCCATTGTTTTTTAAGAAGATGAGTAGGGGTATGGAAAATATCAAGAAAAAAGATTCCACATGGAATGCTGTCATGATGGATGCACTATTTCTTGGCATGATTTCAGCATTTGTAGGCTATGTGCTAGCTCCTAAAGTTATCGAAGGACAAGATCCGTATATTTCAGTACTAGCTATATTGGTTTTGGTATCTTCTGCAGCTCTTATCATGGTGTTTGGCATTTTAATGAAAAAGTTCAAATGGGACTGGCTAAAGAATTATGCGCTTCCCCTTTCAATGATTAGTGCAATGGCACTAGCTATTTTATTTGCAAGTTTGGGGGTAAGATAAGATGGATAAAGCCTATCAAGATCAACTTCACACACAAGGAAGATATTGGATGCTAGGTGCACTTGCACTTTTCATCAGCGTTCCTTTAACAATCAGTATGGTTACAGGGGTTTGGCCAACTTTAGGTCAGTTCTTTCCTGGATTTTTTGCAACAGCAATTATCTTCTGGCCTGTAACGACTATCGAAGTTTTCACTTTTACTCCAATGCTTGGGACGGGAAGTAGCTATTTAGCTTTCGTAACAGGAAATCTTACAAATCTTAAAGTTCCTGCAGCTCTCAATGCTCAAGATGCTTTAAATGTAACAAAAGGTACTGAAGAAGGTGATGTCATTTCAACTATCGCAGTAGCTTCTTCTAGCATCATTACAACACTAATCATTATTATTGGAGCGATTCTGATAATTCCGCTCACACCTCTTTTAGAATCTGAAACCTTGAAACCAGCATTTGATAATATTATTCCAGCTTTATTCGGTGCGCTTGGAATTGTTTATATCATGAAAAGATGGCAAGTCGCATTGGTACCTGTGTTTTTCATGGTTCTCTTCTTTCTGTTTGTTCCTGGTAGTGGTGGTCTCGTTGGTATTATGGTACCCGTAGGTGTTGGTATCTCCTTACTTGTTGCAAGACTTTTATATAAGAAAGGGATGATTAAATAATGGAATGGTATTCACTATTCATTATTCCACTTGTGATCATTCTCATTGTCATCATACGAACAATAAATTTTAAACCCCATAGTTATCCTGAAATGAGAAAACGTCATGAAATTGATGAAAAAAAAGGTGTTGAATCCTTATCAAAAATGTTGCAATTTAAAACGATTTCCAACCTTGATTCTGATTTAGTTGATAAACATGAATTTAAAGCATTTAGGGTATTCCTAAAAGAACGATATCCTTTAATCATGGAACAAGCTAAATACAGTGAACATGAGGCTGGAGTATTGTTTCATATCGAGGGTCTCTCTAAGGAATTTCCTGTGGTTCTCATGTCGCATTATGATGTTGTTCCCGTTGCTGGAAATTGGCAAGAAAATCCCTTTAGCGGACGCATTAATTTAGAAACCGTTTATGGTAGAGGTGCTCTTGATACAAAGAGTAGTCTTAATGCAGTTATGGAGTCAATTGAGTATGCCTTAGGCAAAGGAAAGAAGTTCAAAAATGATCTCTATTTGGCTTTCTCAGGCGATGAAGAGATATATGGTCCTTCTGCTCCTGCAATGATGAATTATTTAAAGGGAAAAGATATTAAGCCTTATATGGTTCTAGATGAGGGTGGAGCAATAGTCAGTAAAATGTTTCCTGGTGTCAACAAAAAGGTTGCTGTAATTGGCATTGCAGAAAAGGGATTTATGAATCTTAAGATGACTGCAATATCACAAGGCGGACATGCATCAACCCCTCCCAGAAATACCCCAATTACAGATCTTGCGAAAGCAATTCATAAGCTTAATAATCATCCTTCATTTAAGCTAAAGCTCACACCTCCAGTCAGAGCACTATTTGATACAATTGCACCGTATTCTACATCATTTGGCATCAAATTATTATTTGCTAATTTATGGTTGTTTACACCAATCGTCAAGCTCATAGCTAAACTAACTGGTGGGGAATTTCTTTCTATGTTTAAAACAACTCAAGCATTTACAATGGCAACCGGAAGTGAGGCCATCAATGTACTTCCATCTAGTGCTTCAATCAGTATTAATTATAGACTTAGACCTAATGAAAGCTCAGAACAAATTGTAAAGAAGGTCTCCAAGATTATTCACAATCCTAATATTTCATTAGACGTTATTACAGCCTCTGAAGCAACATCAACAAGTATGATTGATGATGCCTATACGATAGTACAAAAAGCAATCAAGCAAACGTGGCCAGATGTTATTCCTGCACCATACTTGATGGTAGCAACTTCTGATTCTAGACATTATCATGAGATATGCGAACATGTTTATAAGTTCTCTCCGATGGATGTATCTAAGGCTGATTTAGCTAAGATACATGGTATCGATGAAGATATTTCAATTGAAAATATCATTAATGGAATAAATTTCTATTTGAACTTAATTGATCAATTATAATACAAAAAGGGTTGCAGCAGATTTGCTGTAACCCTTTTTATGATATCTTTTTAATTGTTATTCTTTAACAGTGTAATCACCGATGTTCTCTTGACTCTATAAGGATCAAAATCTTCGAAGTCAGAAGGTGCAAGCTGCAGCATGAGTGCTGGTTCTGCTTGAACAATGTCGTTAATCATGTAATAAACTATTGTATTATTGTTATCAAGAAGAGTGTCTATTTCTGTATCTGTTAAGGACTGCAATGCTGTTATATTAATACTTGTAGAAATTAATGCAATGTTTGTGATTCCGAAGATGGTCATCGCATCAACTAATCCATTCATTTCATCAATCTTGATGTCATAAATTTCTGGAGTTATTGGCAATCCTGAATCGTAATTTGAATCAGTAATAAGCGCACGAGCATCTGCGTTTTCTAATCCAGCATCATTAATACCAATTGAAATCATTCGGTAAACGATAAGTGAATCTTCATTGATTAAGGCAGCTAGCATAGCTGGCCCAAATGCTGTTGGATCAAGACCTAAGACAGCAGCTGCTAGGGTTGTTGTTGCAGGATCATTAGGAACAGGAACATCACCAATTGTCTTGAGTGCACTGATTAACTTAACAAGTTCATCATACTCTAAATCATATGTATTTCTGTAGGCTGTAGTTGGAACACCATAATCGAATCCACTTCTTTCATCGGAAACTGCTGAAATCATAGGAGTTGATAAGATGTGATTAATAATAGGTGAGTAACCTAATGGATAATTGACTAAATCGCCAGTTCCAATAGCAACAACTGTGTCAAGTTCTGCAAAGGTAATATCTGCTGTACCAATACCACCAGCTCCACTTGTTCCTATATCTAAGTAATCAAGGGCATCAAGAAGGGCATCAATTTCTGGTCTCTTAATATCAAGTTTAAATACTAATTCAGTATAACTTTCATCTGGAATCTTACCTTCATCAAGAGGATCTAGTCCATCAATGATTGCTGTTGATATCATTCTATTCATAATGATTGATTGATCAGGGAATGACTTAAGTGTAGTTACTGATAATGTACTTTCTGTTACGGTAATTGCTGATACTAAGACATCTGGATCATTACCTGCAAGTGGCAGCAATGATTCTTGCATATAACCAATTTCTGAATCTGTCAAACGATTTGCTGGGTTACTTGCAATATATGCTGTATCAGGAATTCTTGATGCACCTAACATATCAACGACTGAATCAGAGATCATTTGTTTAATAATCACTGAGCCAGATGCTGTCGTGTCTAGTGCTTGTGTCTGACCAACTGTGACATCAGTGCTTAAAGCCGTTACTGAATCGCCAGGAGCACCTAATACGGCAAGAGCATCAGTGATAGCAATAATTTCTTCATCACTCAAACGATTGGTATAAGTCAGATGATAAGCTTCATCAGGAATGTTGGCTACACCAAACATCGTAATTACTGAATCAGAGATAATAAATTTGATAATAGCTGAATTATTGGTTGAAAGTTGTTGTGTCTGACCAACGGTTACATTTGTAGTTGAAATATCTGAGATCTTTGTCGAATCGTGATCACCAGGAGTTGTAGAACCTGCAAATACTTCAAGTGCTAAAATCATTTCATCAACTTCTGCTGATTTAAGGTTGTTACCTGGAGTATCCAATAAATACGCATCATCAGGAACATTAGATAAACCGACTGCATCTATAATCGAATCTGATATGAGTTTAGTCATAATGAGTGATGGTGAAGCTTTAATATCCTTAAGTTGACCAATTGTAATATCAACATCGATTGTTGAAACTGGATCTGCTGGGTCACCTAACACATTAAGAACACCAAGCATGTCAGTTAATTCTTGGTCACTTAATCGATCAGTATATACCAAGTGATAAGCTGAAGCTGGAATCTTAGGTTCTGTAATCATTGTTATG
>JBDREH010000014.1:0-26134 GCA_043819945.1 Bacillota bacterium
TCACCAAGTAATTGATCATACCAGTTATCAGCATCTCCCAAACCGTCCCAATGTACATCCTCGATATTAGACCAGATATCTTTTAAAGTTAAACCATCAAAAGCTGGAAAATCAAAAAGTTCTTGAATATTAGTCGTTGAAAAAATTATGTCAGTCTGAGTAGCAATAATATATTTCTTTTCATTTGATCGACCCAAAAAGTAAGACTGATTATTATAATCAAACTCAAATTCACTCAAGCTGTAGTATAGAGAGATGATTTTAAATTTTTCATAGTCCATTATTAATTCTCCTAATCTATTGTTATATATAAAAAGTGCCTAAACATTATAGTTTGATGTCTAGTTCTCTTATTTTATTAGTAAGATCTCCTAATTCATTCAAAATATTTTTTCTTCTATTATCCGTTTCAATAATATCGCTTAAGCTCTTTAAAGCCATCACAACGCAAAATAATTGCAAGCAATCTTTTTTATTTACTTCACGAGTAAATATGCCATGACTAATTCTATTCCGGCAGATAATTGACGGTTCCTCATCTATCTCAAGTGAATTCGCAAATATATGATCCTTTATTAATAAATTGACATTGTCTATCATTCGAACAAAAAAATCTATATCTGTTTTGAATGGTTGTGAAATTGATTTGACCTGTTCTCTAGACTTCTCCAAATTCTTTTTAATCTGAAAAAAACTTTTCCCATCAAATTTACTTACTACTTTATGCAAATATTCAATGACTGGAAATAATCCTTGAGCACAAATATAATATGCATCATTAGCATATGCTAATCTGCATTGTTGATAATATGTATTTGCTATTTTTGAATCAAATGAGATAGAAGACGGGAAATAGGTATGGAAGTGCTCATGGAAAAATTCCACATATAATTGTTCAGAATCTTTGTTGGAATATCCACTAACCCTAAAGTCTTGCCTAAACATAATCCAACCTTTTTGAGATAAAACATCATAATAGGATTTCGAGAAAATATTTCCGAATAAATTTTTCCCAAATTCATGTCTAAGGATTAGAACATAATATAAATGTTTATTTTGATAGTGGATATAAATGTTTGAGTAATATTCTTTTTCGCTAATATTGTCTTTTTTCAAACCAGCTAAGACTTTCTCATCGATTGCTATTTTCTCTCTTAGTTCAAGAATATTCTTGCTAAGATCCATTGTATAAGTTATCGCTGAGTAAGGCTCAATTTTCATCACGGATTACCTTCTTTCCAAATAAAAAGTCTATGTACTTGCTTTTCCTCAACCAAATATGATCATTAGAATAATTGTTAATGGTATGAGAAATATTCCGAATTTCAAAGCATGATTAAAATGTTTCATCTTGTTTCGCGCTATTTTAGAATTGATGTTCACTTGGGACAATATCATCTCGCACATTTTTTTATCTTCAATATGTTTTGTTTTCTTAATATATTCTTCTGCTGTCATATTCGAAATTGAAACAAAGGAAACCAAATTATCAGGAAAAATATCTTGATTCTTTATTCTAGCAACAAACACTGAGATAAGATGGTATATCACGAAAATCAATACAGACAAGTACATCAAACCAAAAATAATAATAAAAGCTATTTGAGTATTTGTACCATTCACCAGTAGATTTGTTATCTGTCCATAAGTATTTGCAGTAAGCCCAACAATTAATCCTACAAAAGCAATTAGAATTGATGATTTATTATCAGCAGCTACAATCCATGAATTAACTGTTTCTAAAGTTCTAAATGAAGTATCTTTATCGAATACTTGTTCTAATTTATCTCCCATGTTGCCTCCTTTATGATATACGTATCTTGTAATAAAGTATTATACCTTTCACAATAGGTTTTATAGTTACTACTTAAATGTTCATATGTTTTTGAATCAATAATTATTTGATCTTTTTCAGCCAAATTACAAAATTTAGAAGCATAATTAGTTATGTCACTTGGATATGCGACTTCACTTCCATTATCGGTTGTTAACCTTGTGACATATACATGACCAGTGCGAATGCCTATCCCACAATTAATTTTCCAATTAGGCTCTAACAATGGATTCATAGATTCTGCGATGTAAGTGTTAATTGTTATTGCTGCATCAACGGCTCTTTGTCCTGAATTGCCTGTTGAATCATTGGTGAAAGCACAAAGTATTCCATCCCCTACAATCTGCAAAATTATACCGTTTCGCTCATTAATGGCTTTTTTGCATAATTTGGTGTACATTTTATAGATTTTCACCATATTTTTTCTTCCGATAATATCAGTTAGTACCGTTGAGCTTCTAATGTCAGTAAACATGATAGTAGTTTCGATATTATATACGTTTTTCCCACTCGGAACTTGGCTCTTCGCTAGAAATCCATCCTGATTAGTTACAGATATGCTCTTATCATAAATTTGTTTCAACTCATTCTTTAATGATTCCAATTCACTTCTGTCCATACTTATTCTCCTCACTATATTAAATTAACGACTACTCGTTCTTCTTCTAATTCTTTTAGCTAAAGGCTTTGCTTTTTTATAATTGTTTAATGAATACAAAAACAATGGTATAAATGCAGATGTTATAATCCACTTAACAATTTCAAGTGTTTGAAGGTACATATTTCTTTCTAATTCACTCATGAATCCGAAATCAATATCAGTCAAATATATAATTCCAAAGAAACATGATGCAATAAATATAAACAATAATTGGTGTAATCTAATTATTTTATGCTTTTCTCTGTCTTTAATAATCATGTTCCTAAATCTAATGATTAATGCAAAAATATTAGTAATGATTAAAGCATAAAACAACATAGGTAAAATGATAGAAACGAAATTGTTAAGCACAATATCCCATTGAAATGGAATTATAATAAGGTTATTAACCACTATTGGATAACCAAACGCTGCAAGATAAAGAAGTAATGCTAACATTGAAAATTGGATTGCATCCATAATTAAAACTTTTTGTGTCTGTTTCTTTGTAACTCTTATTTTTTTGTGCATCCATAATCCGGCTAAAAAATACAGAATATTAATCCCTAATAAAAACAAAACTGCATATACCGAACTTTTATATACCGCTAGTAGTATTGTTCCCCAAATACTAGATGTTGCAAAACCTAGAGTAATAACAACAATACCTATCGCTATAACCATCAGAACCAATGCTGCTATTAATTTTAAAACAAGTAATAATGCCTTTAAAATCCAAGAGATGATTCTTAATGCTAATGCTTTATGTTTCTTATCAACTTGTTCTTTTCCATCTTCATTATCCATAGTATCTTCCTCTTGCTGGACTGATGGAGAATTATTCTTGAATTTTCCTGCTAAATCTTTAAATTTCAAAACTTTGAATGCTTTAACATAGAATCTGATTTTTCCATATGTTAACAATAAAAAATCTATTGAGATTAATACTATTAGTCCAGTGTTTAACATAGTCCTTATCCTTTCACAAATTTATTAAATGCACTTGTACTTCATTCTGAACAATTTCAGGAATTATAGTCTTAACATGAAATATCTGATTCATGTAGTGATGTGCGAATGCTATCGCGTCAATTTCTATATGTTGTTTGAGGTAATCATCATCGTTTTCTAAAACTCCTGAAGGTTTCTCGTAATTCTCCATATCTTTTTTCCAGGTATTGATTCTAGCTTGTTCTATGATCTCTTTTCCTTTATACTTACCTGAAACAACAAGGTATTGAAAAACATGTCTAGTCTCGTGAAAACACGTTGTTTGAATTTCTAGAATGTTTGCTGATGATATCCATATTTCATTAAAAGCAATAATCATTTTGTCTTTAAGAAATACTGCATTGATACCTTTTTCGTTATATTTTTTGTCATTAAAAAACTGCACATCAGGAGTCTTTATATTAAGTATCCGTGCAGCTAATGCAACACCACTCATCGCAACTTCAAAATTATCCATGACAACCCCCGTAAAATCGTATAATTATAAATAAAGTATATCACATTTCATTTATAAAGGAAATTGAAAAAAACGCAGCAGATTCCAACCACTACGCTTTTTTTGTTTGTTCCTGTATGCCATTCTAATTTTGAGTGATGGTTTAACCACAAATATTGAGCTTATTAGAGATGTTTTTTTATTACATCTTACATTCTACACCATTTTGAAATTTAAACGTTATACTTGAATCTCTATGCACTGTTGCACTATCAACCATAAGCATCCAAAGACTCTCATTCAAATCATCAAGTTTATATTCTGATTGAGATAGGTTTGCTAGAAAGGATTTCATCTTGAGTGCCTGCCCTTGTTTATCTCTTCTTAATTTAAGTAATTCTTCTTGCTTGGCTTGTAATTTTTCGTAGCGATTAGATAGTTCTTCATACTTCTTGTTGTAGTCATCTAAGCTGATACTTGTTTTAGAGTTTTCTTTTACTAATTTATTCACCAATTCAGCAGTTATGATTAGTTCGTCATTGATGCTTGATATTTCATCGTCTATCTTTGTGGTGTCAGTTAATAGTTCGATAACCTCATTTGAATCTTGAATGATTCTTTCTTTATCTTCCATGACAATGTTATAAGCCTTGATAAATTTTAGTTTGATATCTTCTTCTGTTAGATTTGGTGTTTGGCATTTATCTTTATGTTTATGAAACTTGTTGTTACATTGGTAAATAAATCTTGAATACTTACTATTTGAATGCCATTTCTTTTTGCCATAGAAACCACCACAATCTTCACATATGAGTTTAGAGGCGAATATATCAGATGAAGAATACTGTGCACCCAATTGATCGCGTCTTTTCAGTTCTACTTGAACCTGTTCCCACATGTCTCTTTCAATGATTGCTTGATGATTATTTTCTACATAGTATTGTGGTATTTGGCCATTATTCTTAACTATTGAATGTTCAAGATAATTTTCTGTGTAAGTTTTTTGTAGTAAAGCATCACCTTTATATTTTTCATTTGTAAGAATGGAAGTGACGGTGTTCTTTTGCCAATTCGCAGATTTTCCTGTTGGTGTTTTAATATGCTGTGATTTCAAATATTTAGCAATGCCTGAAGCAGTCTTTCCTTCAACTAGGAACTTTCTATAGATTAGTTTAACAATTTCAGCTTGGTCTTCATCAATCACTATCTTGTCATCTTCTTTCTTGTATCCTAAAAACGAATTATAGGCAAATGAAACTTTACCTTCTTGGAATCCTACTCTTTTACCCCATGTCACGTTTTGACTGATTGAGCGTGATTCTTCTTGTGCAATGGATGCCATAATCGTTAGAATGAGTTCACTCTTTGGATCAAGTGTCCACAAGTTCTCTTTTTCAAAGAATACTTCAATGCCATTTTCTTTTAACTTTCTGACATAGGAAATGGTGTCCAAAGTATTACGCGCAAATCTAGAAATAGACTTTGTGATAATTAGGTTGATTTTACCATTAAGAGCATCTGTAATCATCTTATTAAAACCAGTGCGTTTTCTCGTATTAGTTCCTGACATACCTTCATCCGCATAAACATTAATGTATTCCCAATCAAATCTCTCTTGAATAAGCTTCTTATAGTAATTTACTTGAGCTTCATAACTCGTATACTGTTCGTCTGAGTTAGTGGAAACTCTAGCATAAGCTGCGACTTTTCTTAAAGAGTTATCATTGATAGAAAGTTGAGTAATAGGGTTTATGGTAGATGGAATAACCGTAACTTTAGCCACGATGAATACCTCCTCTATGTTGCTCAAATGCTCTCTTACTTGCTTTTTCTTTCATTTCAGGTGTCCAGCTTTCACTTCTAGAACATTCTTCCCAGTAGAACTCTTTACTTGTTCCGTCTTTCATTTGAAATACAAGTTTATTTTCTGGCATCACTATAACTTGCTCAACTTTGGATTTAAAGAAAGTTTCATCAAATCCACTTCGATTAAGAATACTGTTAGCACCTTCTTTGATTTTGCAATCAGGAACTTGTTTTGCTGCACATGCTTCTTTTCCTTTGGTAACCGATAAAGAACATTTCCATATTTCGTTATGTGGTGTCGTTTTATGTGTGTATGCTCTACCACAAATACCACATCTTATCATTCCAGTAAAAGTATAATGTTTTCTTGCAGAGCGCGGTTTAATTTTTTCTGCTTGTTCTTTTCTCATCTTTTGAGCTTTATCGAATAGTTCTTTACTGATGATTGCTTCATGATTATTTTTAACTGCATACTTATCTAACTCACCTGTATTGATCATCTTTCTTTTTGATAAATGATTTTCTCGAAATGTCTTTTGTAGTATCAAATCACCTGTGTAGTTATAATTTGATAAGATTGTCATAATTGTTGACCTGTTCCATCTTGATGAGTTTTTAGGTTCTACACCTTTGGAGTTTAGTATTTTGCCAATGGTGTTTGCACCTATGCCATCAATGTAGAGTTCAAATATCATTCTAACAATCTCTGCTTCTTCTAGAGCAATGATAAATTTCTTATTTTCAAGTTTATACCCTAAGCAAGAGTTACCTCCCCACATCATGCCTTGTTCAAACTCTTTTTTTATTCTCCACTTCATGTTTTCTGAAGTACTTCTTGATTCTTCTTGAGCAAACGTTGCAAGAAATGTTAGGATCATCTCTCCTTCACCACTGATGGAATGGATATTCTGTTCCTCAAAGAAAACATCGACATTGAGTGTTTTGAGTTCTCTAACGGTCTCTAATAAGGTTACTGTGTTTCGAGCAAACCTAGATATGGATTTTGTGATAATCATATCAATACGACCCGCTCTACAATCATTAAGTAATTGTTGAAACTCGTCTCTTGAATCTTTGGTTCCAGTCAATGCTTCGTCTGCATAAACACCTACAAATTCCCATTCATTATTTTCCTGAATCAATTTCTTATAATAATTGACTTGTGTTGAAAGTGAATGAAGCATTGCATCTTTCCCACTCGATACTCTTGCATAAGCAACAACTTTAGATTTCCTTGCTAATTTGGGTAATGTGTCTACCTTCGTTATGCTTTTTTTCATTATTTTCAACCTCCTCTTCAGGTATCATATATATCACTCTACTTCGAGGGATTGTCAAGTGATTAAGGCGATAAAGGTTACCCTTTTTGATACAATATCTTTCAGCTAAAAAAGACTCTGCTTTTTGGTAGTCTTGACTATTTATTATGCCGGCATCAAACATCTTTTGGAATGACCTCATTGATAAATAATACTTTTCTATACCAGATCTATTCATGTTGATCACTTGCCTTTTGTACTTTGTGTTTTATGTAGCATTCATGACTGCAATATAGTCTTTTACTATTGCCATATACTGTAAATTCTTTCTTGCAATATTTGCATTGATGAATATAGTAAGCTTTCTTGTTAACATCTTTTTGGTTTTTGTTCCACCACTGCCATCTACATTTATCTGAGCAAAATCTTCTTTTTCTTTTACCTTTGATTGATTTTATTGGTAAACCACAATTTTGACAGTTGTTATTCAGCAAATCCTCATCATCTAATTTGCTACAAGCATATCTAGCAGCACTTGCTGTTACTGATAATTCACTAGCAATTCTTTTATAACCATAACCTAATTGTCTTAATTCATTAATCTTTGTTTTTAAGTCATTATTCATAGGAACAACCTCCTTCACTAGTTAAATGGCAAGGTTTGTTCCCATTTGCCGGAAATATTACAAAACAAAAAAAGCCGCACTATTTTACTAGCGCGGCCTTGTCCTTGATTATGTTTTTTTATTCGTTTTTAGTATTTATAAAGGTAACTTTTTCTCCTATAATCCTTAGGATGTTGTTATCGATGTTGAGTGATGCTTTGACTCCGATTGTTGAACCTTCCGAAAGGTACTCCATGACACTATCTATCAATCCTTCATTTAGAGTTACCGGAATCAAATCCGTGTCCTTGCCATTTGGCCTTTTAATATCGATTGAAACAATTCCTGCGAACTTATCGAGCTTGTTCACTCTACCTACTAAAATTACTTGGTTTAACATACTTTTCCTCCTTGATTTTGTTATGACACATATTACCTAAATCAAGTTCTTATAGCAAGTATTACTATCCTTTATTACTCAATTTATCAGCTATAATTTTTTCTGCTTCGGATAACGTTTCTTTTCCTTGCATCTTATTGCTGAAAGATATGTAATCATCAATGATAGTTTCAATCTTTGACTGGTGAGTTTCAACGAACTCTACTGCTTTTTCTGTTGAACCAGTAATATTACTTACCCACTCACTTAAACGTGATATAACCGCAAGTTTTTTATCATCACCTGCAAGATATGATTCACCTTTATCTTTTGCAAGTTTATTTTTCTCTTCCACTATCATAATGAACTCTTTGATAGTTTTTTGAACGCTTTCGTCAAAAACCACTTCTTTTGCTTTGTTGACAAGCTCATATGCGTTTTCAGCAGTATTTTTAAGGTCTTGCTTTACCTCTTTGATCACTTCATGTAAAGATTGTTCCTTACCCATTTTTGATGTCACATAAAGTGCTAACAGTAATAGTGTTATGATCAGTAATATTATTTCAAGTGTTGTCATTTTCTTTTCCTCCTAAGTGTTTGTAGATGTTAACATGTGAATCTTCCAATCTGGATACCCGATGCTCTAAAACATTGACATCCTTTTTTAGTGTTTTGATGTCTTGGGAATGTAATTCAAGCAGGTTAATCATTTTTACATTTTGCTTTTCAATTCTTTGTAAATTAACCATGATTTCATCATTATTTGATTTATTGTTTTTGTCTTGTCTGTTAAATTGTTTGATTGTGGTTAGAATAACTACGACCATAGTCACAATCCAATAAATTAAGTTTTCCATTCTAAATAAATGTAAAAGATTATCCCAGTCCATTTTGCATCATCTCGTTTCGATAATTTTCAAGGTAGTCCAGCTGATCTTTTATCTCCTCTACATAATTTTGTGCAATTTCGTTATCCCAGTTATTCTTAAAATCCATCATTTTAGTAAACCAGGGCTCTTCGACAACAAGTTCATACTTTCCGGTTTTTTCATAATGATCAACCATACCTCTTATCCTAAATACATGATAATGGGATTTGAAATTTGTATTCACGTCAAAACGCATACGTCCATATTCAAGTTCAGCAGCAATATGATTTAACATAAACTCTTTATCATCATAAATCAGCAATTGTTCTAGTGTTTCCTGGAATGATGGATTGATATAGATAAGTGTTCTTTCAATACTCATGACATTGTCAGCTGCAGCTCTATGATATGCAATAATTGATTCATCAAACTGCTGTCTTTGAATAAAGCGGTCTTTAGCAAAAACAAATAGATCGTATTCTCCCAATGTGATGTGCAAATTACCTCTAAATCCATCAAGCACAACCGTGACATCTTTATCACTTGAATTATTATCTAATCCATATGCAATGGATCCACCGTAATAAATAAGGAGTATCTCCGTATTTGGAAACACTCCTTCAATCATATTATATAAATCACTCAATTGGATCTACCTCCTCTACAGGCTCAGGAAATGTTGGTTCATAGACATCAAAATCATCTATCGCATCTTCAAAACCAACAACATTTTGTTTTAACCACTCATACCCTTGAACGATAGGATTAACATCCAAAAACGAAGTGAAATCTTCAAATGGAATTGAGATATCTAATTCTTCTATTGGGTCATTTTTATTTACTCTTGCTTCCTTAGATAAATAAGAAGCAACACAGATTGTTATCTTCTTACTTGAATAACTGATATTGAAAGCTGTAATTCGATGATAGGATGCCCCTATCCCAAATTTTGTATTTAATTCTTTTATGATTGCCATTATGCTCCCTACTTTCTTTTCATTCTGTAAATTGTTACTGCGATGCTATCAGGGGATCCAATTGACATTCCAGGATTAATATAGAGCGCTCCGAGTGATCCATAGACTGAATGTGCAAAATCCACCATTTTGATGGATGCATCTCCTTGTCCAGATAACGTAGTGACTTCTTTCCCATACGCTACCCATTGTTGTATATCTGTTAAAGACGAACGGAATGTTGGTGATATTTCAAAATCGATCACCTTTGTGATTCCACTTGTGATTGTTGTTCCTGATACAAAACTATCCTCAATATATTGAGCAGTCGAATTTTTGGATGAACTCACAGAATGGACCGTATCTTCCGTATTCACATGATGGCTGATATAAGATCCATATAATGTCGCTTGGGCAGAGGTGCGGTAATAAATATAGGTATCTGATGTATCTATTGATGAACCATAAGTTGATGCAATTACATGAACTTTGTAAATATAATCCGGATCAAATGGATATACCAAACTATGATAATAACTATATCCTTCGTAACTATAAACTTTTTCAAGTTCTCCGCCTATCTTAATAACTGATGATACTCCTCTGGCATACAAAGCTTCGTTACTATAATCAAACGCTAGCTCACCAAGATAGGACATATTTGATGTTGTCGGTGTTGTTGATCCACGCTTGACTCTAATGATTGCCATTAATAAGTACCGCCATCAATAATCGATGTTGGTTGTAACACCTTGCTTGTATCTATACCTAGCTTGTAAGTTATTTTTGTTGGTGTATATCCTGTATCAACGTATGGAAAAAAGACAAGTCCATCAATAATAACTGAGTTTGCATAAGCCGTTTCTGAAGCAGCTAATGCCGTTCCAGTTGTATCAGATATCTCTGCCAACTTTACATTATCAAGAATTGTTCTTTGTACTGTCGTTAAATGTAGATTACTTGCGACATGGGCATCATATGTGGTTGATGAAACTCCACCTAAACCTGCAAGTGAAATTGTCACTACACCAGTAGAACCGTTGACACTTGTTACTGCGTCAGTTGGTGTTAAGAGTTCTTGCCAGTTTGCAAGCGTTGAGTATGGGGACGCCTTTAGGATGAAAGACTTATTTAAGTCCGTTCTTACGGCAACGTCGCCTTCTTGTGCTGTTGTTAATGCTAACATCGCTGTCTGACTTGATACAACGAATGTATTTGTCATAGCAATTTTTGGAACGACACTGTCTGCTAGTTTTCCATTCGCATCAAGGATTGGTACGTTTCCATTTCCTGTTCCTGTGTTTTTAGTTGCAGCTGTACCAAGTCCTAATGCTGTAATCTTTGTATCGATTTGAGTATCAACTTTAGCAACACCAGGTATTTTTAAATAATCTGATTCAGCTAATGGAGTACCTACACTCGCAACTTTATCAGCTTTTGCTATATATAAATGCTCACCAGTAAAATCGACTTGTGGCTCACCTGCTTTTACGGTTCCAACTGATCCAACTAGCGGTCCAGTTCCACCTGTGGTTCTTCTTTTAATTTGAATTGTAGCCATTTAATTTCCTCCTATTTTTTCATAAATATACTTGTAATATTGTGTGTTGTATTTCCAGTTGTTAATGTGACAATTCCATTCTCATAAACAACACTTAATGAATAGTCACCTGATGCATATCTGTATGAAACTGATGTATTAGATCCAACGAATAAGAACATCTGCTCTCCAGGAAATGTAACGACTTCATGATTGTTAATTGTTACATAGAGAATTGATTGCCTTAATTCATCTGAACTTGTTCCTGAAAAACGATACGTTCCAAGTGATACAAGTGTCAAAGATTTTCTTACCGGTAAATAATGATTGAATATCTCATCGTCTAATGCATCTACTCGTCCTTTATCGTTACTGATCAGCTTTCTTGAATAACTTGTCAGTGTTACAGATGTTGTCGTTTTTGTATATGCACACAAAACGAGCTCATAAAGCCCATCGGTAACTAATAGATTTGTAGTTGTTAAGGACGGATAACTACCAACTTGCTCTTTCAAATACAAACTTACACTATTACCTGATGTATTTACACCTAGTACAACATATCCGTATTTGCTTGAATCCGGTGTCACACCTATTGTTGTCTGATTTTCAATATAGATGATTCGACCGTATACTGATACATACCCATCACTAAATGTAATGGTATTATTAGCTAATGTAAAACTACACTCGCTTTTAAGTCCTTTTAATACGCCTACATCACTTGAAAAAAGAAAATGATATAAATCAGAATCAATCTTTGATGTTACATTCCCACCTTCAAATGTTATTTTTTGTAATCCCATCAGAACTCACCTCCATCGATGTCTGTATTGGTTATTGTGATATTGCTTGTTGAACCACTACTTGTATTTTTACTGAGTAGTTGGATTTTTTCTGTTAGTTTCACTCGGTACTCTCCTAATGTAATCATTGCATAATTCATTGAGTCTTTGAATGTGATCCCTGTAATCACAGATTCATAGGTTTTTTCTTTGTGGATGAATGACACATAATCACCGAGATAAATATTGCTAAAAGGAATGAACACCTTATTTTTCATGTCAATCATAAAAGTAATATTATGATCTAATTTGGATGTTACCATTTCACTTCTTGCTTTGGTTTCAAGTGTCTCATAATCATTGTCGGTATAAATATAACTTTTGGCCATAACACTTGTGTACCTATATTCAGATGTACTATCTTCGGTAATTTCACCAGTTGCAAGCAGATAATATATTTTAATACTGTGATAAATCTGATTATCACTTCTAGGATAAAAGACAACTTTATTAACAAGTTGACTTGTTGAATCATTGGTCTCCACATTTAAGATAGATGAGAAATCGCTTTTAATCACCATACCTTGATTGACATTCACAATACGAAAAATAATGCCTGTAATTCTTCCTCTAATATACGTAACATCTGTATCAAAACTAATGCCATAACCTTTTGAAACGAGTTCAAATATCTTTGACATATTGATGATATTATCCGATTCAAAACTAAGGCTTCCGGACACGCTCGTTTCTTTGCTAATGGTTAAGTATGATAAATTTTGTTTTTCATCTGAGTTATTCTTAAAATAACTTGTGATGATTTGATCTAAATAATCTGCTAAATCTCCACTAAAGGTTATTGCTGGTATATCCAAATTAAAAATCTCCCTAAAATCGAGAGATTTGATGTTTGTCGTAAAATCATCTAAGAGTTCTATACTTTCAAGAATACCGATGTACGAATAGACATCACTTTTCAAAACTACGATATCACCAATAGTACAATTGATATTTGTCTTATTTACCTTGAACGTCGAACGCTTTATAAGGACCATATCCAAAGCAAGTTCATATTGATTACTAACATAGGCATTATCTTTATACTGCAGTGTACTTCGATCTAGAAATAGTAGTTTCATATTTATATTCCTAAATAGCCTTCAAGGACAGTTACTCTACAAATTGATTCTGTAGCGACACCTGGTTTAAATTCTATTTCATAATCTCCATGATCCAAAAAAATAAAGTTATCTTCTTCAAAGTCCTGGAATCCATATATGTCAGAAACAACTCCCGATTCATCCATTAACATTTCTTGTTTGCTTGGAATCGAATTAATCGTAATCGTTATATTTTCTGCACTCAAATATAATCTTAGAGTAGATACTACTTCTCCATTCTTTTTGATTAGGAGTTCTGGATCCACAACACTACCCATCATTTCAATAACAACCGGTGCATCATTTAACCCTTCATTTCTAATGAATACTTTACCTTCATATGAACTCGAATAATAGTATGGATAACTATAAGGATAAACTTTGCCACTTGATGAACCATTGGCAATGATCTCATAGGACTTTTCTTTTAACCATAACGATAATTTTTTGAACACGATTGTACTTTGTATAGTGCCTGCTACGAGTTCTGCTTTTGATAAACTTATTACATCTACATAACAATATGCTTTGAATGCATCAGTCCGATAATACAGTTTGATGTCATCATTACTTTTACTGATGAAGTCAACGAATGCTTTATAACCTTCATATCCTTTCAAAAATATAAGTGTTGTTGTGACTTCAGTAAGTGGGATATTATATTCAGATCTGGTGAAGAAATTTTGATACTCGAGATACTTTGAATCTAGAGAAAACCCTAACCCACTCACCTGTGAGATAAGCGTTTGATTTTGATAGTTGAAATAGTAAATGTCGCCATACTTGTTCTCTATATAAAATTGTCTGATCAAATCACACTACCTCCTAACGCCTTGTTGATTGAGTCAATATCAAAGGTTGGTGATGTTGTATTAATTGTGATGTTATTCATATTACTTGTGGATGTGTTTGAATTTGAGTTATTCACTGTGCTTGAACCTTTCAAGTTAAATGTATCAGCAAAGAAGCTACCAATACCACCAAAAAATCCACTGACTTTTTCAGCTGCATTTGATGCAAAATCACTAATGCCTTCAGTTACTTTATTAGCTATATTGGAGATGCCTTCTGTAACACCTGAAAATGTATCTTTTATCTTCCCACCAAAGTCTCCTATTTTCGATGGTAAATCACCAATCCACTCGAATATCTTCTGAATAAATTCAACAATCTTTTGAACTACATTCAACACTGGTTCCAGTACTGTTTTGAGCACATTGATAGCAGGAACCAAAATGGCATTTAATACTTCCCCCACTATTGTTATTAAAGGTGCTAATAATCCTAATATTTCTGCGAACATTTGGATTTGAGTAATGAGTGGCATTAAGATGACATCCAGAATAGGAACAAGTAAATCTACAAGCATTACCACTAGTTCAATGATGACATCTAAAATTGGTTGTAAAGCTGTCATTAGACTATCTACAATAGCTAAAATAGGTGGAAGCAACTGCATGAATGTTTCCATGAGTTTTCCAAGTAATGCTTTAAACTCTTCACTCTGAAACAAAGCCATTGCTAATATCGCAATTAAAGCTCCAATACCAAGAGTCGCGAAGTTAATCCCTGCACCTGCAAACATTCCAGCTGCACCTACACCTTTTAGTGCCATAGAAGCCATATTCAACAAAGGACCAACCTTTCCTACAATAGAAAGCACCGGACCAACCGCAGCTACTAAGGCTACAATCGTTGCAATAATTTTCTTTGTTCCGGAATCTAAGTTATTCCACTTTTCGATCCAATCTTTTACAGTTGGTATAATATTGTCTCTAACCTTTATAATTAATTCTTGTAAGACTGGTAAAAAAGTACTTGCTAAATCAACTGCTAAACTTGATAGTGCTTGCTTAGTACGATCAAGTGCATCTGTAAACTCACCTGCTTGTTCTGCTTGCTCATTAGTGACAATACCTAGTTCTCTCGCTTCGTTTCTTAAGCCATTAATTGCATCTGTTTCACTAGATAAGATTGGAAGTACTTCAGTCCCGATTTTCTCACCAAAGAATTCATTGGCAATACCAACACGGACAGCCTCATCAGCAACTTCACTGAGTGCTTTTCGAATCAATTCAAATGCTTGATCAGCATCTTTGCCCTTCAAGTCATCAACAGTTAATCCTATTAGCGCTAAACTATCTGAAACCTTATCGCCATTTCCAATAGCAATATCTCCAAGAATGCCATTAACTTTCATAAATGCTTTAGACATTGATTCAGTCGATGTTCCCATGATCGTTGCAACATGGTTCCATTCTTGGAACTTTTCAGCTGACAATCCTAATTTCTGAGCTGTATCACCAATTTCATCAGCAGTATATGCAGTCTTAACAGAGAATGCCGTTAAAGCCGCAACGGCACCTAATATAGGAGCCGTTACGGATTTTGTAAGTGTTGAACCAAGTTTACCAATTTTCTCAAAATTAGCATTACTTAGTTGTTTGATTTTATCAGCAGTTTTACCTAACTCATTGTTTAACTTTGAAACTTCTGCTTCTGAATAGGAGACATTGCGTTTCATCTTATTAAATTCTTCTTGACTTATATCGCCTAGTTGAACAGCTTTTTTAGCTTTTTCAAGTTCTTGGTTCTGCGTTTCAAGTTTCTTTTTTGTTTGAACTAAAATATCGTTAAGTTTAGATTGCTTTTCTTTCCAAAGATCTAGGTTCGTACTATCATATTTCAGGTTAGTATTAATGGCTTTCAGATCTTTTTGTTGTTCTTTAAGTTCTTTTTTAATACCATTTAAATCATTTTCTAGATCTTTACCATCAAGTGTTAGTTTAATATTTAACCCTTTAACTGTTTCTGCCAAAATATTCACCTCCAATGCAAAATAAAAACACATCGTTTGATGTGCTTATTGACCTTCATTAATTACTTTTAAATTCTAGTCTTCTTTTTTTGATAATTTCTTTATTACAACAAATAAACTGATAGCCCATGTTACAGTTATTAAGACAATATTTATTGTTCCACCTTCACCTTTTG
The DNA here is from genome assembly GCA_043819945.1 of Bacillota bacterium. Taxonomy (GTDB): domain Bacteria; phylum Bacillota_I; class Bacilli_A; order Acholeplasmatales; family Acholeplasmataceae; genus Peloplasma. Next base: position 16,275 of record JBDREH010000014.1, read on the forward strand.
TCGAATTACTCATCAAGGTAAAAAACATAATTATATTAGTTAATATGATAAAAATCTTTGCATTTGAATATAATCCTTTTTCAATATTATCTTTCAATAGCTGACCTATTATAGTGATAAGCATTATTGTTGCAAAGGTAGTGAAAACAGGACCAATTATTCCGAGAAGAATGCTTATTAATATTTCGCCAATCATTACCTCAACTCCTGTTCTTTTACTTAAGATTATTATATCAAAGAATGACACTTATGACAATAATCATAATAAGAATAAATCTATATCAGTTTGAGTAGCTCTTTTATTTGATTGGGTTCCATTTATCACATTCATTTCAAGTCCTACAATTTCAAAATAAGTATCTAAGTTAAAACTCTTTGTATCTTCAATAGAAATACCTAAATGTGCAAGATTAAATATGATATTTGCTGTTATGTTTTGAGAGTCAGAGTCATTTGAGACTCCCCTTGCTTGCTGACCCTTTTTGAAAGGTACCAAGCATTTCACCTATCGTATTCGTCAGATTTTCAAGCTCGTTTTGATTACTTAAAATAGAAAAATCCAATGACATCAAAAAGTCGTTATAAGATTGTTTGCTGAAAGGTCGATGTAACACATAGATAATCCGGAAGATGGTGTCAATCACTGTCGATAGATCATCTTCTTTTTGGGAACTAGACTTTTCTAGTTTCTTTATATCACTAAATAGTTCTGTTGAGAACACGTTGCGATAATCAATAATCGTAAATAGTGATGAATGAAGGCGATAATCTGTATCACCCAGTTTGAGTGTTTTTTCCATGTTAGATTATCTCCTTAATTAAATGTTGGTAGCGATGGTGCTGTTGTAAGGAAAGCTACATAGTTTGTATCTCCTACACCTGCTATTACTCTTAAGATTAAGTTGCTACCTGATTCAATTGGTCTTGCTGTAATGTTTAAAGTGATCGAGTTTGCTTCAATAGAATCAGCTTTCGATTTACTAGCATCACCAGATGGAGTCGCTGTACATAAGAAATACCAAATACGTCTTGCTTTGATATCACCTTGAATTTCATAACCTAGTGCAAAGGTCTTTGTTTCGCTATTTACTACCTCTACTAAGTTTCCATTTGTATCTTCTAGGACACCAAAGATATCCTTCTTAAATACATCATCAACTTCTGTAAATTTAAGCGTTACAGTAGTTCCAGAATTAGACACTAGGGTTGCAATTACTTTATCATCAGCATAAACTTGTGTACTTCCACCGATTGCTTCAGTAGTTATTTCTTGTGCGCCTTCTAAACGCTTAGGTGTTGCAAAGGTCCAACTACCATCTTCTGCCTGAGTAGCGAGTGCATAGTGTACGTTTGTTAAACCAAATGTTACTTTATTACTCATTTAAAATACCTCCTGTTTGATTTCATATACTCTGTTAACTGATCCATCTTCATTGATGAATTCAGATAATAATTCAAATTCATATCCCATAGTATATAGGGACGCTTCTAGTCTATCTTCAATTGATAGGTCCTTCTTTTCAGTGATTAAACTTACTTGAAAGGTTGCTACTTTTGCTAAGGCTTTATCATCTGCATAAACGATTGCTCGATTACTGAGTTCTTGGTAAATGATATAATTCGGATCATCTTCTAATCCTTCTCTTGTTCCATACGATACCTTTCCAGGCAATGCAGAGTTAAGAGTATTAAATAGGTTTTCTAGTTTTTCCTGCATTAATCATCACCTCTTTCAATAATTGATTTAATATCTTCTAGCATCTTTGGTGTTAACAAATCAAAGGCTGGACGCATAAATGGTCTAGGGCCTACATATTTTCCACTACGATGTGTAAAACCAAATTCAAGTAAGTGAGTCAATTTTCCTTTTTCATTTGAGAAGATAGCGATTGTCTTATTGATACCACTGCCTTGAGGCTCAGCAATAAATGAATCAGCAAAGGGTTTAGAACCACCACTTCTTGGTGCATGTGCAGTGATATACTTTACAATTTCCTCTGCTGTTTCATCTAGCTTCTTTTCAAGTTTGACAATAACTTCTTGTGCATAATCATTTACCATGTTGGATATAGCAATGCCTAGATCATCAAGCGTAACCAATGATATCACTCTTTCTGATTTTGGTTCTGCTCATATAAAGTTCTATAAACTGTCCTATTTGATAAGTTCGTTCAATCTTATAGATAACTCCTGCAACATCTGCATACTTGCTGTTATCGTATAAGAAACTCTGAATCTTAAGTGCTATATCAATTTTGATGTCTGATCGTTTACTTTCATAATATTCGTTCGATGTAATACTGAAATTAATACCTACTACTTCTTTGAAACTTTGAAGTTGATATGTAGACAATCCAATAGAATTTTGAACCAAATCCATAGTTAGTAATTGCAATCTGATGTTTGGTGAATTAGGATACATTTTCTTGTACTCCCTTTGTTAATGCAATTTGTCCCACCAACATATCAAATGTCTTCGGTAGTTCTTTTGCACTTCCGTCATTCTTGAAGCCAAAAAACGTCTTCGCATAGATAATAATCACAGTGCTAACCATTGGATTCGATTCATCATTAATATAAGAAGGATCAATCCCACAACTCGTCAAGTATGCCTTGCAACTACTTATATGAGTAGAGAGCTCATCGTCAGCAAAAGATTCTGATAGTGGTATGAGTAGTGCTTTTTTTACAATGTTTAGTATTGCCATGAGATCAATCCTTTCTTATAATTTTAAATAGCTTCAGCTATTAGGCTGCGGCTTTCTTTTTGATACGTAGGAATCCGTTATATCCAACTACGTTACCACCAGTAAATACTGATGCTTTGTAGCTGATGATACCGTCTTTGAATTTGTAGTCAGTTGATTTACCAATTTCAACTGGAGAGAACACTGGCACTTCGTAATTCTTAAGCGCACCATATGCGATTACATATTCACCAGCTACAGTGTTACTATCAGCGATAGCTTTACAATGAGAGTTGATGATATAAGGAATGCCATCAATCGTTTTATTCACATAATCGATTGTATGTACTTTGCGGCCTTCTTGTGTCTTAAGTCCTGCAAATGCACGCAAATCATTCTTATTCAAGATAAGTACGGCTCCACCTTCGATTTCTTCATCTCCACCGTAAGCAAAGACAATGTCATCAAGTGTTGAATCAGTAATGGCTTCAATTTCAAGAGCTGCTTTATCAGCAAGTGCAACTGCAGCATCACTAAAGATACCGGTAAAAGTATTAGTTGTTCCAGCACCTCTTAAGATTTGTTCACTGATTTTCTTTTTCAATGAGATGTTGATGTTACGTAATACTTCTGCTTGATAAGGAATAGATGGTAATTTTTCAAGTTCTTCTGTGATTTCTGTATAAGCAGTAATCTTAACTTTAGAAATTGTTAAGTAACCAAATGCAGGTTCAGTTTCGCTGTATGGTTGTCCTTCAAGAGTCGTACCAGCAATACCATTCGCTTTAACAAATGATTTCTTGTATGTTTCTCCACCATTTAGATTGATCACATTCACGCGATCAACTAATGTCGATACTTGAGCAAATGGAATAGGTGCTAATCCGGATGCTGTATGTTCAGGTAACAAGATTTCTTCGCTTGATACTTGGATGACACGACTTTCACGTAAGCTAGCCCCACGTTGTTCTAGTTTTTCTTTATCAATTTTTGTGCGGTTGTCGATTACAATTGGCTTGATTTCTGCTTTGCTAGCGATGGCCATTTTCTTATCGATGACACTTCGTTCTTCTTGAAGATTAGTTGTTTCAGTTTCTAACGTTTCAAGTTTGGTAATATCTGCTTCATTATCGACAAGACCTCTGATTTCAGTCAGTCTTGATTCGATTTCTTTTCGTCTTAATTCTAGATTCATAGTTTGATTTCTCCTTTTAGATTTGTGTTTTAATTTTGATGCGTTTTTTGATAATACTTGATCTTTGTTCCTGCTCAGCTAATTCCATAGCCTTTAGTTCTAATTCCATAGATTCTAAAGAACGAGCGTATATAGAAGTTGCATCATATGCTGGTGTATCCACAACCGACACATCATACAAACGTTCAATCTTTGTAATGGTTCTTTTTGGAATTCTACCTTCCCTGTTCCATACTTGTTCATCCACAGTAAAGGCAAAACTCATCTTGTCTAATAAGCCACTTCTTACCATTTTATAGATATCCTGGTTCGTATTGGTATCCAGTAACTCAGCACGTACTTTGAGTCCAATACTATCAACTGTAAGTGATAAGGATTGATTCTTGGTTCTAGCGATAATTAAAAAGGAGTCCATATGATTGTATTTCATAGGAACGTCCTTCATTTTAGTTTCTGATAGTGCTCTTGAATCGATTTCTTCCATGAAACCATATTCTTCATCACCGATTAGTGTTTCATTATTAAAGACTAGCGCATAGCCTTCTAATATCATTTTGTCATCTTCTTCATGAAGCGTAACATCTGCGAGCCTAGTTTCCTTGATCATCATGTCTAACCTCAACTTTCTTTGATTTTATAACGGGTTGTTTCTCAGTCTTCTGATATTCGTATTCAAGCTCAGAGTCCTTATAGAATAGTGACTCTAGTTTTTCTTTTTTACAATAATCATCTATGATGATTGATTTTTGTTTTTGTGTTTCCAGGATAACTTTTAATGCTTCTTCTGATATCTTCCCATTAACTGTTATTTTCATTTGGCTTTTCCTCCGTAGTTCCTACTTGATATTGGTTTGCTTTATCTGCATCGACAAAGTTTAATGATTGAAGTCGTTTGTTTCCACCTTCAATTGGTTCTAATCCCAACAATGCTCTTGATTCATTCAGTGACATGATGCCAAGACTCATTAGTTTCTCAATGGCATTAACTTTTGTATTCCATGATGCGTATTGCAATCTTTCACTATAAAAGATAATTTGCTCTCCACGCTCTAATTGATTCTCAGTTAATAACCCTAAAGAAAAAGCCTCGCTTAATTGAATAGCAAGAGGCTCTATCGTTGACTCGTAGAATGAGTTATACTCATCTTCTGTGTATTTGTTTGTGAATATTGGAACAGATACTCCGAAGTAATCTAGGATCTTAGCTTGCAAGAATTGAAGCGTATCCTTATCAATCAGTTTAGGATCGACTTGTAAAGGTATATATTCCGACTTCAAATCAATCGGTATGATTGAACTTCCTTTCATACTAATAGATTCAGAAAGTGCTGCATCAAATAGATCTCGTTGTTTTTTCTTATCTACCTCTGATAACATCCCATTCATCTTGATTATACCTTTAATTTGCATGGATGACTTAACAGCATTATCGATTCCCTGAAGCAAGCTATCATTAATTGAGATTGTCTTTAGAATCGCTTCATGATCACCTGTTGATCCTGTTCCACCAAAGATATCGTTTTGTCCGAAATGGCGTCTCAAATGGATTATATTATCGTAAGGTAGAATATAAGAATCTCCATTATCAAATAAAAACTTAATGAAATATGATTCTGTACTATCCACAATAATTTCAACAGTAATTGGTCGTAAAGGATAGATACCTAATAGTTCTCCAGAATCCTTATCAAATTTCGGATAAACAAACGCATTATCATTCAGTAGCAATAATGTGATTGTCTTGTAAATAAAATCATAAGGTGTCATGATTTCGTTTGGCTTATACTTCAAAAGAAAAGACAGTCGACCTTTTTTCTCAGTCACTGTCTTATCATTTTCAGTTTTGATAAATCTAGGTTTGAGTTTAGCACATTGGCTAGCCACTCGATCTATACAAATTTTGACTACATCACTCTTTGAAATATTCGTTCCAAATGGTGTATAAAATGTATTTAAATTACTAATTAACTGGAGTGCATCAAATGATCCAGTTTTTTGCTTTCGTTTAATGAGACCCATGTGCACCTCCTATAACATATTCTCGTAATCTGTCTTGTATCTATTTAAAATAACATAAGCAATGATTAAGGCAACTGTTCCATCAATTCTTTTGTATTTCGAGTTTAACTTCGATGGTTGAATGTTACCATTTAAATCAACCTTCGCTTGTGTGTTAGACAAACACCATTTCATGATTGGATTATTGTTGTAATTCACTAAGTTGTTTTTTAAGTCTGCTTCCAAGATTTTCATCGGTTCAGATAGTGAGTAAATACCTTGTCTGACTTTATCCATGTTAAATCCTAAGTCTTCCATTTCTTTAATCCAATATTGTGAGTTCCAGGGGTCATATCCAACCCATAATGGTCTAATGCCATATGTTTGAATCATCTTCATGAACCATTGAGTAACCAAACTAAAGTCATTTTGATTTCCTTCAGATAACGTTACAAAACCTTTCTTGATCCAAATATCATAGGGTACGTTATCTTCTTTGATTCTCTTCTCTACTACTTCACTTGGCATAAAGAAATGTGGAATAACATATTTTTTGTTGCTATCTCTTTTTTGAATCACTAGAACTGCTGCAGTAAGATCTGTCGTTGAAGAAAGATCAACACCACCAATTGCATAAGAATCTCTTAACTCATCAATTGTATAAGCATCTTCATTATTTAAATCTTCGAACGATAACCAAGAGCCAGAGTCTGCTTGTTTGATATTGAAATCCTTACAAAGCATCGTTACTCTTGTCGATAAATCATGCTTTGATTTGTTCATGACATCTTCTAAGTATGAAGGAGTTTTAACTACACCAATACTAGGATTTGACTTTTGCCATGTCAATATATCTTCATAGATTTCTTTTGTTGAGTCTTGAGTATATAACCAGGCAAGTACTCTTTCATCTTGGATTTCACCTTTCAACATCTTTCTCGCATAGTCTAGTTTGCTATCTAAAAAACCACCGATGGTTGTTCCTTCAGTGGTTATGATAAATATGAGTGGTTCTTTTTTGGTTGATTGAGATTGCTTGATCGCATCATAGACTTTTGAATCGGTCATCTCATGAACTTCGTCAATACACCCTACTTCGATGTTATATCCATCTTTGTTTCTTGATTGGGCTGATAGTTTCTTTATCTTGTTTTTTGTTTTTGGAGAATAGATGTGAAAGATATTCTTTTTGCTTCTGGTTTCTTTTGATAAAGCAGGAGATTGTTCCCTCATATTATTAATCTCTTCAAATAGAATATTAGCTTGTTCTGTTGTATTAGAAGCACAAACAATATCGACACCACCACTTGATAGAAAGAATTCAGCTAAATCGATACCTGCAACAAAAGTAGTCTTGCCATTCTTTCGAGCAATCAGTAATATAACTTCATTGAATCTTCTAAGTCCTGAATCAGCCATTTTAAATCCATATGCTGTTTGAATTAATGCCTTCTCCCAAAGTTCTAAAATAAAAGGTAACCCATTGAATGGTGATTTGGTGTGTTTGCAAAAGGTTTCAATAAAATCGATTCTTAAATTGCCTGGTTTCTCATCAAAGATATATGCTGGATGATTCAAATCTTCAATGAGTTGATTCAATTGAGTTTTAAGTTCTTCTCCAGCTATGATGTTATCTTTTTCAATTTCATTGTAATATTCGATTAAATAATTCATTTGTTTGCTCTCTTAAGAAATTCATCAAATGCATCATCTCCATCATCTACTTGTGTTCCAAGAATTGTATTAAGTGTTTTAATAACTGTTCCATAAGAATTCACAAGTTTTGTATAGTATTTGGCTGCTTCGGTTTGTCGTTGCATTCCCTTAATTGATATTTGGATAGCACCATGTTTTCGAATTTGTTCTTGTAACTTATCAAGTTCCACTTTCATAAATGCAGCTTGATTGATTAAATTATCTACAAGTTCGCTTTTGGATTGTTCCACAGATATAAAGAGTGTCTTTAATCTATCATATTCAATTTGTACTTTATCAATCACAGCCATCCTATTCGCTCACTTTCAATAAAATAAAAAGCCACCGTAGTGACTAGATAGTTTTTAGAGATTCTCTATATCTTTTAGGTATTTATTAACATATTCCTCATACTCTAAATTGCCATTGAGATTGTATTTTTGATAAATGGCTTCGCTTATCTTGTTTAAAATAGGAATCAACTCGAAATTCAAATCACCTATTACTTTAAGATTTTGCTTGCTCTTTTTATCTGAGTGAACAATCTCATGTCTAAATATTCTAATCTTGATCCATTCATCTTCTGACAAATCATAGTATAGTTTAGCTTCCCATAGCTTACGTGCTTGAAGAAGTGATGAGTGATACATCAGTTGATTCAAGTCAGCATAAGATGGGAATTCATCTATAAATTGATTAGGAGTACCCTTCATCTCAATAAACTTCTTATTTATTTTTTCAGTGATCCCATGAGTTAATAACAGAACGTTTAAAAAGCTTTTTTCTAGGTCTTCCATTTCATCATCCTCTTTCAAAAACTGAATTTTCAAAAAATATGGCTCGTGTTTTTTAATTGCCCACCTGTACGGTACCCTTAGGTATATTAATTTGTATTGATGGGGGGGGTTACGAAAACCTTAAACTCAACTGACTTATATAGACATCGGCTTTATCAGTTATCATCTTATAGTCAGGTGGAAAATTAAAACTAACTTCTGTAACAGTGTCACTCAATTTCGAATGCAGCAACTCAAGACGTCTTTCAATTAAACTTCCATTTATATGAACTATATACCTGAACTGATGGATAGTATAATATATGTCTTTGTTTTTTGGATCAAAGTGATCCACAAAGTTACCAACTTGATTAAATAATGCCATAAAAAGTTCATCTTTTGTATAGTCAACATGTCCTTTCATACAATCTCCTCCAATTTAATTAAATATAATTTGATTTAATTATATCATTTAACCAAGTAAGTTTCCATCTTTATCGAATTGTTGTGACTTCGAGAATCGCTTATGCTCTGCGTTATGACACTTCTTACACAACAGCTCTAAGTTACCCTGATTCAAACTGATTGAAGTATCCATTACATTTTGAACTGCAAGTCTTGTTTTATGATGGACATCTTCTCCCAATGCCCCACAACGTTCGCATTTACCATGAGCATCTCTTATCTTGATTTCTCTTGCTACCTGCCAAGAAATTGACTTATAAAATCTGTGCAGTTCTTTAGGCTTTCTCATATAGCTTTCTCAATTCGGTAATTTTATCATCTACATGTTCCCAACGAACATTTAAATCTTCTCTACCAAAGTGTCCATAAGTTGCTAATTCTTGGAACTTGACGTTATCTAGCTCAAGTTCTTTTTTAATGTGTTGTGGTCTGAAATTAAATATTTGGTTAACAAGGTCTTGAATTTTGCCATCGCCTGTTACTCCTGTGTTGAATGTATTCACATATACACTTACTGGCTTTGCTATACCAATTGCATAACCTATCTGTATCTCGCAGTGTGTGGCCAAATTTGCCCCTACAACGGCTTTTGCTACGAATCTGGCATAATAAGCCGCACTGCGATCAACCTTGCTTACGTCCTTGCCAGAAAAAGCTCCGCCGCCATGCTTTGCATACCCACCATAAGTGTCAACAATAATCTTTCTACCTGTTAATCCTGAATCTGCATAAGGTCCACCAACAACAAACTCACCTGTTGGATTAATTAGAATCTCAGCCTCTTTGATCGCATGATCATCAAATACTTTTGTTAAGACTTCATTGATAATGATATCTTCATATAGTTCTCTTCTAATCCAGGATTTTGTTTGTGCTGAAACAACGATGGTTTGAACTTTCTTTGGTCTTCCATTTTCGTATATAACTGACACCTGACATTTGCCATCTGGACCAAAGATATGTGAATATTGTTCTTTGCGAATTTTATCCATTTCTTTGGATATCTGATTAGCTAGCATAATTGGTAGTGGCATGAACTCTTGT
>JBDREH010000015.1:0-3338 GCA_043819945.1 Bacillota bacterium
ATTATTATATTTATATGCAAATACAATTTCCTATTAAATAAAAAAACGACAAAGTCGTCTTTTGTGTAGTTGTGGTGCGGGTAACAGGAGTTGAACCTGCACGCCTTGCGGCGCTAGATCCTAAGTCTAGTGCGTCTGCCAATTTCGCCATACCCGCGCAAAAAGAATTATACCCTTTTTTTTAAAGAGAGTCAATTCTTTTTAATATATTCATTTATTTTTTTCTTTTTATGACAAAAAGTGCAGAAATTCCAATAATTGTTGGTATACCGATGGCAAAATAAGGGATAAAATTCGTTGGGTTTTCCTCATTAATCACATCTATTCTTACCCTTGAAAGATGTGTCGTTCCATCGACTTCATAGTTTAGATAAACATAATAATTTCCATCTTCATTTTCGTGATTCTCATATTCATTAAAAATGATGTGTACATTTGAAATGCTATATCCAAGTGAAAGGGTATGCGTAACAAACCAATCAATCAGATCCTGCTCGGTCATACTTTCAGCAGCAGCAACGCTCAAGATAATTTCATCAGATGAAAAGATGGGTCCCTTATTTTCTATCACATGAATCTTAAAATTCATTAGCTTATAATTTAACTGGGAATCCGAAGCTTTGACGGTCATATCATAGACTCCAGGCAATTGATTCTGATGATAGGCATCGCTAATGAATTGAACGGTCACATTGCTACCATCAACATCATCAACAAATGTAAAATAATCTTGAATTTGCTGGTTGGTCAAAGGTGTGTCTGAAGTATAAAGATAAATAGCACTAGGACCTGTGATTGTGGGCCCGTTCAAGTCAACCAAAAGAATTTGAATCTCTAAGGTTGATACGTTTAAGCTTGAATCTATTGCTTGTACGGTAATCGCATAAGATCCGACAGAATTTGCTAACGAATATGTATCTTCAATCACTATTAAGTCACTTGATGAGATTAGATCCACATTATCAGATACGCTAATCATCTGTTTGATATCATTTAAACTTACTTTCTCACTTAATGGAATGCTAATGACTCCTGGATCTAGAATCAAAGGTGCTGTTTGATCAAAAACCCGAACTTCTAAATAATATTTCTTTGCAATCTGATTATAGTTCGTCATAAACACCATTTGATAGCTACCCGGCACTTTGGTTCCCGTTGAATAGTTATCTGATTCGATTGAAATTGAAAGTGGGTTTCCATATGGATCTTCTGCATGGATGTATGACTGAATTTGTTCAACTGTCATAGATTCATCATAATCGATAGGGAGAACACCGTGATATTCCATTTCTTCATTTGCATCAATATAGGGCTCAAACCCTGAAAAATCAGCATATAGTCCCTCATAGAGTATCGCATCATAACTTGTGGGGAGCATTGGTAGATTTGTGATGTGAATATAGTCTTCTGTTGGTGTAAATTCAACGTATGCTCTTTCATTCAACTGATCACCAAAGATGAGTAGATCATAAGATTCATGTGTTGGATACTCTTCAATTCCAACATAGATATCACCTAACCAATTGGTGTGTTGGCCTAAAAACTCATAGTCCAAGACAATCGTGTATTGGTGAAATGGTTTAACCAAGATGGGATTTTCGGTATATGCACATCCAGAGTCACCCGTTTTCATCAAAAGATTACTTAAATCCAAATAGTTTTTTCCTAACGGATACGTATCTAATTCTTCCGCTCTTACCTCAAATCTACAAAATAATAATCCAATACCTAATATTAATGCGATTAAAATCACTTTTTTCATATTGTTTCCTCCTGCTTTATAGTAGAAAAGGACACAAACAATTACTTGAAATAAAAAAATAGAAACGATTGTTCCTACTTTTGCTTAATGTGGCAGGGCTAGCTGGATTTGAACCAACGATCAATGGGTCAGAGCCATTTGCCTTACCCCTTGGCTATAGCCCTGTCTGAAGAGCTTAATCATTAAAATGGCAGGCCCAGCTGGATTTGAACCAACGAATGAGGGAGTCAAAGTCCCTTGCCTTACCCCTTGGCTATGGGCCTATCAATAAAAAATGGGGCGGCTGAAGGGAATCGAACCCTCGAATGTCGGAACCACAATCCGATGCGTTAACCACTTCGCCACAACCGCCATACGATAGCGCAACTATTATTATACAATAATTTTCCCTTTTGTAAAGTGAAATTATGTAATTTTTGCTCTTTTAGTTGTGAATTGTCTTCATTTCTTGTATTCTATTCTAGAAAGGTGTGATATTATGCTTAAATGGATTGGACGAGCACTTTACGTAATGATCATATCCATTTTATCGTTGCAGATTTATAGTTATGCCTATTACTCAAAATTACAAGAATACTATAATGACAATGTTTCAGAGTACATTGACGATGATACAGTATTCTTAAATGGAATTAACACATTGATGGGTATTGATTACTACCGCGAATCTCCTATTTTATATGAATATATAAAAGATGATGGTGATTTTCAAATCACGGTACGCGCATATGCCATCGGTATTATGTCTGATAACACCTATTATGATGGTTTCATGATCTTAGTAAATCATGTTTTAATTGTTGAAGATGGAGCCACTTTAGAAGATCCTATTATTAAAATCAATGTTGAACTTGATACAAATACCTTGATGGTGAGTGAAGAATTAACCAATCGAGGTAGTATCTACTTCGATTCCTTGCAGCCATTTGCGTATTACAATGTTCCTGTATTGTTCTTATTTGATGCAGAAGATTATTTAAAGGTTCCCAATCAGGATGCCTTTGCTAATCTTACACGTATCGAAGTTGAATATTCAAATCGAGAAGTAGACGATGATAAAAATCTAATCTATAACGAATCTCCACTGTTTCTTGCAACAGCAGTTGCAACTAGTGAAAGTGCACTCAATAAAGATGCCACCTTAGCTATAAATGTTAATGATTACAGATTGAGATTACAATTTGAAAATGATGTTCCTTCTGAAATAGAAATGATAACTTTCAATCTTAACGACGATCGTGGAGACATGAACCCATATAATTGGCTTATATGGCGCACAATGCTCGTCTACGTCTTAATTGTAGCAATCGTTACTTACTTGTTGTTCTTTCATAAAATCGTCAGAGAACGTTATAAAACAAAGAATTACGGCATCCGCAAGGATGGCAGTAAATCAGTAGATGCAGAACCTATATTTAAGGATATTGAATATAAGAATAAGAGGCTGTAACGAAACAGAATCGTTAACATCCCAATAAAAGTAAAATCCACTCTGGAAGCCAGGGTGGATTTTTGATATAATTGAAGTATGACAAATACACAATTAAATCAACCTTATTTTAACCCAAAACAATTG
>JBDREH010000016.1:0-8694 GCA_043819945.1 Bacillota bacterium
GTTATTTCACCCCCCTTCTATAGGTTAATTATACCATTTTTCAGGTAAAAAAGGGTGAGTGAATTTACCAATTACTTTATAATGTATGTAGATAGTATATGATGTATAGATGTCATTAGAATTTCCTATTAAATAAAAAAAATACGGTCAGGCCGTATCTCCTTCTTCAAAATAAACTGGTACCATAATATTTTTAACTTCTTTTTTGTTGTAATAATCTTGAATAATCTCCCGCATGGCTTGAGCAATTAGTTTCGGAGATTGTCCAATGGAGGTAATTCTTTTCCCCAAATTGATGAAGCTTCTACCTCCATCAAATCCTATGACTTTCACATCCTCAGGCACTCTTTTGCCATGTCTTTCCAAATTTTTAATGACTTCTGCGGCAACAGAATCGCTGACGCAAAATATGCCATCAACTTCTGGATGTGAATTGATGATTTCGTGAATATAATCTGGTATGTATATATAATTTCCCAACGGATATTCGATATTGATGCCATCCTTAAAACCATGCTTTTTCAGTTCTTGAAAGAAAGCAATTCTGCGTTTACTTACTTCAGTAGTAACTTGGGTGTGTGCACCTTGAGCGTCATCGCCGATATACATCATATGTTTGCATCCTTTTTTAATTAAATGCTGTGCAGCAAGTTTACCACCCGTAGTATTATCGGATGTGACATACGGAACTCCCTTAAAAGTTCGATCAAATGAAATAATTGGCAACCTCTTATCCAAATATTCTTCGACATCGTTATTTGTCAATAGGATAATCGCATCCACTCTGTTTTTTTTGAGTAAGTCAATATATGCGATTTCTTTTTCCTTTTTCATGCTGGAATTGCAGATCATCAGCTTATATCCATTTTCAAAGAGCTCTTCTTCTACATGATAGAGCAACTCACCAAAAAAAAGATGGGTGCTATTGGGAAGAATGAAAGCCACGATGTTATTTTTTTGTAGCGTCATACTACGTGCAATTTCGTTAGGTACATACCCAACTTCTTTGATTACAGCTTCAATTTTTTCCCTTGTTTCTTTTTTAACGTATCCCGAATTATTGATTACTCTAGATACTGTAGCAATCCCAACACCTGCTTTTTTTGCTACTTCAATAATACTTGCCATCTGAATCACACTACTTTCAAACTCATTATATATCATGGATGTGGAAACAGCAAGTTTTCCATATGAAAATCCTATAATTAAAAAAAGGACCACAGGTCCTCATTTCTATCCCAATATTGCTGTCAATAGGTTTTGACCCAATTCAACAAGGTTTATCCCAAACACTCTTAAAAATAAAGCAATAACTGTGTACTTGACAAGTCTACCTAAAAATACCGCAATCAAAAATCCTCTTCTATTTAGTCTAACTGCACCTGCAGTATAGATTGCCAATGTGAATGGTAATGGTGTACATGAAAAGAAAAACATCCCGAGATTTCCATATTTTTGAAGTTTTTCATTCGATTTTTGAATATCACTTTTTTTTGCTTTTCGAGCAAAAAGTTTACGTAATGTTTTTGTGAAACGATATCCAATAAATGCGAATAGCGTATCTGAGAATACAGCAAATAAAACAACAAAGACCACAAACCAATCGGTGTAGATATTAGAACTGGAGAAAATTCTAATCAGTTCAACATCAAAAACGGATATTGGTAAAATTAAAAGTGTTGCTGTTGCTGATAGGCTCATCCAGCCGATGAGTCTTCTTAAAAATGACATCACTTCAGGAATCATTTCATCAAAAATTGAAATGGGAAATATAATAATCATTGCAATTAAAAATATCATAAATGTAATCAGTAAAGGTTTATAAAGCGATTCTTCTTTTAGTGTAATATGCTTTTCGTTATCTTTCTTACTAGATGCTAAATATCTTGGATGCTTAATTTTTCGATTTCTTTCTTGAATATTTGCCATGCTAACACCTCCATCTTAAGTCTGGGTAACGTTAATATTATACATCAAAATCACTGAAATTTTAAATGTTATTGTATAATGGAAATGAGGTATTTTTGTGAATAAGAAAATTGTTGATATTGCGAGAGATTTGAATCTTTCTCCGAGTACTATATCTAAGATTGTCAATAATACGGGTCGGATTAGCTCTGAAACTAGAGAGCGTGTCTTAAAATACGTTAAGGAATCCGGTTATATTGCAATGTCGAATGCGAGAATTTTGAGTTCAAAGAAAAGTTGGACGATAGGTGTCATCTATTCAGATATTTCACTCATTGGATTCGAGCATCCATTTTTCTCGCGCATTTTTCAATCCTTTAAGGATTATGTGGCTAAACAAGGGTATGATGTTGTAATGATCGTAAGTAAATTAGGCTCAAATGAACTCACTTATCTCGAGTGGTGCAAGATTAAAAAGGTTGATGGTATTTTGATTGTAATGGGTAACATCAATAACCCAAATATTATTGAAGTCGTCAATAGCTCATATCCTTGTATTTCAACAGATATCGTCATGCCAAATCTTCATTCTGTAATATGTGACGACAATCAAGGTGTTCAACTAGCCATTGAACACGCTATAAAACTAGGATTTAGAAGGATTGTTATGGTCACAGGACCAAAAACTGCACGATCTTTTGATATTCGTACAATCTATTTTGAAAAAGAAATGAGCGTAAGAAATATCCCATATAATCAAGATGATATCATCACCACTGATGGCTTTGGTTTTACAAGTGGTTTTTCAGTAGGTCAAGAAATCGCGCAAAGAAAGATTCTTCCAGAAATAATTATTATTAATAGTGATGTCATCGCTTTCGGTGTCATCCGTGGTCTTAATAGTATGGGAGTAGATGTACCAAAAGATATTTCGGTCATCGGATACGATGATATCGCGTTTTCTAAAAATTTCAATCCTACTCTTACAACCATCCTTCAGGATACCAAATTGATTGGTGAGCGTGCAGCTGAAGAATTACTCCTTTCAATTAATCAAAAACTATCAAAAAGACAAGAAATTACGTATATTCCAGTCAAATTAATTGAACGTGAATCAACAAAGCAAATTAAATAAATTTTAATGTTTGACATTCAAAACTAAAAAAGATATAATTGCTGTGTAAACGCATACACCAAATATATGCATTACTAGTGTTCAAAGACTAATGTCAAAAAACACTTATTTTTATAGACACTAGGAAACCGTTTTCTCATGTTTAGCAATCAACCTTATTTTTTTCAAAACTTGGGAAACCGTTTTCTCAAAGTACATTAGGAGGGTAAAATGTTTAAGAAATTGTTTATTTTATTCTTAATTTTAACATTGATGGTGGTAGTTGGAGATTGGAGTGTGTTGGAAAATGCAAGTGCTGCAACAACCCATCAAACCATTACAACCACAAGAAACCACGTCCTTGCAGACGTTAATGAAGTCATTGATTTGACATCGCTTAAGATTCAAGGAGCATTTGGAGAAATTTTCTTAAGTGCAGCATCCTTATCAAGTGCGAATCCAGCAGTTACAATCACTTCTACTTCTGTGTCAATTGATGAGCTCGGTGTCTTTCCGGTATTATTTAATTATCAAAGTACTCAGATGACCTTGTATTTCATCACAAAATTAGCTGAAGCTACAGAATATATCATTTATGAACAAGATTTCACAGGTATGTCCAATGGTGCTTTGCCTGCGGGTTTTAATTTATACAATAATCTGGGTCAAGGTGGAGGATCTGCAGCTATAAGCAATGAACGCTTGATGCTCAGCCCATCAACCATAGTTCTTTTCCCTGCATATTTATCAGGTTTCACGAATTATGTCATTGAAACTGATATGCGAATGACTGCTGCAGCGAATGTTTCTAGATGGACTTCTGTGTTGTTTAGATATACAACAGAAAATTATTTTCAAATGGCAATCCGTCAAGATGCTACTGCTGCAAACGGTGTTGAATTCGCAAAGCGTATCGAAGGGGCATGGAATGTTCCTGCAACTGCTGCTTATACAGAAGTTATTGATCCTGCTAGCACCTATCATTTAACTATCGACGTTTTGGCTACAAATGTTATTGAGTCTATTAATGGCAGTGTCTTGATCAATTATGATTCCGCATATGAGTATACACATGGACGCATAGGCGTGCAAGCTGATAACGTTACAGTATATTATGACAATATTAGAATTACACTTCCACAAACATATATCGAAGGTGAGTCATATAATTTCTTGCCGGTTGCTGACGTTTATCAGCCCGAAACCGGTATAGTTGCACCTGCAACAGTCTTAACATGGTTCAATAGCACAGATCAGTTAGCAGAAATCGATGCAAACATTAGACCAGCTACATTTATTTTCAGAATTAACGAAGATCTTGATGTTATCGGCGAAGATGGTACAGTCATTATGACCTTACTTGAAACACTCTCAGCGGTCAATGGTAAAGTTATTCCTGCTTTTTATACGGATGACATGAATATTGCTACACTTCTAGGTGAGGATCTCAAGATGTATAGAATATTTGATAGTTTCATTATCTCCGAATCTGGAGATGTCATTCTTGCAGCAAGAGCTGCTCATAGTCTGATGCGTGGTGTACTCAATTTTCCAATGACTGATGTCACATCATTAAATGAAGAAGATCTGATGGATGTGAGACGTGCAACCAATACTGCTCAAGCTGTAGCATCAATCATCCCTAGTCATTTACTCACTCAAGACTTGACATTCTATATGCAAAAACGTCTGATGACGGTATGGGTTTCCGTAGAAGACGATGATATCAGTCAATATCAGGCAATCTTAAGTGGTGTAAACGGTATTGTTATCCAGGATTATGAAGGTTTGTATGCAAAATATGCTACTTTTGATTCAAATACACATGTTAGACGTCCTTTGGTTATAGCTCATCGTGGATTATACGATGGAGTAAATAGTCTATATCCTGAAAATACAATTGAAGGAGGACTTGAATCTTTAGCTAGGGGTGCAGACATTCTTGAACTTGACGTTCATCTAACGATTGACTGGGAGGTTGTTGTTATTCATGATAATACGACCATAAGAACAGCACCCGATTATCCAAGTTACACAATTGCTAGTTCTCGTTTTTCTGACATCATGTCCTTAACACTATATGATGCAGTTGGAGCCAGAGATGATATACATATACCTTCATTTAGAGAGTACATACTAACATTTAAGGATACCGGTGTTGTTATATTCGTAGAAATCAAGCCTACTCAGCCATTACTCGTTCAAATACTTGCTGATATCATCAATGAAGAAGGTATGTACGATCAAATCGTTATGATCAGCTTTGGTGCTGCAAACATTGAAGAAATGAATGTCGTTATGCCTGAAATGTCAAATGGTCATTTAACTAGCTCAGTTCTTAACGCACAAAACGATATAACTTCTTTGACAAACACATTTACTGATGTAGTCCCAATCAATTCAACACTCAATCCATCATATGGAGCTTTGACAGAAGGATTCTTAAAGTCTTTGGTCCATCGCGGCATTTCCATATGGCCATGGACGATTGATGAACATGATCTATTTGTTCAGTACTACAATTTTGGAGTTGGCGGCATTACTACCAATAATATGGATTATCTAAAAGAAACATTCAATCGAGTATCTTTTGATGCTTACACATATGAATATGTAATTGATGATGCCATCGGTATGCAGATTAAAGGTAGAATTGAAACACAGTCAGGTATCACCTATCCACTTCTTCCAAACTTTACTATCATCGATGACGGTGGAACAGGCTTAGTCTTCGATAATCATGGAATAATCACGTCAGCAACCGCCCCAGGATTAGCATATGTTTATACTTCATTTAGTAGTACAATGCCAAATGGCACAGATATTACAATAGCAAGCGATATCATTCAAATTACAATTACTGAAGTACCACAGATGAGCGCACTAGTCATTACACTCATTTCAATTGGTAGCGCATCTGCATTAAGTGTTGGAGCATTCTTTGGTATTAGATGGTTTAAATTAAGAAAGTTAGTAAAAATCTAAAGCGCATAATGCGTAAATATAAAAAAACGGAGGAATTAATATGAAAAAGCTGTTTTATTTGTTTATCATCTTCTTCATTGCAATCTCATTGGTGGCATGTAAGAATGATCCAATTGAAGAAGAACCTGTCGATGCAACACCACCATTATTATTTGGAATCGCTGATGTTGTTATAGATGTTGGATCGGCATTTGATCCATTAGATGGCGTTACTGCAATCGATGATATCGATGGCAACATTAGCGCAGATATCGTTGTTTCAGGCACATATAATGTCAACGTAGCTGGCATTTACACAATCAACTACTCAGTTGAAGATGCTGCTGGCAATGAAGCAACCGGAAGTATGCAATTAATTGTGAGAATTCCACCTGAAAGTGAACTTTTCGTTACGAATGGTGACTTCTCAGAACCTCTTGAAGGCACGTGGACACACTGGGCTGGAGAAGGCGGAGCAAGTACAGCTACAATCGTTGATGGCGTACTAGAATATGATATTACCGCAGCTGGCGTACAGTGGTGGAGTAATCAATTCGCACAACCTAATCTAACGATACCTCAAGGCTTGGGCTTTGTTCTACAATTTGAAGCAAAAGCTGATGCAGCAAGACCAATGGTTGTCAAGATTGAAAATGCGCAATATATCGGTTATATTGATGAAAGTGTTAGTTTAACAACTGAATGGCAAACATTCGAAATCGAATTCTATGTTACTGCACCAACCATTACCAATGGCAAATTGATTTTCGGTGCTGGTACAATGATGGGTTATGATTCCATTGTTGGTGAGCTTACTACAATTTATCTTGATAATATTACGTTTATTGAACAAGAACCTAGTTTAGACACAGAAGCTCCAATGATTATCGGTCTTCTTGACAAGACTCTTAGCCTTGGTGAAGCATTCGATCCTCTGCAAGGCGTTACTGTTTCTGATAATATGGATGTTAACCTAACTGTTGATGATATCGTTGTTACAGGTACAGTGGATAGCAATACTCCAGGTGAATATATATTAACTTACACATTAACTGATGCTTCTTACAATGAAAAGGTAATGACAAGAACCATAACCGTTATTGATGGCATCGTTCCTTCTACTTGGCTCGTTGTCAATGGAGATTTTGAAACAGAACAACTGACAGCTCTTCCACAACCTGCTGAAACTGGTTGGGGCTGGCATGGTACAGGTACATTCACAGCATCCATTAGCAATGGTGTAGCAATGATTGACGTCACTGCCTTAGGTACTGTTCCTTATGGTGTTCAATTCTATCAACAAAATAGAATCATTGAACAAGGAAGAATTTACCAAGTCACTTTTGATGCAAAAGCTGATATCGCACGTCCTATTCAACTCGCACTTGAAGAAGGTACATCACGTCGTTTTGATACAATTATTGATTTAACAACTGAATGGGTAACCTATACAGTAATAATAGATCACATTTTACCAGGATACACCAATGGTAAGTTTGCATTCTTCATGGGTCTTGTTGGCTCTACAAGCGTACCTACTACAATTTATCTTGATAATGTAGCAGTTGAAACTATTATAGCAGTCGATGATGAAACAGCACCGGTTCTTCGTGGTGTTGGTGATTATATTGTTATGCAAAACTTCGCATTCAATCCACTACAAAACGTTACTGTATCTGATGCCATCGATAAGGAATTAACAGTTGATGACATCGTCGTTACAGGTAGTGTTAATACAGCTATTGTTGGAGATTACGTCTTAACTTACACAGTTACTGATGCTTCAGAAAATGATGCGACCTATGAAAGAACAATTCATGTTTTAGCTCCTGAAGATATGCTTGACTCAACACTTGTTGTTGTCAACGGTGATTTCTCAGTTGATCAATCAGTACCTTATGCTCAACCTGCTATGTTAGGCTGGGGCTGGCATGGTGCAGGCACATTTACAGTTGACATCAGTGGTGGTATCATGACTCAAGTTGTTACTAATGTTGGTACTGTTCCTCATGGTACTCAATTCTATCAGCAAAATCTAATTGTTGAAACCGAAGCTACTTATCGCGTTACATTTAGAGCTAAGGTTGATATTGAACGTGCTATTAGATTCTCATTAGAATCAGGCACGACACTTAAGAACTACCAAGTTTTCGATGTAACAACAGAATGGGCAGATTATGAAATCGTCTTTACCATTCCAGATGCAGGTTTTAATAATACGAAGTTTGCATTCTTCGCAGGTTTAGTTGAAGCAGATAGCCCAGCAACTACTTTCTATCTAGATGATGTTGAAATTGAACTTGTTGGTTATTTGGTAGATACGGAAGCACCATTAATGTTTGGTGTTGATGATAAGACTATTGAGCAAGGTTTAGAATTTGATCCATTTGCTGGCATTACAGTCTTTGATTTGATTGACAAATCATTAACTCCAGCAAGCATCGTTGTTACTGGTACTGTTGATTATAATACACCAGGATACTATCCACTGACTTATACACTCACAGACCGTCAAGGCAATGAAATAGTTGGTTCGAGAGTTATTACCATATCAGAATCTGATGGTGGTCTACCTTCAACATTGAAGATCATCAATGGTGATTTCTCAATTGATCAAACTGTACCTGCAGCAACCGGAGCCGGTTGGGGTTGGCACGGCAGTGGTAAATTCATGGTAGACATCGCTGATGGCGTTGCTAAGATTTCTG
>JBDREH010000017.1:0-24096 GCA_043819945.1 Bacillota bacterium
GTAAAAAATATGCTCCATGTGATGATTATAATTTTATGTCTGGAATCTCAGGATCTGGTGCAGCAAATGCAAGATCACAATGGTTGACTATGCAATCCCATTGGCAAGCTGAAGAAAAGAAGTTTGGACTTAGTACGAGTTTGTATGCACAATTTTTTCATTTGATGGTTTCTCAAATTGAAGCAACCACAATAAAAGTTCTACACTTTATTTTTACATGATAAAATGTAATCATAAGTTATTATACATGCGTTTTATTTCATTAATATCATGATATATATTTGATTTGGGGGATCTCAACCATGAATTATGAAACAATCGATTTTAACGATAAAAAGATAATAGTTAGTTTGATTAATGGTAATCAATTGATTGTAGATCAAAACCAAAATCAAAAATTACAAATTTCAAGTCTTGATTTTCTTAAAGATAATCATATGTTGGATACTATTCAAGAACTAAAAACATATAATCATGATTTATTTAAGACAGTTTATATCAGCCTTCACACTTCTTCACAATGTAACATGGCCTGTACATACTGTTTTAAAAAGACACGTGATTCAGATCAAATGAAAACAGAAGATGCAAAGGCTTTTATAGATTATGTAATTTCACTTCATCCTAATGCAGAAAAATATAGCGTTGATCCAACTGGTTCTGGTGAACCTCTTCTTGATTTGGATTTAATTTGTGACATAGGTGAGTATTGCAAACTAAAGAGTGATGAAGTCAGAAAAGAAGTTTTACCTATGCTTGTTACAAACGGAACACTCTTGACTTTAGATGCAGTTGATAGACTTAGAAAAGCAGGTATATTATTTGGCATTAGTATTGATGGAATCAAGAAAGTACATGATCTGAATCGAATTGATTATAATGGGTTAGGAACTCATAAAATGATACTAAAGAATATTAAAAGAATAAAAGATAGAACATTACTAGGTGCTGCAGTAACTTTGACCGATTCAAATAAAGATTTGGTTCAAACTATGAAGCACCTAATTAAATACTTTCCAGCAATTAGTATCAAACCTGTAAGAAGTTCAAACGGAAAAGGGGGGATTTATGGAGACAATATCAAAGAGATCAAGGAAGAATACTCGAAATTATGGTCATTTTTAGTTAAGAAAACATTAGGTGGGGATTTATCATACATTTCAGCGTTACTTAATGGGGATGATTATTTGGGGAAATTTATCTTAAGAGTCATCTTAAATCAAAAATTTCAGACAAGATGTGACGCAGGACTAGGTAGATTCTCATTGGCAGCTAATGGGAAGATTTATACATGTCCTGCAGCAATCGATATCAAAGAATTAGAAATTGGAAGTTTAGAAACAGGAATCGATACACAAAAACAACAAAAAATCTGGGAAGTATTGTCTGAGAGAAGTAAGTGTGAGCAGTGTATAGCAAATTTCGTTTGTGGTGGAGAATGCATGGTCACATCATATTATGCATATAGAAAAATTGATGAAATGGATTCAATTATGTGTAATCTAAAAAGACATTTATTTAGTTTAGCAGTTAAATTTAAGTTTGTAATTGCCTTAGGCGATGAAGAAATTTATAATAATTTAATCAATGGTTGTATAGAAAAGAATAATCGATTCAAAACTGATGAAGATTTAAATCTTGTTCTCGAAAAGACAAAATCAAAGTATTCTTTTACAGAATTAAAGAGTATCAAAGATTCCAATATCTACCTATATAATGAAATAAAAAAAAACTCTTAGAAGGAGAGTAAACATATGCTCAAAATAAAAAAATCTTTAGCCCTTATTTTTATTACAGCTCTAATTTTATGTTGTTATTTTCAATCATCTGACATGGTTGTTTATTCAACAACTTTTGAGTCAAGTGAGAAGTTATCAGATAACCTTAAGCTGTCTATTGATAAGAAGGAAGATAAAATAATAAATTTAGTTGTATTTTTCAAGAATAAGAAAATTGATGACGAAATTGAAAAAGCTGAAAAAGAAATGTATAGTAATTTTACCAATGACTTTCAGACCAATGATGAATTACTATCTGAATATAGAGATAAAGTTAAAAGCACAATGGTATCTGGATAGCGAATTAAATAAATATAAGAATCTATCTGACATTGATATTAAATATAAAAGTAAATACACATCATTTGTATGGCTTGATACTTCTAAAGAGGGATTATTAGAACTTATTAATAATGAGAATGTAGAAAATATTGATGTGTATGATGTTTCACCTATTGTAAAACTAAATGCTAAATTCATTCCTATTGATTACACAACTCAGTTGAATCAATCAACCACAGTGGATTTTTTAGATACTACAGGTATAAATGCTGTTAAGTCTCAATATGGAGTAAGTGGTGAAGATGTAAGGGTTGCAATATTTGAATCAGAAGGAATAATAAATACAAATAATTTCTCTATGTATGGAAACAGAGTTATTTCAAGTCCGGGAGGATATATTGATTTTGAACATGCGGATCCTGTTGGGTTAATTGCTGTCGGTGCTGAAGGTGTTGCAAATGGCGCATATATCGGCGTATTTACGGATACTTACTTAAGTTATGCAATATTAGATGAAGTTGCATCTAATTTTCATATTTTAAATATAAGTCAGGGGTATGCTAATATCTTGCAATATGATTCTAGTGATTTTATATTGGACGAATTTATCCAAAGAACAAAATTGATTGTTGTGAAAGCATCTGGCAACCTATCACCAAGCAATCCAAATAGAAGAATTACATCTCCTGGATACGCTAACAATGTGATCACAGTAGGTGCTACAAATCTTGAAGGTACATCAGTGGAAAACTACTCAGCCTATTATGATATGTATACAAATAAAAAAATCATTGTTGCTCCTGGAGGTAGTACTGTTGACCCGATTAACATAACAGGATCTAGTCTTGATTTAGTTGGAACAAGCTTTGCAGCTCCTCAAGTTACTGGGGCAATTGCTTTAATGCTTGAAGAAAATTGGTATTTAATAGCTAAACCTCAATCTATACAAGCATTGTTGTTCGCTGGAGCGAGTAATGAATCATTAACAAATGTCAATATTGATCCTTCAAATGATGCATTTTCAGTTGAAGCAGGAGTTGGTTTAATGGACTTAGAAAAAACTTTTGAAATAATTAATTTGCATAATAGTTGCGGTTATGTTAATACATCTGAAAACCCTGGTCTAAAATATAGTGTCACCTTGAGTTTAATACACGATGATACTATTTCGATTTCTCATACACTTTTAAAAAATGAAGTCGCTGATTTGTCAACCGTTTGGACCCCTGATGAATGGGATGATCTTTTTGCTAGTCGGTTAGAAGCTTCACAATATCAAATCATTCTATCTGGACCCAACAACTTTTATATAATAATGAATCAATTTGAAAATGTAGGGAAAATTATTTTCACTGTACCAACAACTGGAATATATTATTTGAGGGTTTATCTTATTGAAAAATCCCCATCAAATAAATCTGATTATGGTATTATTGCAATGTATACAGAAATTGGTATGCCATTGATTTACTTTGGAGGTGGAGGTTGTTGAAAATGAAAAAAATATGTAGTTTCATTTTACTATTATTAGTAGTCATTAATTTAACTTCTTGCAAAGAAAAAGAAGAAATAGATATAAAAGGTGGCTGGGTAATATATTCAAATACAACAACAGGTGAATATTTGCCGTTTTCATTAAGTTTTCTTGAAGACAATATTGTTGTAGGAGATTCTAATTCAATATTTGAAAGTGGATCATATACCATTGAAGATAATATTGTTACAGTGAAATTTTTAAATAGTTACAGTGAATATATTATAAACTTCAAATATGATTCTAATGGTCTTTATATCTATTACAATGGGGTGGATGTTTTAGCCTATGGGAAATGGAGCAGCGACTAATGCTGTCATTTATTGATTATTTACTGATTAAAAAAAATTTGTTATAATAAAAATGTGAAAAAGGAGGTGGTTCTTATGAAAGCTTTTATTGAAGCTCTTATGAGGATGATTGGTTCCCTATCGGTTAACTCCATAGGTCACTTCCTTTTTTCCCTATTTAGCCCATCGTCTTAAAGTACAAAAAATCAATAAAGGAGAAACTTATGGGTAACTTTAGAAAATATAAAGAAAAAGGAGTGATATTTGATTCACTTGAACATGAATATGATGCTATTCTTCGCCCTGATCTTCAAATAATCATTCGTCTTGATGGTATTTCATTTACATCAAAATTTCTAAAATTGTTTAATAAAGCAACTTATTCTATCTATCAAGAATGTATGAAAAAAGTAACGTTTGAATTATGCGCTATGTTTAAAAGTACTAAAATTGCTTATACACATACTGATGAAATCAATTTGATTTTGAGTGGAAAAGATGTTGAATCTAATGATTTTAATAGGGTTCAAAAAATATTAGAGATACAACATCTCAGGTGTTATTGCCGATATTGTCTAACTCACAATATCAAAAGTAGATTGTGTGCCATTTGGAGCGGGCGAGGGGAATCGGACCCCCATCTCATGCTTGGCAAGCACGTGTAATAACCATTATACGACGCCCACGTCTTCGTGCTTTTTCATGATAGCAAATTTATCGAGACTTGTCAAGCATACTTGGATTATTTTCTCTAAAAAATACGGGGTATCTAAGCTTAAGTTGATGGTCGTTTATTGATGCCAATAAACAACAGAGCTTATATAAGTTGCATTGATTTTATGCTATAATATTTTTGGAGCGATAATATGAAGAAATTGAGATGGTTGTACCTTGTCATTTTTGTATTTCTAATTGGATATTTTTATACGACACTAATCTATAATGGTATATGGTTTAAAATGACTTCAGGGTTGAGATCGTTATCATTTATTGGTTATATATTGTGGTTTATTTTTGCATTTTACTTAACCCTTTCATTGCATGAACTCGGACATTTTCTTGCTTTCTATTTTCAGAAAATCAAATTACGCGCGCTCTATTTGACTGTTTTTGTTTTTTATAGAAATCAAAAAGGTTGGCATTTTAAGATAAGACCCAAACTATGGGTGTTACTTGGTGGGTTAGTTGTTCCTGATTTAGGAGAAATCAAGAATGACACAGATTATGAAATATTGAAAACAAAGTTCAGCAAATCATTAATTGTCGCACCACTTGTCACGATTGGTATTTTGACAATAAGTTTAATCTCATTTATCCTCGTCATGACTTTTGGGACTCATACACACTTTACCGGAATTATTACAATCAATACACTATACATCACCGTATTAAGCATCTTATATATCTACACTTTTAGACTCTCTAATCAAATGTTTTATGGAGATTTCATTGCTTATAAAAAAATGAAGAGCGATCCTATTTTTCAATTGGCTCAAATTAATCAATATACAATGTTTTCACTTGAGGAATCCGATGTCACTGTTCGGTACCTTTGGGAAAAATCAAGGGATATTATTAGAGAACACCCCGTTAGCACCTCACTTTTTTACATCATGATTTTAACAAACTATTTTGATGGTATTCTAAGAATGAATTACGAGGTAGATAGTGATATTGATCAAAAAATCAATCGTATCAATATGGCCTCACTGTGTCGAAGCGAACAAGGATTATCGTTAGCTTATGATTTCAGTTTTTATGATTATAAAAAAGGTGATATCGAAAAAGCATATCAAAGATTTGATCTCATTCAAAAAAAGATAGGAAAGAAACTTAATCAAAAGATGGTTACTTACTTGAAGAACAAAACTCTTCATGTCATGCATAGAGAAGACCATAGTCAGTTTTTGAGTCTAAAGGAAAACCTATATATCGGGAATGCTTGGATTTTCGAAGGATTAGTCAACCCTTATGATATGCTAACAGCATATCATCAGAAATTATCATATATTGAATATTCTTGTCCAGTTGTTTTTGAACAAAAAGAAGAACAAAAAAGCGACTTGAGCTAAGCCGCTTTTGTTTTCTCGAGTGGTGCCCCCAACGAGAATCGAACTTGTATTTCAGCATTACCATTGCTGCGTTTTACCACTAAACTATGGGGGCAGCAAACTAATTATACAAAAATAATTTTCAAAAGACAACCATATTATGTTATATTTATATCTTGAGGGAAGTGTTTTCATGAAGATGATTTTAAGATTAGTCAAACCTTATTGGCGTATGTTAACTATTTCATTGACATTTAAGTCGGTTGGCGCACTAGCTGATTTGTTTTTACCATGGATAATTGCCTATATGATTGATACAGAAATTCCGAAGCTTCAAGAAAGCCCAGATGCCAATCTTAACTCGTTATATATATTGGGTGGCATTATGGTGCTTATTGCTTTTGTAGGACTATATTTAAATGTTGCTGCCAATAGAAAAGCTGAAATGATTGCTGCAATCACTGTTAAGGGACTTCGTCATGATTTATTTTCTAAAATTGAACGATTATCTGCTAGACAGGTTGACATGATTACTAGACCATCTTTAATCAGTAGAATGACTACAGATACGTATAATATGTATAACGCTACAGCCAGTATGCAGCGCTTGGGAGTAAGGGCTCCTGTTTTACTCATTGGAGGCATACTGATGTCTCTTTTAATGGATCCTGTGCTTACCATCATCATGGTAGCCATGTTGCCGCTCATTATAATCATTGTCTACTTTTATTCCCGAAAAGGGATTCCGCTTTATGCGAAGACACAAGGATATGTAGATAAATTTGTTAGAAAGCTTAGAGAATATATCTCGGGAGCAAGAGTCGTTCGAGCACTTTCCATGAGTGAATATGAAATGGAGAAATTTGATGAAGCTAACTTAAATACCGTCAATTCAGAACAAAAAGCAACCATCACCATGTCGAAAATTAATCCATTGATGCAATCAGTGATGAATATTGGACTTGTTTTGGTTTTAGTAGCTGGAGCATTTCGAATCGACCAAGGAGTTACTGAAAAAGGACAAATCATTGCTTTTGTTACTTACTTTACAATTATCCTAGGTGCAATGATGAGTATCACTAGAATTTTCGTTTTGTCTTCGCGAGCAACAGCATCAGCAAACAGAATTGATGAAGTCTTGAATATGCCAGAAGACATGAAAGATGGTCTTGATTTGATTGAAGTTGATGCAAGAAAACCCATTGTTGAATTTAAAAATGTTTCATTTTCATATAACCAGAAAGAAAGTAATCTAAAAAACATCAGCTTTAAACTGTATCAGGGGCAAACGCTAGGTATTATTGGAGCTACCGGATCAGGTAAGACAACCATTATTAATCTATTGATGAGATTTTATGATATCGATTCAGGATCTATTGAATTTTATGGGAAAGATATTAGAAGCATTCAACAAAATGACTTAAGAAAAAGAATTGGTGTTGTTTTTCAAAATGACCTTATTTTTGCTGACAGCATTTTTGGTAACATCCAATTTAATCGTGACCTGATCAATGACGAGGACATTGAAACAGCCACACGCGTAGCACAAGCCGAATTCATCTACGATAAAGTTGATGAACTTAACCATCAAATGGCTCAAAAAGGCATGAATTTATCCGGAGGACAAAAACAAAGAGTACTCATTGCGCGTGCTATCGCGGGAAAACCGGCTATTATGGTTCTTGATGACGCTTCAAGCGCACTCGATTATAAAACAGATATGAACATGAGATTAGCACTTAAAAAAGAACTTAAAGAAACAACTATGATTATTATCGCTCAACGCATCAGCAGTTTAAGGGAT
Organism: Bacillota bacterium; assembly: GCA_043819945.1. GTDB lineage: Bacteria > Bacillota_I > Bacilli_A > Acholeplasmatales > Acholeplasmataceae > Peloplasma. The sequence continues at coordinate 7,740 of JBDREH010000017.1, forward strand.
TCCGATTTAATTATCTTGGTTGAAGAAGGAGAGATACTTGCTACGGGAACGCACCAACAACTGATGGAAACCTGCGAAATGTATCAGGAGATTGCTTATTATCAGTTAGGTGGTGAGCAACAATGATGTATGCAGGCAAGCAAGGCAGAGGACGCAATGACGGTTCTCAAAAAGCAACAAACAAAACTTATGTCTTGAAAAGATTATGGGATTATCTTTACTTTTACAAGAAAAAGCTTATCTTAGCATTATTTTTAACTGTCGTAGCTAACGTCTTATCTTTGATTGGTCCCTATTTAACAGGTCGTACCATTTCAGCGATGGAAAATGGTGTTCAATTTGATCGTGTATTTTTCTTTGCAGGACTCATGATTGCATTTTATCTCATCAGTGCTTTACTTAATTATTTATTATCAATTTCCATGATTAAAATCTCTCAAAGTGTTGTTTATAAGATGAGAAAAGACGTTTTCGAGAAATTGAACCGCGTATCGATATCTTATTTTGATCAAAATCAAACTGGAGATATCATCAGCAAGATGAGTTATGACATTGATACGATCAATACATCACTAGCAACTGATGTTGTCAGTATTTTCACGAGCACGATTACTGTTACAATCTCATTCATTATGATGCTTATCATGTCACCAATACTTGTTTTAGTATTTGTCGTAACGATACCAATTTCCATTACGATTACTCGCGTACTATCAAAGATTGTCAAGAAAAAATATCGAATTCGCAATCAAAAATTAGGCGAAATGAATGGCTTTGCTGAAGAAATGATTACAGGTCAGAGAACAATTCAATCCTATGTTCAAGAAGAAACTGTGCTAAAAAGATATGATGAAATCAATGAAGTAGCATCAACTGCATCTTATGAATCAGGCTATTATTCAACATCTGTTGGTCCATCAGTTAATTTTGTTTCTAATTTATCTGTTGCGCTTGTTGGCGTATTTGGTGGTATTTTATACTTCCTTGGGCAAATTAGTTTGGGTAATTTGACTAGTTTTACATTATACTCGAGAAGATTTTCCGGACCTATTAACCAAATGTCAAACATTATGGCAGAAATTCAAAGTGCACTTGCTGCAGCAGAGCGTGTTTTCTTGGTTTTAGATCAAGAGGATGAACCCAAAGATATTGAAAATGCAGTAGAATATGTTGACATCAAAGGAAAAGTCAGATTTAGAGATGTGTCGTTTGGTTATATCAAGAATCAGATTGTACTTAATCACGTTTCATTTTCCGTACCTCACGGTAAGGTTATTGCGATTGTTGGTCCAACAGGTGGAGGTAAAACGACATTAGTCAATTTATTAATGAGATTTTATGATGTCAATGAAGGAAACATATATCTAGATGGAATTGATACAAAATCAATGACTAGAAAGAGTTTAAGAAAAGCATTTTCGATGGTTCTACAAGATACATGGATCTTTCATGGCACTGTTTTCGAAAATATTGCCTATGGCAACGGTAACGTTAGTCATCTTGAAGTGGAAGAAGCAGCTCAAAAAGCGCGCATTCATTCATTTATTTCCCATTTATCAAATGGGTATGATACGATATTAACAGATGAAGGTCTCAATATATCCAAAGGACAAAAACAACTTCTCGTTATTGCACGGGCAATGCTATCTAGAACGAAAATGCTTATATTGGATGAGGCTACATCGAATGTAGATACACACACAGAAGTACAGATTCAAAAAGCCATGATTGCACTCATGGAAAATAAAACCACATTTGTCATCGCACATCGCTTATCAACCATACAAAATGCGCATTTAATTCTTGTGGTGAATGAAGGAAATATCGTTGAACAGGGAACACACCAAGAATTATTGGATAAGAAAGGATTCTATCACGATCTCTATCAAAGCCAATTTGCATAATAATAACTTTCTTTTGTTATATCCTTGTAATTTGATATTGACTTGTGTATAATGAACATAGGCATTAAGTTGCTAAGTTTTATATAAAGGAGTATTACAATGACAGGAGTAGTAAAATGGTTTGATGCTGATAAGGGATATGGATTTATTTCCTCAGCTGACGGCAAAGACATTTTTGTGCATTTCAGTGCAATTCAAACTGAAGGTTACAAAACATTAGCAGAAGGTGACCAAGTAGAATTTGATGTTAAAAACGGCGACCGCGGACAACAAGCGGCTAACGTAGTTAAAGTATAATTTTCAAAAGGTATGGGGACTCGAGAGAGTCCCCCTTCTATTTTTATTAGAGTTTTTTTATTGACATATGATGATATTTGTTACAATTAGTTTTGTACAATTGAGGAGCATAGAGGTAGCGATGTAAATAAGTACATATCCTGAGTCAGTAGACGTTGAAAGTATGGAAAATATCGCCTAATGATCGTCTTAGGCATAAGCAAATCATGGATTTCTAAGGAAAACTTACAACACTCCTACGAGAGTAGAGGCGTTAGCATGAATATAAAGAAATTTATTTATGAAGCAAAGTGTCCTCTCGGATGCTTTTTTTGTTGAAAAACAAAAGAAAGATGAAGAGAGAATGAAAAGAATTTTTAGGTTAGATTAAGTTTTGACGTTAGTTATTGGACTGACGGCCTGTTCAATAACAAAACTGTATTGAGCAATCGCACGCGCTCTATGTATGAATCCAACAATTATGCTTTTTGATAGGCCCACATCAGCATTAGATCCAGAAATGGTTGGTGAAATATTAACTGTCTTTAAATATCATGCAAGTGAAGGGATGACAATGGTAATTGTTACTCATGAAATGGCATTTGCAAAGGAAGTTTCTGATTGTATTGTCTTTATTGATTAAGGTGTAATTGCTGAAATAGGAACTCCAAATGAGCTCTTGAATCACCCATCAGAAGAAAGAACGAAAACATTCTTAAGAAGATACACTGAGGACTATCACATAATCCGCGTGTTTTTCTGATATCTCTTGTCTATGATAGCGTTTTTATGATATAATAAATCAAAAGATGGGAGCGATGATAATATGGAGAAAGATCTATTAGAGCTAGAGCGTCAGCATCTAAGTAACGTAGTTAAAGAATGCGATCCTAAGCACATTGAAGAGGTCGAAAAGAAATTTGCTTTACTCTACACTTACGATGCTGTTGGCATGGAAGGACAGAATAGAATTCCTTATGAGGATATTAAACGCCTCAGCCAAGCCAAAGCTTTACTCGAATACAGCGAAAGAGAACAAAAAGAGATTCTTAATCATTTGGAAGCATTTGAATTTGTCAAAAAAGAAGCAAAAGAAAGCAGAGCATTTAATGAAGAAAAGTTAAAAGATATCCATGAGATTCTAGTTGAAGGTATTTTCCAAGGTGGAGTTTACAGAAATGTCAATATTAGCATATTTGGTGCATCTCATCAACCACCTGATTATGTTAAAGTCTACGATCGCATGAGCAAATTCTTTAGAGAAATAGATAATTTTGAGGGTACAATTCTAGAAAAAGCAACATATGCACATGCAAGTATTGCAAAAATACATCCATTTGTGGATGCAAATGGTCGCTTGGCAAAACTTGTCCTAAACTACTTTTTGATGAAAGGCAATTATCTGCCTATCTCAATCCCATTGGAAATGCGTGAAATCTATATTGATCATCTTGAGTCATTTAAATCCGACAAGGATTTGAAACCATTAACAGAGTTCTTCAAGACCATTCTAATTAAACAATATGAAGAAGTTTTAAAGGAACTAGATGTATGAGTGCTCAGGCACTCTTTTTTTTGCCAAATCCTACCTAAATACCCTATTTTATGATAAAATAAGTAAAGGTGATACTATGTCATTAAATGTTGGAGAAATCAATCGTTTGGTTGTCAATAGAAAAACAGATATTGGTTATATGCTTGACTCCGATGAGGGTGAAGTTTTTTTGCATAACAATGAAAGTTTGTTTCAACCATTAACTGCAGGCGACGTCGTTGATGCCTTTCTTTATTTTGATCAAAAAGGAAGATTGGCAGCAACCTTGAAAACTCCAATCATCATCGTAGGACGACCGGGTTTTTTATCAGTTTCGGCAGTTCATGAATATCTCGGTGTCTTTTTAGATATGGGTATTGCTAAAGAATTGTTGTTGTCAGCTGATGATTTGCCTCTCAATAAAGAGGAATGGCCGCAAAAGGACGATGTTTTATATGTAGGTATAAAAGTTAAGGGAAAACTGGTTGCAAAACTTATTTCCAAGGAAGAGACTAGGCTTGAACCTGCGGAACCACTCGAATTGAAAGAAACAAGAAAAGCTCGTGTTCAAAAGATTGGTCGTGAAGGTGTCAATTTATTGACACAAGAAGGACATTGGATTTTTGTTCATCACTCTATGTATAAGGAAGCACTGCGTTATGGACAAGAAGTGGATGTTAAAGTAGTTTATCATTCAGAAAAAGGTTATACGGGGTCTTTGACTCCACAAAAAGAAATTGCAATCTTTGACGATGCCAACATCATATTATCCTATATGATTCGCAAGGGTGAAATGCAAATTACAGCAAATCATACACCTGAAGAAATCTATGAAGAATTAAAGATGAGCAAAAAAGCATTTAAACGTGCTTTAGGACATCTATATAAGGAGCGTAAAATTGATTTTGTTGATGGTAAAACAATTTTGATTCAAAAATAAAATGAATCCAAAGCAAAAAGAAGAAAAAAATCTGTATCAAAAGTATGATGATTTATTTGATAAGCAAGACAAGAAATATGACAAAAACAATCATTCTCGTTATTCAAAAAACAAAAATCAAATTTCAATCCATCAAGACGATGTCCATGATGCGGAACAAAAAAGACTGAAAAAGAAAGTACAAAACAACATCTACACAAGACTTGTGTTTGTACTTGTTGGTTTTGGATTTCTATTAAATTTTATCATCAGTGATAGTTCAGTGGAAAAGGCATGGCTTACACCACTTCTCATCACTGGAGCTGTTATCTTTATTATCGGAAAAGCTGCGAAAAATAAATAAGGAAGAGTAATATATGATTAATAATAAAAAGATGGTTGATTCAGTAACTGCTAGAGACAAAGATTTTGCTCAATGGTATACTGATTTATGTTTAAAAGCTGAATTAATGGATTATAGCGATGTTAAAGGTTTCATTATTTATCGCCCATATGGCTATGCAATTTGGGAGAACATTCAACAGGATTTAGATCGAAGACTCAAGGATACTGGACACCAAAATGTTTATATGCCTCTTGTCATTTCTGAATCTTTGTTTCAAAAGGAAAAGGATCATGTTGCAGGATTTGCTCCAGAAACAGCGATTATTACAACAACAGGTGTTGAAGATTTGGCTGAAAGATTGATCATTCGCCCAACCTCCGAGACGCTTTTTTGCACGCACTATCAAAAAATTATCAATTCCTACCGTGATTTGCCAAAGATGTATAATCAATGGTGTAATATAGTACGTTGGGAAAAGACAACGCGTCCTTTCCTAAGAGGAAAAGAGTTTTTATGGCAAGAGGGTCATACCGTTCATGCCTCAGAAACAGAAGCTAGAAAAGAAACCTTGGATATTTTAGAAATCTATAAAGATCTAGGTAAAGAGTTGTTAGCGATACCTTTTATAACAGGTAGAAAAACCGAAAGAGAAAAATTTGCTGGCGCTGTTGAGACTTATAGCATAGAAGCATTAATGCATGACGGCCAAGCATTGCAGTCAGGAACTACGCACTATTTCGGTCAAGAATTTTCTAAGGCATTTGATATCAAGTTTCAAGATGAAAATAATCAACAAACATATGCTTATCAAACCTCTTGGGGAGTGTCCACTAGACTCATCGGCGCAGTCATTATGGTTCATGGGGACGATGAAGGATTGGTATTGCCACCTTATGTAGCACCTATACAGGTGATGATTATTCCTATACAATCGCATAAAGAAGAAGTTCAGAAGGCAGCTAAAGATTTATTTGATCATCTTAAAAAAGCAGGTTTTAGAGTTTCAATTGATGATTCAAACAAGTCTCCCGGATGGAAATTTAGCGAATATGAGATGAAGGGTATTCCTGTTAGAATTGAAATAGGACCTAGAGATTTGCACAGAAGTGAAGTAACTCTTGTCACAAGATATAATGGAGAAAAACAACTTGTACCCATCAATTCGGTTGTTGAAAATATGCCTAAATTGTTGAAAGATATGCACGAAGCATTGTATGCTAAAGCACTTGCACATGTTGAAGCTAATACTTATCAAGCGAAAACATATGAAGAGTTTAAAGAATTTATAAAAAAGGGCGGATATGTTGCCATGAGTATTTCAGGTGAAGATGCTGAAATTCAAATCAAAAAAGATACAACAGCTACGGCAAGAGTTATCCCATTTGATCAAACCTTGATCACCACAGAATGTCCTGTAACACATCAAAAGGCTACACAAACAGTATGGTTTGCACGAGCATATTGATAATATGATTTAAGAAATGCAGGTGAGTCTATGCATCACAACATAGTTAAAGACACAGTCAATCTTGATAAGAAAGCACGTGAAGAAGTTAGTAAGCTTGTTAAGAAAAAAGAGCATCTAGACGAAATTATTCAAATAGAAACTGAGAAACTTCATCAGTCTTTTCTTGCTGAAATTGAAGAAACAATCAAAAAAACGCAACAAAAATATGAAAATGAAATTCAAGAAAAGAAAAAAAACGAGTTATTAACCTATAAGCATACACTAAATGATATTCAAAAAAAATATGAGGATAACAAAGATTTATGGATTGAGCAAATCTATAAAGCATGTATAAAATAACTTCATATTTGATCATATCATTCGTATGATTAGAATTGGAGGAAAGCATGAGTTCAACAAAAATCAAACTAATAAATTTGACATCAAGTATGAATAATTTGAACAGTGTACTCATGACTTTTGTTGATCTCAAGGGAATTCACCCTGTTTTATCCTCAGAAATTGTCGGTAAAGTACACGGCTTGACTTCTTTGGTTTCTGATAATTTCTGTCATAAAATATTGGAAGAACTGAAAGATTTAGAAAATACATTTCATTTTACCTTACCTAATATTGAGCAGAAAGACTCAACCTATGATTTGAATGAAATGTATGATTTCATCAATCATTTTAAGGAAAGCCTCGAAAAAGCATCTAAACAAATCAAAGAACTGGATGAAAACATTGAAAAATATAACAATGCACTCATTCAGATTAAAAATATTCAGAGCCTAGAGGTTCCACTAAATGATTTATTTGCTTGCGAGTATGTTTTTTTTCGCTTTGGAAGGTTACCAAACGACAGTTTGGATAAACTTAAATTTTTCATGAATAAACCATTTGTCTTTAAAATGTTCAGTCAGGATAAAAAAAAGATATGGTGCATGTATTATACAACCAATGAGTATAAACATGAGGTTGATAACATATTTTCGTCGATGCTATTTGAAAGAATTATGATTCCTGATTTTGTTGATGGAACACCAAAAGATGCTATAGATGCCTTGATGAATGAAAGCAGCAATATCCAAAAGATGATTGATTCCTATCAAGAAAAATTGGAGCGCATGATCCATGAGCATATGGCTAAATTATCTCAAATCAAAGGTGAATTGCTATTCCTTGAACGCGTTTTTGAAGCAAAAAAATATGTTCTTGGATTAGGTAATAAATTCAGTATGATGGGATTTATCAAGGAATCAGAAATTGATCATTTTAAAGATGTGTTTCATCAATTCACAAATACTGAGATAGATGTTAAAGAAGCATATAGCGATGGCAGGATAACACCTCCAAAGCGCATCAAGGAAAACTGGTTTACAATATAGTATGGTGGGCTACTCCACCAAGTGATCACACGTGAATATCAAACGCAATTATGTTATAATATGGCTTGATAAGGGTTGCGTTTACGTGTATTTGAAGCACCTCTGATAAAAGACATAATTAACTGGATTGAATCGTGGCAACAAACTTTCCATGAAGGAGACAAAATAATGAGTTCATGGGCGAATAATTCAATTATTACAAAGGCAAAGTCAATTTTCGGGAATTTTATTAAACCTGCCGAATATGAGAAAATGGCAAAATTTAAATCTTTGTCTGACCTTGTCAGTTATCTCAAAAAACATGAAAATTATCGTGATATTCTTAAGGATGTCCAAGAAAACTCCATTCATCGTGGTAATTTAGAAGCACTGATCAAGAAAAATGCCTTTGATCAAATCATTCGTTTGATTAAGCAAGTGTTTACGAAGGATCTAGAGTTTTATCAACTCAACATCGTTCATCAGGAAAATGAGATCATCTTGGCATCTATTCGAACCATGATATCAGATGATTATGATGAAAACAGAGGGAAGGTTCCATTCTTCTTTAATGCGCATACCACAATCGAAATGTCTCAAATCTTTAAGGCAACAAACTATCAGGAGCTACTACAAGCTTTAGAAAAGACGGCTTACTACAACATCCTTAAACCTTTTGAGACAAGAAAAACTGATAATATCCGCTATCTAGATATTGAACATGCACTAGAAGAATATTATTATGATGAAGCATTTAGAAGAATAAATAAATACTATAAAGGCTCACTTCTTAGAGATTTGGAAAGCATTTTCCAAACACGAATTGAACTTGGAAATATTATTAAAATTTATCGGTTAAAGAAATTCTATCAAGCAGATCCCATCACTATTAAGAGTGTTTTGGTAAATAGGCATATGCGAATTAGAGAAAAGAAGATTGATGAAATTATTCAAATGAAAAATCCTGATTTTATTCTAAAATATCTATCAACATCAGAATTTTCCAGATTTACTAGTGATAAAGACTATATATATGTCGAATACTATGCTGGACGAATTCGGTATGATTTAGCAAAAAAATTCATGTATTTTTCAACAAGTGTTCCGAAGGTCTATTTGGCATTTGTTACACTGAGTGATTTTGAAATCGAAAATTTGACTAATATCATCGAAGGTATTCGATATCAAATTGATGAACAAGAAATTAAACAGATATTGATCTATTAGGAGGTAAGCATGAGTATTGCAAAAGTGAAATTCATCGATTTAACAGCAAACCTAAATAACTTAGATCGCATTCTCATGACTTTTATTGACTTAAAGGGATTTCATCCTGTTCTTGCCAGTGAAATCATCGATAAAGTTCACGGGTTAACATCATTTGTCGCTGAAAACCCATGTCAGCCTCTTTTAACTGAACTCGAAGACCTGGAAAACCGCTATAACTTAAATTTATCTAATCTTGAGCAGAAAAACCCTGAATATAATTTGAATGAAATGTATGAATACTTGAGTAAAACTAAAGCAAGTTTTGAAAAAGAGGCTAATTTGATTAAAGAACTTGAAAACCATATCCATATCTACAATGATGCGCTTATTCAAGTCCAAAACATTCAAAATTTAGATATTCCTCTTGATGATTTGTTTGCCTGTGAATATATTAACATTCGGTTTGGACGCTTACCAAATGATAGTGTTGAAAAATTGAGATTTTTCCAAAACAAGCCCTTTGTCTTTAAATCTTTTAATCACGATCATAATAACAGTTGGTGCATGTATTTTACGACAGATGAGTATAAACGTGAGGTTGATAACATCTTCTCTTCACTCTTCTTTGAAAGAATATTCATTCCTGATTTTGTACATGGTACACCAAAAGATGCTCTTGAAGCCTTGGACGCAGAAATTAAGACCACACAAAAGATGATTGATTCTTATCGTCATGATATCGATGAAATCTACAGCAGTTCAAGTGCACGACTTTCCCTAATAAAAGGAGAATTACTTTTCTTGAATAGAATCTTTGAAGCTAAGAAGTATGTGGTAGGCTTAGGTGATAAATTCAGTATATCTGGATTTGTTGAAAAGAAGAATGTTGAAGCCTTAAAACAGTCATTTGAGAGCATCGAAAATGTTGAAATAGAAGTCAACGATGCCTTTAGTGACCGCCGGATACAACCTCCGACTAAGTTGAAAAACGGTTGGTTCAGTAAACCATTTTCCATGTTTGTTGAGATGTATGGTTTACCGTCTTATGGCGAAATAGATCCTACACCATTTGTTGCGTTCACCTATGCTTTATTATTTGGTATTATGTTTGGTGATTTTGGTCAAGGCTTGGTCTTGATGCTGTTGGGATTCTTATTGTATAAATATAAGAAAATGCGACTTGGTGCTATAGGGGTTCGAGTTGGCTTATCTTCAGCATTATTTGGATTACTTTATGGTTCGTTTTTTGGAAATGAGGAAATCCTAACACCATTTTATACTCAAGTACTGGGATTAGCAGGTAAACCGATTCATGTCATGGATTCTGCGTTTACAATGACACTTTTAATTGCAGCGATTGCTATTGGAGCATTATTCATTGTCATTGCCATGGTGATGAACATCATCACTCTATTTCGGAGAAAGCAATATGCTGAAGTCATTGTATCTCATAACGGATTTGCTGGTTTGTTACTTTACGGTTATATTCTTATAGGAGCAGCACTTCTATTAGGAAAAGGCATTTCAATCTTTAATTTCCTAACTATTGTGATTTTTGTTTTGCTACCATTGCTGCTTATTTTTTTCAAAGAACCGATAGAGCGATTATTCCATGAGGAGAAGATGTTTCCAAAGGGATTCGGAGGATTCTTTGTTGAAGGATTTTTTGAACTATTTGAGATTATCTTGTCATACATTACCAACACAATGTCATTCTTGCGTGTGGGAGGATTCATCTTATCGCATGCAGGTATGATGCTAGTGGTCATGAGTTTGATGACAATGGTTGGAAATTCTGGTTGGATTGTGCTGATCTTCGGTAACATTTTCGTAATGGGATTAGAAGGTATGATTGTTGGTATTCAAGTTTTGAGACTTGAATTTTATGAAATGTTTTCCAGATATTATGAAGGAAATGGTATTGCATTTAATGCAGTTAATCAATAAATCATTTAGGAGGATCTTATATGTTGAATTTTATGGAACTGATTTTACCACTGTTACTCGTTGTTTTGGTTTCACTCCCACTCATCAAGGTTTTTAGAGGAAAGGTTACCTTAAGGTCTGCAAAGGCTAGACTGACTACACATGTGATTGGCTTTTTTACAATCATTGTTGCTGTCTTAGTCATTCAGTTATTTATCAAACCTGTCGTTTTTGCTGCTGATGGTGATACACCTATCGACTTGATGACTGGAACCATGGCTCAAGGTCTTGGCTTTTTAAGTGCTGCACTGGCAACGGGCATGTCTGCACTAGGTGCTGGTGTTGCAGTTGCTGCAGCCGCTCCTGCAGCGATTGGTGCTTTCTCTGAAAATGAAAAAAACTTTGGGAAATCGTTAATCTTTGTTGCACTTGGTGAAGGGGTTGCCATTTATGGTCTTTTAATTTCAATCTTAATCATCAATAAGCTTTAAGGAAGAAGGATTCATATGAAGTTTTTCTTAATAAGCGATAATGTAGATACACAAGTAGGGATGAGACTTGCGGGTATTGATGGTGTAGTCGTTCATGAAACCAAGGAATTCTTAAGTGCTCTTGAGAATGCTTTTGAAGATGAATCTATTGCCATTGTTTTAGTGACCACCAAATTGGTTGAACTTGCTCCAACCATTGTTTCTGAGCTCAAGCTGACACAACCAAGAAAGCTTATTGTCGAAATACCAGATCGTCATGGAAACTCACAAATCGGTCAAGCTATTGACAGATATGTGAGCGAAGCCATTGGCATCAAGTTGTGAGGTGAAGCAAATTGGCAATTTATAATGAAGATCAGCTTTATCGATATTTTGATAAGGCAATTCAAAGGGAATCTAAAAAAAGAATGGAAGAGCTGAGCAAAGAGATTGATTATTTATACGCCAAAGAAATGAAGAAGATCAGTGAAGACTTGACGATGAAAAAAGACCTTCAACTCAATAAAGCTCTCAAAGAACTTCAATTAGATTATCAGGGTAAGATTACAAAAATAGGTATTGGATATGATGCAAAGCTCATCAAAGAGAGAACTTTCATGACCAATATTGTTTTTCACTCTGTTCTTGATAAGATCTATAAATTCATAACCTCCAAAAATTATGAAATATTGATGAAAGAAAAGTTGGAGAAGCTTAATGACACCTTAAAATCAAAGAAAGTCATTATAACCATTTCTGATCGAGATAGTCATTTGCCAACACTTATTCAAGAGACCATAACTGGTCCCTATGAATTGGTTAAATCACAAGAATTGCATTTAGGTGGTTTTGAAGCCTTGATTGACATAGATGGTATTATCATTGATGAAACCATTGACACAAAATTAGCTGATCAAAAGGAATGGTTTTATAACAATTCAAAACTATTCATTAGAAATTAGGAGGTAGCAATATATGCAAAATACAATTTATTCAATCAATGGACCTGTTGTTACCGTTAAAAATGCTATAGATTTTTCAATGCTTGAAATGGCATATGTTGGGAAAAATAAACTTTTAGGTGAAGTCATTTCAATAAGTCACGACTTTACAACCATTCAGGTTTATGAATCAACAACTGGACTAATCGTTGGTGAACCCGTGCAATCCACAGGTGAACCGATTTCAGCAATGCTCGGACCTGGACTTTTAACCAATATATTTGATGGTATTGAACGCCCATTGAAAACAATATCAGATAAGGAAGGCATCTATATTCCAATTGGAAGTGATGTTGAAGCCTTAGATAGAAATAAATCATGGGATGTAAAAATAACTGCTAAAATCGATGATAATCTTCATTTTGGAAATATTTATGCAACCATTCAAGAAACCGAATCTATCGAACATCGTCTTATGGTTCCCAATGAACAAGATGGAATTGTTGTTTGGGTAGCAAAAAACGGTTCATATAAGCTTTTCGATGTCATTGTTAAGGTTGAAGATATTCACGGTAAGATTTTCGAGTTGACACTCGTACAAAAGTGGCCGATTAAGACACCTAGACCAGTAGTCAGGCGTATCCCTATTTCCATACCACTCATTAGTGGGCAACGTATTATTGATACTCTCTTTCCAATTGCAAAAGGCGGAGCAGCAGCTGTTCCTGGCGGATTTGGAACCGGTAAAACGATGATGCAGCATCAATTTGCTAAATGGTGTGATGCTGATCTGATCGTCTATGTTGGTTGCGGTGAACGTGGTAATGAAATGACACAGGTTTTAGAAGAATTTAGGGAACTAATTGACCCTAGAACCAATAAACCATTGATGGAACGTACCGTGTTGATAGCTAACACCTCCAATATGCCTGTTGCGGCAAGAGAAGCAAGTATCTACACAGGAGTGGTCATAGCAGAATACTATCGTGATATGGGCTACCATGTCGCTCTCATGGCTGATTCAACTTCACGTTGGGCTGAAGCCCTGCGTGAAATTAGTGGAAGACTTGAAGAAATGCCAGCTGAAGAAGGATTTCCAGCTTATTTACCTAGCCGTATTTCCCAATTTTACGAACGTGCAGGATACATGCAAACCCTGAGTGGTAACGTTGGTTCTGTGACAATTATTGGTGCAGTCTCTCCACAAGGGGCTGACTTTTCGGAACCAGTCACGCAAAACACCAAACGTTTTGTTAGAAGTTTTTGGGCTTTGGACAAACAACTCGCTTATCAAAGACATTATGCAGCAATTAATTGGAATACGAGCTATTCAGAATATGTTATTGATTTAGCAAAATGGTATGACAAAAATGTCAGTCCAAGATTCTTATCTAATCGCCAGGAAATCATGGCGATACTTTCTGAAGAGAATAAGCTTCTTGAAATTGCAAAACTCATAGGTAGCGACATTTTGCCAGATGACCAAAAGTTAATCATAGAAATAGGAAAATCCATCCGTTTAGGATATTTACAGCAAAATGCATTCCATAAAGATGATACCTATGTACCTTTGGAAAAACAACTTAGAATGATGGATGTCATCCTTTATTTGTACCATAAAGCAAAGAATTATATTGAAGAAGGAAAATCTTTAAACTTGCTTATTGAAACAGGAATTTTCGAACAGATTATCAAGATGAAATATGATGTCGCAAATGACGAATTAGATAAATTTGATCAATATCCAAAAACGATTGATCGTTTGATCAAAAGAATACATTAAGGGAGGTATATGATGAATCTCCAGTATATTGGGTTAGACGAGATTAAAGGTCCTTTAATCTTCTTAGATGACGTCTCCGGCGTTGCTTTTGAAGAAATGGTAGAGATTAAGCTTTCCAATGGAACAACCAGATATGGTCGTGTTGTTCAAATTGATGGAACAAGAGTCGCTATTCAAGTTTTTGAAGGTACACAAAATATCTCATTGACCAACACAAAAACTAAATTTACAGGTCATTCCGTTGAAATGTCACTATCAAAAGAAATATTAGGGAGAACATTCAATGGATCCGGTCGCCCTATCGATGGATTGGGTGAGGTTTTTGTCGATGAGAAGAGAAATATTAATGGCCATCCTTTAAATCCAGTTTCAAGAATATATCCTAGAGATTATATCCAAACGGGCATTAGTGCTATCGATGCATTGACGACATTGATCCGTGGACAATAGCTTCCTATTTTCTCGGGTTCGGGTATGCCACATAATGAGTTGGCTGTGCAAATAGTCAAACAAGCACAAATCGCTGAATCTAAGGGGAATGATTTTTGTATTGTCTTTGCTGCGATGGGCGTAAAAAACGATGTTGCTGCATATTTTAGAAAATCTTTTGAAGAAGCAGGAGTCATGAGTAAGGTTGTAATGTTTTTAAACCTTTCCAATGAACCGATTATTGAAAGAATATTAACACCACGCTTTGCACTAACCGCGGCGGAATATCTTGCTTTTAAGCATAATATCCACGTCTTAGTTATTTTGACTGATATTACATCCTATTGTGAAGCTCTTCGTGAGTTTTCTAGCAGTAAGGGTGAAATTCCTGGTCGAAAAGGATATCCAGGTTATCTTTATTCTGATTTGGCATCTCTATATGAAAGAGCAGGCATCGTAGCACAAGCAAAGGGCAGTGTGACACAAATTCCGATTTTGACCATGCCAAATGATGATATCACACATCCAATTCCTGATTTAACAGGCTATATTACCGAAGGTCAGATCGTTTTAAGTAGAGAACTTAACCAAGTAGGTATTTTTCCGCCAATCGGTATTTTGCCATCCTTATCAAGATTGATGAAAGATGGTATAGGAGCGGGTTACACAAGAGAAGACCATGCTTCGGTTGCTAATCAGTTATTTGCTTCTTATGCTCAGGTTCAGGATGCAAGAAGTTTAGCATCAGTAATTGGTGAGGATGAATTGTCCCCAATCGATCGCAAGTACATGGAATTCGGGAAATTATTTGAAAAGCATTTTTTAGGTCAAGGATTTGAAACGAATCGTTCGATTTTTGATACTTTGGATCTAGGCTGGGATTTGTTATCAGTTTTACCTGCTGAGGAGTTGAATCGTTTGGATGATCAATTACTTAAGGATTTTTATAATCATGAACGTGCTGTTGAACGTTTCCATATCGTAACAAGACCGATTATAAGCGCTCTAAAGGGGATGTAATTTATGAGCGAACAGGTTTTTCCTACCAAAGGAAATTTAATGATGCTCATTAAATCAAATCAACTCGCACATAAAGGCTTTGAACTCATGGATAGAAAAAGAAACATTCTAATTCGTGAAATGATGAGTCTTCTTGAGGATGTTCGCATGTTGCGAAATGAGCTTTCAGTGACCTATAAAAAAGCTTATCAAGCACTCCAAGAAGCGAATATCACATTAGGTATCGTCAGTGACATTGCCAAATCAATTCCCATAGATTCAGGAATATCTGTGAACTACCGAAGTGTGATGGGCGTAGAGATTCCCAAGGTAACTCATGAAGCTGAGCATGTTCATATTGCTTATGGAATCGGCCATACCAATACAAAATTTGATTTTGCCTATAAATGTTTTTTAAAGGTCAGAGACTTGACTGTTAAATTGGCAGAAACCGATAACTCAACTTATCGTCTTGCCAATGCGATTCGCAAGGCACAAAAAAGAGCAAATGCTTTAGAAAATATTGTCATTCCACGATTTGAAGAAAATATCAAGTATATTACTGAAGCACTAGAAGAAAAGGAACGAGAATCATTTACAAGACAAAAAGTCATCAAGAATCAACAAGAAAAAGACAAAAATAAGAAAAGCAAAAGCGATAAAAATAAAGGGGCTGTAAAGAAATGAAGGTTTGAAATCTTCATGGACTTATCAGTCCTTTTTCTTTTCACTTAACATTCAAAATTGTGAATAAACTTTTTTTAAACCTGTTTTTAGGCAGACTAAAAAGAAGATTTGTCCAAATCT
>JBDREH010000018.1:0-48156 GCA_043819945.1 Bacillota bacterium
TTACTTGTTCTAATGAAATTTACTAATATAAGTAAAATTAAATAGTAGATAATCAGACTAAATAAATAACCACTTTTATACTATATAATTTGTG
The DNA here is from genome assembly GCA_043819945.1 of Bacillota bacterium. GTDB lineage: Bacteria > Bacillota_I > Bacilli_A > Acholeplasmatales > Acholeplasmataceae > Peloplasma. The sequence continues at coordinate 95 of JBDREH010000018.1, forward strand.
TTGCAGTGCTGTGCTCTGCTATAAAAAAGTAGAACTTGACTCTTTATGTTATAAAAAAAGGTATAATACTTGAATTGTATTAGTAAAGGTCAAAAATTAACACTGTATAAGTAGAACACCACCTACAGAATCACTGTAAGTGGTGTTTTTCTATAGGGGAGCCCAATTCCATCCTGGTGGAAAATGGCGGATTTTTAAGTGTTTTTAAGTGCGTTGATGATTGAAGTCGAATAAGGTAACAGATCTTGAATATCTTTCTTTCCAATGTTGTCTAAGACATATTCTAAATACTGAGAGACATTTAAATCGTTTAACCTGGCTGTTCTAATGATAGAAAAGAGTAAGGTTGTATATCTTGCTCCATCATAGGATCCAGAAGTCATAAAGACCTTCCTGTTAATGACGAAAGGTTTAACTGCACGTTCTGCGATGTTGTTTGATATCTCAACATATCCTGATGATAAATAAGTTGTAAGTTCTGGCCAGACCTTCTTGGTATAGGCTACTGCGCCAAAAATGGCTGAATTTGGTTTATAATCATGCTTAAAGATAAGGTCCTCTAACGTTTTAAGTATCTGAGGATGATCTTCATTTCTTTTTCTTAAAATCTCACTAGGAAGAAGATTTTTTTCTTTATAGCTTGCTTCACTGTAGAAGAGTTTACCAATCACCTCTAATATCTTAACTGCGTAACTCTCTTTTTTATTTTCAATAGGAAGGGCTTTGACGATATCTGTAAATCGTCTTCTGACGTGTGCGAAACATCTTTGCAGTTTGATATTTGGATTTTCTTTCTTTAGTTTCGTATAGCCTGCATAATCATCACACACGATGACACCTTGATAATCCTTTAACCACTGAGCAGTTCGGTTAATGGATCTTGATTCATGAAAATCATAAATCGCGATCTGCGTGTCATAATAACTTGATGTATAGACATAGACATAGCTTTTCTTCCTGTCTTTATCTTCTAAGGGACGCTTGGAAACAGATAAAGTCGTTTCATCTGCGTGAATGACTTTTGCCGCATTCGATAGTAAATCAGCTTTCATATGCTGATAAATTGGACTCAAAATAGTTGACATCTTCGCCATATAATGCGCTAGATTCTGTTTAGAGATCTCAATATCTAACGTCTCTTTGATGTGTCTTGATAGGTGTTCAAAGGGAATCCCTAGCTCGTATTTGTGGTAACAGATATATGAAGCGAACGAATGCGTCATGATGCTACCAGGAAATAGGGATGTTGAAAGGGGATAATATAACTGATTATCCTTAGGGTTACATTTAATACACTTACAGCTTTGTTTGATAATCTTTGTTACTTTAAGTGTGGCTGGTATCGATTCAACGACGTATCTCACCTTCTGTGATGCGAAAGATAAATCGCCCCCACAAGTTAGGCATTGTTGTTCTTCGGGTCTTTCATATCTCGTTTCACTCACGTGACGTTCAAAATCAAATGATGTGAAATTTTTAGACTTTTCTTTTCTTGCCTTTTTCTCTTTAACAAGTGTTTCTGTTTCGTTAATCACTACAGGTTTCATGACCTCTGTTTTAGGTATGAATGGTTTGATGTGCTCAATCGTATACTTTTCTAAGACGTTTTCCTTTTCCTTAAGTAAGCCATTGAGTTTCTCGTTGGCCATAAAAAGAAGATGAAGGGTTACTTCATGTTCTTGTTCAAGATTCATATATTTTTGTTTTAAGAGATTTAACTCTTTGAGGGCTTCTTTAAGGTTCATAGGCTAATTATAGCACATAATTTTATTTTTACTATATATAAAATATAAAATATATAGTAAATATTTTCTAATATCCGATTTCCTTGTTTTTCTCTTCGGTAATCTTCAGTCCTCTTAAGATTTGTTTCAAATCAGAAACCTGATATCCATCCCCTTTTTTGATCTCTGGCCATTTAAATTTGGTGAAATTTATCTTATTGATCAAAAGACGAAAAGGGTGTTCATCATTTCAATCGGTCTAAAATTACAGGAGAGTAAGATTTGTAGTTTGTTCATCCCTGCTCTCATGTCGATTTCTTGTGTGTAAAAATAGATCTTATCAATCTTCTTATAATCGATCATAGATGAGCTCCAATATCTTTAGGGCTTGTTCCAGTGATGTTGTAATCTTCATCTCTTTGGTCTCAATCACGACGATTGAATGATCAAAGCGTGAGAAGTGAGATGACTTTCTCGTTATCCCCTCTCCTTTTAACATATTGAGCTTCATGTCTTTTTGATCGATTAATGTGCCTGGATTGTTTCCCATTTGATCAATCCTGATGAAATCTCCTTGTAAGTGATTATAAGCAGACACCCAATCTTTTAATGTTGACCTGTTATACCCTTCTTGTTTTGCAAATGCACTTAATCCTAAGTTAGATGTTCTATATTTCTTAACTGCATCTAGACGCTCTTTGTCTGTATAATGTTTTCCCATTGTTTTTCCCTCTCTTTCTATCTATAGAGTACAAAAAAACACCCTAGATTGTTAGAGTGTTAATTTTTGACCTTTACACTGCTATGAAAAAGTGGGACACATAGGTATGGACTGCTATGAAAAAGTGGGACACATAGGTACCACCTAAATAAAAGATTATAATATAATGAAAAAGAGAATTAGAACTATTTATTTGAATAACACAAAAGTTGATATAAAAGAAGATATTATTTAATGTCGCGTAAATTTCAACAGGGGTGCGTAACTTTTAACAGGGGTGCGTTATTGTATCAAAATAGGTCATGCAACGCACTATTTTTTTGATGAAAAACACCACTTACGGCAATCCTATAGGTGGTGTTCTACTTATACAGTGCTAATATTTGACAAAAAGATATCAGTATCTAAATATTTTCCTTTTACCAAAACAACAATTAGCTAAATTCCTTTGTTATAGTTTACTGAAAGTAATCTCTATATATTTAATTAATCTTTATCAATTTCTAAAACATGATCAAACAAAGTACTATTTTCATGTTGAATTTCTTGAAGCTCCAAGGTGTTAACATTTAACTTAAATATAAGTTTGTATTTTTCTCCTTCCGCTGTAACTATATAACCCCAAGAATAATCGATTGAATCTAGATCAAATAATTTAAAGTCTGGATTTTTGGTTTGGATATCACTAATACTTGTTGTGTGCTCTTCTATATAATTTATCCATTGATTGTCGATATCTTTTCTGTAAATTATGAATTCTAGAATTGAATTATCATTAGATTTATCGTAGAAGAAATATAGATATGAGTCATTCTTTGTTCTATGAATTGAATATGAAATTTCATCTAATTCTCTCAAACACTCACAGCCATAATTATCTTGAATATATCTGAGATTTTCGCTTCCTATCGTATATTGATTGATTTCTGAAAAATCTATTTCAGTAGTTATTTTATCAATACAACTTTCATACATATTGTTGTCCTCCTTAATCAAAATATAAATAATACCCAACGTTATTACTAGTACAGACGCTATTATTAGAAAATAAACGATTTTTTCTCTCATTTTATAACCGCCTAATCCTTTATGGCAAAATAAAGTATCTCACTGTTATAAGGTATTGACCCCCAAGAAGCTGTTTCAGGAGAAACTTCATCACTTAATAATATAGAGGGACCAGTTCCACCTTTATGTGACCACCCACCGTTAGATGTTTGTACCATAAAATGATAATCGTAATATGTAACTCCATTAATAACAAATCCGTTTTCAGTTACTCGAAGTGCAATTCGATACTCATCTGAATATATTAATGAGTTATAATTATCTAGCATTCTAATACGTCTGCCAAGCTCAAAGAAGTCATTAATGACATTTATTGCAACATTATTTACATCGCTTATTTCATTTTCCTGTATTGCACCAGTAGAAAATTCACCAGGCTGTAATTTATGGTCATCATTGAATCTATTTATCGCATAGCCATAACAATTTGGGAGTCCATAGGATAAATCCACATAATCTCGGGCAGCACCTGGACCAGAAACTGTCGGTCCAAAGTCAAAGTATCCGATTGTAATTTTTGGTCGTAAAGTAGGATCCGAATAATCCATTTGCTTTACAGAATTGTATGCTCCAAAAGTTTGACTGTCTGCTATTGTAAAACCAGTTGTTCTTGTATTTCCAGTATCTTGCCAATCCCAAACAGATTTTGTGATATTAAACTCGTAGATATCACTAGTGCCTATTATGTGGGAATCTATTTCATCGTGGTTATAGTCAGGAGAATTAGACCATGTTGCAGAATTGCTCGCAAAATATTCCGTATTTTGATATACATTTATTTGTCTACCTTGGGTTTTTGAACTTGCTGTTAAGTATAGATAAGAATATACTATAGTTTTATCCATTAGAGTACTTGGAATATAAAAATATATTAATCCTCTATACTGATATGTATATGAAGTGTTTGCAATAACCATATATGTATAAGAAGAATAGTTTGTTGATGCGGCACCACTATATATATAAGTATCAAATGTAGTTGATGTAGAAGCTGTTGTCATAACTATTGTTGGATCAATCACAACAGGATAAGTTGCATTTTCTAACCATTTATTATTTGGTATTACTTCAGCTTCATATGTCTTACTGTCAATATTACTGATTCTGAATTCAATGTCTTGAGAATCTTGCAATGTGCTGTCATACATATACAAATTATCAAACTGAAAAATCACTTCATTATCTTCGTTAACAAATAAGAAGTTTCCCTCTTTGTCTTCAATGAGTGATAGGTCCTTTAGTTTAAACTTGAATGTGATACTAAAGTCTTCAATATAATCACTAAGAATAATATTTTCCTTGATACCACTTCCACCAATAATATACTCTAGATCAACATTCTCTTGAATATCTGAATATAGTATTAATTGTGTCACGTTCGAAAGTTCTTTAGGATTATCAACCTCTACGTCTTCATTGATATAAAATATATCAGATGATTCAATTTCTAAAACACTCCAATCAATTGAGTACTCTCCAAATTTAAATTCAATTTTCTTGTTATCATCTAGTTTTTTTGGAAACTTGATTTTAAATTTATTGCTTGTATTCTCTACGTTTTCTTCATTTTCAACAAGACTATTATCAATTTGTTTCCAATTACCTTCTTCATCTTGATAATGAATCACATCATCATACATGGCTACCTCAAATGAACCATCATCGTTTCTAAATGTTTTTGTTGACTCTGTTCTTTTAGAAACGATCTCATAATCAAGGTTATTTGATTCATCTGCGAAAATTGTAACACTTGTACTCATTGAAGCAAATAATATCAATAATAATGTAAATATTTTTTTCATTAATACCCCTCCCTAGAAATGTTTTTAATCTATATTTCAATTATAACGTAATGTTATTATATGTGCAAACAATACTTTGATAATGCATATCATTACTAAGAATGAACTGATGCCAAAAATGTGTACTAAATATAGTCTTAAAAACGTGTCAAGAGAAGCACTGTATTTTATAACGATTGTGCTAAAAGCTGTAAGCTTCTAGTGCAAAAACAGTAAACTTGGTAGGGTAAGAGAGTGAAACACACTATTTTTCTGTTAAAAAACGCGATAAACTTAGTAATGACAAGACATATAAGAAGCATAGGTTTGATACAATTGTGTCAGGCCTTTTTTCTTTGCAGAAAGGGAGATTTTCCCCTATATTCCAAATTCCACTAGTTTTATAGAGAATCAATGTAGAGCTTTTGCAGGACTTTTTCGTTTTCTAAGTTCAACCTTTTAACGATTACTCTACTATTTACACGATTACCTAACAATTTACACGATTATCTTACAATTTACACGATTACTTTGCAGTGCAAATATTTGTTTTAAATCTAAACTAAATATGATATTATGGGTATGTAAGTATGGGAAAGATTCATTATCACCTATTTTGGTTATTTTTTATTTAGAGCGGCACCTGTGAACCCTTGTCAGAAAAAACTCTATTAAGTAATATAAGTTTAGAAGGAAGGAGTATATTATGAACAATTATATAAGATTTGTTATTTGTTTGTTACTTGTAGTTGTACTAACTGCTTGTAATGATGAAAATAGTGATGGTCATAACCCTTCAGTTCAATTTGAGTATCCTGTTAATGCTTCCAGTGAGGAATGGAGCTCATATCAGACTAGATCATCTATGGTTGCAGCCTTAAGGATACCAGAAGAGATTTTAATAGATCTAACTACAGAGAGACTTGTAGAATTGGTGTTTGAGTTTCCTTTGTTGGGAGATCTTATCGCGCATAATTCTACAGAAATTGCTTTAAGTAGTTTTGAAAATGATTGTGACGCATTTAGAAAACTTGCAAACCGTGATGAGGCAGCAAAAATTTTATCTAACTATATAGCAAATTTACCGGAAGATAGTTATTTAGAAATAATGGCCGCACAAGTGTTGATGAGTTCAAAGACAATCTTTGGTGAAAACTAATCAATACATACACTTTCATCTTTTTAAAAAAAATAGGGGGGATTTATAAATGAAAAAAATATTTGTGTTGTTTTTATTCTCATTAGTTCTATTTCTTGGTGTACATGTAAATACTGTGTATGCAACTGATATAGTAGTATATTCTGTAACAACCTCAAGTGAGGAATGGAGAACATTCAAATCTAGAGAAGAAATGGTCGACGCAACGAGAATTTCCCCAAGTAAATTAGAGGAAATGTCAAATCAAGAATTAGTGAAAGCAATTCTTGATTATCCTTTACTAGGTGATTTAATAGCTCATAATGATAATGAAATAGCTTTTAAACAATTTTATGATGGTTGTGATGCATATCGTGAACTTGTTGATCGTAAAGGTGGTGTTGAGGAGTTGCATTTTGAATTAATAAATTTACCCGCTGATGAAATACTAAAAACATGATAGCGGAAGTCTTTCTGTCTTCAGAAGAGTTTGCTATCATTGGAACTGTGAATCAAAGTTTCTATGTTTTATCACAACCGAGTTACACATATGTATACACACCAAACAGTTCACCTGTACTAGTATTTGATTCTGATTCCTTAACATCTGCTGAAGTTACTGCGTCAAACAATTACTTTATTAATACATATCCAAATGCAACTTTTGTAAGTGATGCATCTGGAGATTATAACTGTCATTCCTATGCATGGTATTCATCTAGTACGAGTAACATATGGTGGATGAATAAAGATTATTTACCATATAGTTATCCAGGAGTGAAAACTTACATGAATGATGGTAGTTATAGCAGAGTATATAGTGCTTATCAAGCTACAAGAGTCTTCTTCGACACGGAAGATCATTCTATGAAGATTTATGATGCATATTCAAACTCGATTTATAATGCGACACTTATTTCTAAGTGGGGTCCAGGACCAGTGATGATCCATACATTAACTTACTCTCCTTATGATTACTCTGGATACAAAATGTATTCATAGAAGAGGAATGTTATAAAATCTTATCTAAATACCTGCTTTTCGATAAATCTGTTTTATTTGGTTCGTTGATGATTAATAGTAATTTTTAGAAGGAACGTATACTCTTAAATCAAATAATGGATATAGTTACACATCTGAGTTCAGAGATGAGTTAGGTTCGTATTTGGAATATTTTAGATAAGAAAAAGGATCGATAACCGAAAGATAGTATGTAAAAAGGTGTTTCTAAGAGTATGCCAGAACACCTTTTTTATTTATGAATGTTTCAAAATTATTTTTTTATGATTCGTTAAATTAGGTTTGTTCATATATGCTGCATAGATAATATTCAATACTATCCGATCGGATTTGAATTGCTCAAAAACACGCTCAAAGCTTGTCAAAAAAATAAAGTCGGTACGGACAAGACAAGGTTGACAAATCGAATGCCTATGTCATTAATCTTGATACTGATGATCAACCATACCAATTACCAAAAGTGGATTGGTATGGTTTTTAAACAGTGGGTTGTGATACCATATGCATAGAAAATAGGATATTAAAAACATGTTTTAATAACTATTTTTGATTAAAACTTGTCAATAGAATTTTCTAAATTTAATACGATTGTGCTTTAAGCTGTAAACTAGTATATATGCAGGAGGTATCTAATGAAAGACAAAAATAATACTACACTCAAAGCATCATAATAATACTTGGAAAGATAGAAAAGTAAAACATAGTAAATACTGATAAAGGGAGTTTCTAATATTGCAAAGCAAGGACATAGATTTGAAATGAACTAGTCATACTTTAAGAGACACTATGCCAACATAATATATATAGAATAATAAGTTCCAACTAAAAATGTTACAACGAGCTTTACCATATGTAATAGTAACTAATGATATGCGTATCATAACAAAGCCCTCTTGGGCTTTTTCTATTGGGTCATATTTGATCCGTTATTTTTAGTAAACTGTTATATAATATACTTAAGAAACCAAGAGAGAAAACAAAACAGTCTTTGTTAGACTGTTTTTTACAAGAAGAAAATTATTGAGCTTTACCCATGTAAAAAACATAATACACGATAACAATAAAAAAGAGGGATATTTTTATGAAAAAAATTTGCACTGCCCATAAATTGTTCCAAAATAGAATAGAGACTGAAGATCTTAGTTCTTGAATGGACAGCAGCGTTGGCGGTTGATAATTTTATGAGCTATGTGGTCTAACTGTATTGTAATATAAAACACATTGTTCCATTTTAAAATAACATGTCAAGAGAATTATTGAATTTTATGACGATTGTGCTTAAAGCTACAAGCTTCTAGTGCAAAAACAGTAAACTTGGTATAACCCGAGAGTAAAACGACTATTTTTTTAGTGAAAAATATGATAAGCTTAGTAATGACAAGACAGCTGATATATATAGCATAACAAAGCCCTCTTGGGCTTTTTCTTTTAGACCTGATATAACCCGATATTGAGAAACAAAAAAATACATATGATAAAAACATTGACATTAATATGCAAAGCATATATAATGATATTAAACATGTTTTAAACTTGTTTAGTATTTTGGTGATATAGGAGGCTTATATGAAACATAATAATAAAACAAGTGAGATAATTTTTGAGGCTACTCTTCGACTGTTATCTAATAATAAGTCTGGAAATGAGCTTACTGTACGCGATATTGCATCAGAGGCTGAGGTGAATATTGCTCTTATTAACTACTATTATCAGTCAAAAGATAATTTACTTCAAATGGCAGTTCAACATAAAATGTCGAATCTCATTAATAATATTTATATGGATTCACTCAAAGAATCACATCCATGTGATCAACTCAAAAAACTTCTGATAAGTACTGCTGATTTGGGGTTTGATAATTATGAAATTAATAGAATAGCCGTTGAAGGAGAATTGAGAAATGGATGTATCAATTCTTGCAATATGATTATCCCTTTACTAGAGATAATCTTTGATGATAAAGATAAAGAAATGAGTAAGATTCACGCACTTCAATTAATGGTGCCATTTCATAACATCATGTTGTATCCGATAACTTACAATAATTACCTAAATACGGATTTTTTTGATTATGATAAAAGAGTAATTACAATATCGAAAATCGTTGATTCTTTTTTAAAAGGAGTATGCTAATGAGAAAAAATACTAGAGACATTCAGAACAATTCTATAGCGTTTGTTGTTTCAGTAATTGGGGTAATATTTGGGTTTGGAGGGATGTCTCATGGCTTTTTTGAAATTCTCCAAGGGAATGCACAGACTACTGGGTTCATAATTAATGCAATTGGACCAGCCCAACAAATGTGGGAATACGGCAACGAACCTGCTTTTTCAATTATTCCTAATTATCTAATTACTGGCATACTAGCTATGCTTTTTGGCTCATTGATTATTGTATTTTCAATTAGATATATACACACGAAGTATTCATCATCTATATTTATTATTTTATTTGTAATACTTTTTCTTGTTGGAGGAGGTATAGCACAAATAATATTTTTCACTTATGGTTACATTCTTGCGACTAGAATACACAAACCTTTGAAATTTTTAAGAAAGATTATGCCTTTGGCTATGCAAAAAAGTATAAGACATGTTTATAAGCCTTGTAGTATTGTAAGTGCAATATTTATTATTTTTTCTATAGAAATTGCAATCTTTGGATTTGTTCCTAGAACAAATGATTCGGAACTTATTAGCAGAATAATGATAATTTGTGTTTTTATTAGTTTTGTATTGCTAATTTTATCATCGTTAAGCGCTATTTCAAATGATATTCGAAATAGTAAGGAGAACATTAATATATGAAAAATTCTGTACTAATAGCTTATGCATCAAAAAAGGGGTCAACAAAAGAAATTGCAGAAGAAATATATTCTTGTCTTATGGATATGAATATTAAAGTTGCTATTAAAGATGTAAGCCGAGTAGAAAATTTAAATGACTACGATACACTAATTATTGGAAGTGCTGTTTATTACGGTATGTGGCAAAAAAGTTTTATTTAATTCTTGTCTCGTAATAAAGAAACACTTTGTAAAAAAAATATTTGGATATTTTCAAGCGGTCCAACAGGTTTAGAAAAACCGATAGATATTACAAAGGGTTGGCTTCTTCCCGCAAAACAAAAACAGCTTATTGATATCATTCAACCTGTTGGAATAGAAATATTTCATGGTAATTTAGATCGAAAACATATGAATCTATTTGAAAAATTCATTATAAAAAAGGTCAATACTCCTTTTGGTGATTTTCGTGTTTGGGATGATATTAGGTCTTGGTCATCTAGTATTGGAAAGTTCATGCTAAACAACAAAAAAAATGATTAATAAATTATTCAGCCTATGGATTAGTATGGAAGTTGAACAGTGAGTGATTTAGCGTCATATGCACAGGAAATTGTGAGTGAAAATATTGAACCACAAGTCAAGAATATTTTTATAAATTGATACGATTGTGCTTAAAGCTGTAAGCTTCTAGTGCAAAAACAGTAAACTTGGTATAGCAAGAGAGTAAAACATACTATTTTTCTATTAAAAAATGCGATAAACTTAGTAATGACAAGACATGATTTTAATACGGAGTTTATTTGTAAAATAGCTAAAATGAGCATTTTATTATCATATTAGGACTGATTCTAGATAAATAAACAACCTTTTCAAGAATATTGAGATAGAAAAGACAAGCATGAATTCTAAAAGATGATTTTAGAACACAAGTTTGACTTTTTTTCATATCTTCATGTCTAATGGATAAGAGGGGGAACGTCCACTAAAATCGTTGCAGTGGCACTTGGTTTAAGTAACGATCGTCAAGACAGCCACTATCATAATTAAAACAGTTTTAAGCATAGGTAAGTTACTTTATTAACTTTAGGTCACATTTGACATTTAAACTATGGCCTCTTTCTTAGAATTTATATAGTATAATACATATAAAGAGACAAAAAACTAGATTTTACTAAATGCTTTTTGGAGGACACTATTATGTTGGATATATTTAGTATGAATCATCTATTATTTATTTCAGGATTACCTGTTATTATCGCTTTTTTGTATTTTGCATTTAGAAATAAATCTGAAAAGTTTAGATACTATTTTTTATTTAGCCTCACTTTATTAGCTTGGGTAATTCACTTTTCACGATATTGGCTAGAGCCTGATTTAAAATATTACAATTTATTTTTCACAGATCTTTGTGGGTTTTCTACAATGATGTATCCGTTTTTCTTCTTATCTAAGAATAAGATTTTTAAGGATTATATGTACTATTTAGGCGCGGTTTTTGCTTTTTTGTCTCTTGCTTATCCTAATAATATTCAGGGAAATCCAATGTTTGAATACAATACAATTAGATTCTTTTTTGCTCACACGATTTTAGTCGCAGTACCATTATTATTAATATTTTGGAAAATGCATAGACCCAATATTAAGCATTTAGGTTGGATGTTTCTATTTTTAATGGTTTGTGGTATATATAATATGGCCTTGTCAGCATTCTTTGTTGAAGTCGGACTTACAACTAGCTTGGCAAACTATATGGGTATTTGGGGAAATGGGAATGATGCATTTAACTATTTTGAACTTGCTGCCCCCTGGCTTACATATCAAAAGACTATAGGAAGTTTAGTGGTTGAAGTTCCAATTCCCTTCTTTTATATAATTCCAGGAGCGTTTATTGTCTACATGCCAACTTGGATTGTTATGTCATTACCTTTTATTCGTAATAAAAAAAGAAGAATTCAGTAGTTTAACAAACTAAAATCAATAATAAAAATAAGAATCCGTAATTCTTACTCTCCTACTAAAATTCATTCATTCTTTGATTTCAAAGCATTGACATAGAATCAAATTTATACTTTTAAATTTCTTGTCAAGAGAAGTTTCAAATCTTTATACGATTGTGCTGTAAGCTACAAACATTTAGTGGAAAACAGTAAACTTGGTATAACCCGAGAGTAAAACACACAATTTTTTTACTATATCACGTGATTAACTTAGTAATGATGAAACACTTTCAATCACAACTATGTAAAGTGAATATCTGCATGTTGAAGTCTCTACAAAGAGACTTTTTTTGTATAAAAATTAGTAAACATGATATCATAAAAATAAAGAAGTCAGGTGATGATATGCTGGTTATAAGAGAAGCAACTCAAAACGATGCTGAAGGTAAAGGGTATGTGCATTATCAATCATGGAATGAAACATATACTGGTCTAATGGATCAAGATTATTTAAATCAGCGATCATTAGAAAAATGTGTAGATATTGCACGAAAATATCCTGAACGTTGTTTTGTAGCGGAATTTGATGGTAAAATTGTAGGGTTTTCTTGCTACAATTCTTGTAGAGATGATGATATGAAGAATGCTGGAGAAGTTATGGCTATTTATGTATTAAAAGCATATCAAAAAATGGGCATCGGAAATGCTCTTATGCAAGCATGTTTGAATAAATTAGCAAACTATCAAAAAATCGTTGTGTGGGTTCTTGATACAAATATTAACGCTATTGATTATTATCAGCATTTGGGATTTGAAGAAGATGGAAAAATGAAAAAAGAAGAGATTTCCAAGTCTATTTTTATCAACGCAATTAGACTAGTATTAGTCAACGAAGGTATTCGTAGTTTACATTTTGATTATGATACTTGAGATAAAATATAGACGTGTTTATGTATCCCAATCCTTTTCACTATTGGCAACTAGGAAGATTTATATACTGAAGTCTCCAACACGGTGATTTTTTTCATATATACGATTCGTATGTATAATAGAAACTATATAAGGGAGGATATTATTGATGAAAAATCAGTTTAGGAGACCGACAGCTCTTACTTTTGATTAATTACTAGGAAAAGTTCCTATCATTAGTATCACCAAAAAATCAAGCGAAAAAATCATTGAATATATGCAGTATCATGGTCATGTTGTATATGCGAAAGAAAATGAAAAAATAGCGATAAAACAAGACGATGGAACGCATTATAGCATTCCACCTGTCTTAGAAAACATATTCATTGCAGAGCCAGGTTTCTATCAAGCGAAGTCAACGGGCAAGATCGTTGTTGATCCCGATTACATCTCAAATTGGGTAATCGAAGTTAAACAATGACTATCAAGATTTTTATTTTCTCTTAACACTTTTGAAGGGCAAATATGATAATATAGTAATAGAGTTTTTAAGCAATTCAAATAGGTGAATGCTACAATTAGTTTTTCTAAATCCAGCATATTAAATGTATATGCATATCTATAAAAGGTAAAGATAATGAATAAACTGAGATTATTATTAGAGACCAATTCATCAAAAAGATATTAGATGTAGGAACTGGTGTTGGAAACTTCGTTTTTTTATTGACTGGTCTATTAGACAATTACGATGAAATTATCGGAATTGATACATCCCTGCGAGCTATTGAAATGGCAAAAACCTGTTTTGAAGAAAAGGACTATGTCAACTTCAAACAAATGGACGGAAATCATATCGATTATCCAGATCAATATTTTGACGCTGTGTGCCTTTCCAACTCTTTACATCATCTTGATGGTGCTCAATCCATTTTTTTAGAAATGAAAAGAGTGTTAAAACCCAATGGTATCATTTTAGTTCATGAAATGATTTCAGCACCACTTACTATAAAACAAATTAGTCATCAAATGATTCATCATTTTTCCGCTGAAATTGATCGGTCATTAGGGATAACCCACAATGAGACTTATACGAAAAAAGAGATTGAACAACTCCTTAATTCATATTCGTCATGTGAATTGGAAGATGCGTGGATTTTAGAAGATAACGAGAAAAGAGTTTTTACGGAAAAAGAAATTAACGAAATCATCAAAACAGCTGATCAGATGGTAAGTAGAGCTAAGGATCAAGCACAGATGACTCACTTTAAAGAAAAAGCTGAGATGATAAAAATTATATTCAAAAGAATGGTTTTGATTTAGCTACTCAATATATGTTTTTGTTAAGGAAACATGATCACTAATAATCGATTATACACATCATAAAATGCATTTGGATGTTGATTATTATGATAAATAATAAATTAAGGAGTCTAAAATGAGAAATAGTCCTAGTATTAAGCAAATTATTTTTTATGATTATATTACGATGAATTCGGTAATAAGTGGAGTTTTCTTTATTGGATTTGGTGTTTACGGTTATTATAGTGATAATGAGTTATATCTTCCACTTGGTTTTAGTGTAGCTGCACTACTCCTACTTATCATTATCTGGAGACTGCTTGTCGTTCGTAATCTATTCAAAAATGGTGTTGAAGTAAATGCCACAATTAGTCGGGTTTCATTCTATAGAAGTAGATGCAGAGTTGGACTGGAATATTCATATGATTCTAATGATATAGAGACTGCGTGGATTACTTTGAGCAACCAGAAAACTAGAAATCTAAGAAATATGGCAAAAGTGAAGATATTGATCAATCCGAATAAAGTAAAACAAGTGATTGTTCTTGATGTTTTCAATTTAGACTGAATTGATTTGTATCATCTCTAAGTAGGATTATCCAAACTCCCTGCGTGGGAGTTTTTTGTTTTTATTATTTTGCTATCTATTTATTTTAATGAATGAGTTGAAAAACAAGCAGGACTTAATGTTGTCTCAAAACTGTATTTGATGGTATAATTGAATGAGTTTAAATACTCAAGTATTTGACATTATATATTAATCGCTTTTGGTGAAAAATGAAGAAAACTATATTCTTGATTATTGGTTTCTTTCTACTGCAAGGAATCATTCATAATTTAGGACATCCAGTTACACCAGCTTTTGTCAGTGGACTTGGGATTCCTGATTTCATGTTTGGTGTCTTTTTTGCCTCTATGAGTTTTGGACTCATGATTGGAGGACCCATCTGGGGAATCTTGTCTGATCGTGGTAAAAAGAAAAAGTACATCATCATCGGATTGCTTATTTACAGTCTTGGGCAATTTTTATTTGGATATAGTCATTACGCATCATTAATGGTTATGGTCCGCTTCTTAAGCGGTTTTGGTGTTGTAAGTGCAAGCACACTCATGACAAGTCATGTCATTGAAATATCTGATCTTAGAGACCGAGCTAAGCATTTAGCATATCTTGGTGCTGCATTTACCGTAGGTGCTTCATTAGGGTATTATCTAGGCGGTTTTATGGCAACGAACCAAGTGGTTTCAACATTCTTGGGGACTACGGATTTAAGAAAGATTTTTTTAATCCAGGCTATTGCAAACACTCTTTATGTAGGTATTATCTATCTAACTTTCAAAGAAGATATTCATGATAACGTACACATCAAAAAACCATCTGTTTTAGAAGGGTTTAGACAAATATCCAAGATTGAACCAAGCTTGCTCATCTTTTTGATTTCCTTGACATTTATGACAATCGGCAGTACGAATTTAAGTAAATATATTGATGTGTATTTCAATGAATTGGGATACAATCCACAGCAATTAGGAACATTTGTCATGGCGACCGGTATTGTGTCACTGATTGCAAGTATCTTCATTGTTCCTATTTTTGCCAAATTCAACAAATTACTATCACTGATTGCTGTGATTCAAGTTTTAAGTGCTGCAATTGTGTTTTATGTATTCAGATCTAACCAATTTTTTCTGGTTATCTATACGGTTTACATGATTTATGTGGTTTTTAGAACCATCTATCTCCCACTTGAACAAAACTATATCTCTTCTCATGTAAAAGATGGGAAATACGGATCTGTAATGGGTCTAAGACAATCATTTGTTTCTATAGGGATGGTAATAGGACCTTTAGTTGGCGGACTCTTTTATGAAATTAAACCTTTGATGCTTTTTGATTTTAGTGCCATTGTGTTTCTAATAGGAACGTTGCTATTGCTTTGGGTCTACATTTTACAGAAAAGGAAAGTGCTAGTATAATTCAGGTGGTAACTATAGTTAAGGAAGTGATGATATGAAGATGAACAGGGAACAAATGCTAGGACAATATGACGTAAAGAAATTACTCATTAAGCTCTCAATTCCAGCTATTTTAGGTATGGCAATGAACGCACTATATAACTTTGTTGATACGCTTTTTGTTGCTCAAGGTGCTGGTGAAATTGCAATTGGTGGTTTGGCTTTAGCTTTTCCTATTCAAATGATTGCTATGGCTGTAGGTTTGATGATAGGTATAGGTAGTGCATCCGTATTTTCTAGAGCCTTTGGCAGAGGCGATAAAGTGAAAATGAAACAAGCAGTCAATACTGCATTAAGAATCGATTTTATTGGTGCGCTCGCTTTCTCAATTTTGGGATATATTTTTATTGATGAACTTCTGATTTTCTTTGGGGCAACCGCATCCAATATTGGTTATGCAAAGGACTATCTATCAGTGATATTGATTGGGTTGTTGCCGTTGTCATTATCAATGGTTCTTAATAACTTGAATAGAGCTGAAGGAAGAGCAAACCTAGCAATGGTTTCTCTGATGGTGGGGACTGGGCTTAACATTATCCTTGATCCAATCTTTATTTTTGATTTTGGATTTGGACTTGGCGTTAGAGGTGCAGCGATTGCCACAGTTATTTCACAACTCGTAGCTTTTGTATTCATTTTCATATGTTCTATTTCACATAAGTCATTATTATACATCAATTTGCATAAAATCTTCCACATTGATTTCAAAACGGTTAAAGAAATCATTTCAGTTGGTATGCCAACGTTCTTAAGAAATGCAACTGGTGCATTTTTAGCCATTATTATATATCGATTGATTAACAAATATGCCATCGGTGATCCAGCAATATACATCTCTATTTACGGTGTGATAAACAGGGTTATGATGTTCATTTTCATGCCAGGATTTGGGATTGTACAAGGTCTAGTACCGATAGTAGGATTTAACTTTGGAGCTAAGAATTACCAAAGACTTAAAGATGTCATCATCTTTTCCACTAAAATTATAGCTGTCTACTTTATTGTAGGCTTCGTCTTCGTTCAACTGCTATCCACGGGTATTTTCACAATATTTAGTAAAGAAAGTAATCAATTCTTCATTGAGTACGGAAGTCGGGCTTTTAGAATCATTTCATTTGGTTTTCTTTTGGTTGGCTTTCAAATCGTCGTCAGCTCCATCTTCCAAGCTTTTGGTTTTCCTATACGTGCGATGATTGTTACCATATCTAGACAGGTAATGTTTTTTATTCCGTTTGCTTTTCTATTTTCATATTTATTTGGAATTGAAGGGATTTGGATAGCATTTGCTACCGCTGATTTGCTTTCAGGTCTGATTAGCATTGCATTGCTCATCTACGAAATGAAATCAATTCATAAATTCTCTCTTGAGGAATTTTCAGGTGATGTTAACTTTTTCTAAAATCACAAAACTCTTGATACATACATCTAATTTGTTATGATACAACATGCTATCAACTTGATGATTATTGAATATCATTAACCAAAATATCAGTCTTTTGGTCTTAGAAAGTAGTTATTCTATTTTCGTATATTTTTAAAATTAATTATTGTTTCACTTGTTGCTATAAAAGCGCTTTCATGTTAAAATGGATTTAGTAAACACCGAGGGGTTCAAAATGATTTTTGAATTACTTATCAAGTCGCTAATATGACTTGTTATTCCTGTCTTAATGACAAATGAAAATAGATTAAAGAGGATTGCACAGTGTTGAGAAACTACCCAATCATTCAAAGACAGCACATATCCGATTCAGATATCCGTATAGCTCATCTTAAGGGAAAAGGAGTTATTTTTTATGTCGCCAAACGGTAATAAGCATGCGATTTTCGTACCAGAAATTTATTTGCCAAAGTCATCTATTGACATGACAAAATGGGCAGTGGTTGCCTGTGATCAGTTTACTAGTCAACCTGCTTATTGGAAAGAGCTTCACAATTTTGTAAATCACTTTCCTTCGACGTATCATTTGATTTTGCCAGAGGTTTATTTAGAGAAAATGAATGATTCAGCAATTGCTAAAATCAACAAAACGATGCACCTCTATGTAGAAAACAATTATCTTGAGTCGATAGGTAAATCGATGATTCTTGTTGAAAGAACAACTATTTTGCAGAAACGTAGACTGGGGTTAATCATGTCTATTGATCTAGAAACCTACGATTATCAAGAACATACAAAACCGATGATCAGAACCACTGAAAAAACAATTATTGAAAGAATTCCACCTCGCATGAAGATAAGAGAAAAAGCACTTTTTGAACTATCTCATGTAATGTTGCTCGTCGACGATCCCACTGAACATATCATTGAGAACATATATAATAACAGAGATAATCTCCTCAAACTTTATGATTTTGAATTGAATATGCATGGAGGACATCTAAGAGGATACCAAGTGAAAGATTGCAATCCTATCATAGCTCACTTTAATGGCCTTATCAAAGATAAAAATGATCCTATGCTCTTTGTTGTTGGTGATGGTAATCATAGTCTTGCAACTGCAAAAGCACACTGGGAAATGATGAAAAAGAATCTAAGTGGGGAAGAACAAAAAACACATCCTGCCAGATTTTCATTAGTTGAAGTTGTGAATATTTATGATGAGGGACTGAATTTTGAAGGTATTCATCGCGTTTTATTTAATGTGAATGAAGATTTTCTCATTGGACTATTCCATGCAGTCGATAAAGAAGAAGAAACCTGGGTTTACTCTAATGATATTGGAAAAGCGCCATTTTTCATACCAAAGAACGCACCCCAAGCATATGAACAGATTCAAGACTTTATTGATGAATATATGAGAAAGCATCCAAAAGTGACCATCGATTATATTCATGGCGAAGATGAATTGATTGAAGTTTGTAAAGTTCATCCTAATAGTGTAGGCATAAAAATGCCCTGTATTGAAAGAAGCACCTTATTTCCATTTATTCAAAGTGGCAAAGTGCTGCCTAGGAAATCATTTTCTATGGGTTGTGCTACTGCAAAAAGATATTACTTAGAAAGCCAATTTATTACTTATATTAATCATTCAAAAGGAGAAAATTAAATGAAACGTATTTACAATTTTTCAGCTGGTCCAGCAATTTTACCGGAAGCGGTCTTAAGAGAGGCAGCTAGCGAGATGTTAGATTATCAGGGTACTGGCATGTCCGTTATGGAGATGAGTCATCGCTCGAAGGTTTTTCAGCAAATCATTGATGATGCAGAAAAAGATTTAAGAACCTTACTTAATATTCCTGATAACTATAAAGTGCTTTTTCTTCAAGGAGGAGCAACCACTCAATTCTCAATGGTTCCGATGAATTTAATGAAGAACAAGAAAGTTGATTTTATTATAACTGGGAACTGGGCACAAAAGGCTTATGAGGAAGCCCAAAAATACGGTCAGGCAAATGTCATAGCATCTTCTGAGGATTTGATGTTTTCATATATTCCTGACTTAACCGATCTAAAAATTACACCCGATGCTGACTATGTTCATATTTGTGAAAATAATACGATTTTTGGAACTAAGTACTATGAATTACCGAATACCAAAGGAAAAACTCTTGTATCAGATGCGTCTTCTTGTTTCCTTTCGGAACCCATGGATGTTACCAAATATGGCTTGATTTTTGCAGGAGCGCAGAAGAATGTTGGTCCTGCAGGAACTGTTATTGTCATCATACGAGAAGACTTAATCACGAAAGATTATTTTCCACTGACTCCGATTATGCTTAGATATGATATTCAAGCGGAAAATAAATCCATGTATAATACACCTCCAACATATGGCATCTATTTATGTGGTAAGGTATTTAAATGGCTTCTCAATCTAGGTGGTCTAAAGGCTATTCAAAAGATCAATATTGAAAAGGCAAATATACTTTATGATTATCTTGATCATAGTAAACTCTTTTTTGGAACTGTAGAAAAAAAGTCAAGATCATTAATGAACGTGTGCTTTAAATCGACATGTCCTGAAATAGATGAAAAGTTTATCAAGGAAGCCAAAGCATATGGTTTTGACAGTCTAAAGGGATATCGAACGGTTGGAGGCATGAGAGCATCCATTTACAATGCAATGCCAATTGAAGGTGTGAAAGCCTTGGTTTCATTCATGGAATTATTCGAAAAAAATAATTTAGAATAGGTGATATGATGAAAAATATATATTGCTTAAATAACATATCAAAATTCGGGTTAAATGCTTTATCAAGCGATTATCAACTTGTTGATGACATCAATATCGCTCATGCTGTTTTAGTGAGAAGTGCAAATATGCACGATCTTGAACTTCCCAAAAGTGTAGTAGCAGTTGCTAGAGCAGGAGCAGGTGTAAATAATATTCCACTTGAAGCATATGCCAAAAAGGGTATTGTTGTATTTAATACCCCAGGAGCAAATGCGAATGCAGTGAAAGAGCTTGTCATTGCTGGTATGCTGCTTTCATCTAGAGATATTCATGGTGGCATCAACTGGGTTAGTGAAAACAAAGAAGATCCAGAAATTGGCAAATCTATAGAGAAGGCTAAAGCGCAGTTTGGTGGCACTGAAATTCAAGGTAAGACTATTGGAATTATTGGTTTGGGTGCTGTAGGTCTTTTAGTTGCTCAGGCAGCTGTTGCTTTAGGTATGAAGATTGTAGGCTTAGAAAGCAATGTGAATTCATTAAATGCCTGCAAAAATAAATTGTCACAAGATACGATTTACGTCTCATCTAAAGAAGAACTATTTCCGCTTTGTGACTTCATCAGCTTGAATATACCATTCATACCTGAAACAAAAAATTTTATTGATCAAAACGCATTGATGCAAATGAAAGACGGTGTCATTTTACTCAATTTCGCTCGTGATGGACTTGTGAATGATGAGGATTTGGAAAAAGCTATCATGAATCATAAGGTAAGAAAATATGTCACTGATTTTCCTAATGCAAAGACTGCTTTAATGGATGGAGTTATTGCTATACCTCATTTGGGTGCATCAACTGAAGAAGCTGAAGATAACTGTGCTTATATGGCTGCAATGCAGATTCAAGATTATATTAAAAATGGAAATATTAAGAATTCCGTTAATTTTCCTAATCTAGATGCTGGCAAATGCAAATCAGCATCAAGAGTTGCAGTTTTATATGAAGATACACAAAATATAGCTGAATTCATCAAGAAAATTACCGAATGCGAGCATCGGATTGATCAGTTTATCCATGATGAAAGAAACGGTTATGGGTATGCTATCTTAGATTGTGATGAAAAAATGGATCAAGTGACCATTGATGCCATTAACAACCTAAAAGGAACCATTTTGATAAGAATCATCCAGTAATTCAATCAAGAACTGCGAATTTATTAATCGCAGTTTTTTTTGTTATTGAAAGATAAACATATGACCATTATCCTGATGAACGTGAATTGTCAATCAAAACTTTTTACCAACAGTTAAGAGATAAAAAAAATGCCAAAACATCATTAGTCAATGTTGGCTCATTTTTGGAATTTTTCGAGCCTTTCATCAAAGAAGACTATGAAGTATTGTATATTGGATTTTCTTCAGCCCTAAGCGGGGCGCTTCAGTCAGCAATTGTTGCAACAAGTGAACTCAAGGAATAATATCCTGAAAGTAAAATTGTCATTGTGGATTCCCTATGTGCATCCATGAGTCAAGGTTTGTTGCTTTGGTATGCATGGAATCTTAAAGAAGAAGGAAAGACTATTGATGAGATTGCTAAATGGATTGAAATGAACAAACTAAACATATGCCATCTCTTTACAGTTGATGACCTTGGTACACTTAAAAGAGGTAGTAGATTAAGAAATTCCCAAGCATTTTTAGGTTCCTTGTTACGCATTAAACCAATTCTTCATGTCAACAATGAAGGTAAATTAGTCCCACTTAAAAAGACTCGTGGTAGAGAGTTTTCATTGAAGTCCATGGTTGAACTAATGAAGGATAGAATCACAGAACCTGAAAATCAGACGATTTTCATTTCACATGGAGATTGTCTAGACGAGGCAATTTAGGTAGGTCAAATGATTCGAGACAAATATCATGTCAAAGATATCATATACAATATGATTGGCCCTATTATAGGCGCAAATTCTGGTCCAGGTACTATTGCTGTATTCTTTATGGGTAAATACAGATAGTATATGCACCTGGGAAAGAATTTAAATATAAACTACGTATATCAGTGAGGTGATTACATGTTTGAAATCAAGAAATTGACACCTGATTTGATACAGATATTTACTGATTATCTTGAAAATATTAGTTTTGGTCATGCACCTCATTGGTCGACATGCTATTGTCATTACTATCATAATCAGTTGGGAAATGATGAATGGTTTAAACGTAGTGGAGAGCAAAATAAAACCGCCACTATCCAAGCAATAAACGAAGGACTGATGACGGGATTTTTAGCATTTGATAATAATCAGTGTATTGGATGGCTTAATGGAAACCAAACCATATATTATCCAAGACTTGAGCATCTGCTAAAACCCATAGTCCAAGATAGAAAAGTCGCTATGACTATCTGCTTTATCGTGCATCCAGACTTTAGAAATAAAGGGGTTGCCAGAAAATTGTTATCTTATGCCATCGAATACTATCGAGATCAAGGATTTGATGGAATGATTGCTACTCCAGTAGACATGAATCAAATGAAAGAACTGAACTATCATGGAACACTTGGGATGTATCAAGAACAAGAGTATGAATTGCTAGAAATAATAGGAAATACTCATTTGATGTATAAAACATTTAAATAGAAAAATATAAACTTCAGTGTGCGACTGAAGTTTTTGTTTAGTATGATGCGATTGTACCATCCGCTCTTTTTTCGGTTCCACCGCAGTATACACCTGTTTTTGGATTTCTTAATATGATTTGTCCCCGCCCAAAAGTACCTAAGTTTGGCTCAATTTTAACTTGATGTCCCTTGCGTATTAATCCTTGAATAATACTCTTCGATACATTTGGTTCTACTGTGACATGATTTCCTGTCATCCACTGCCATCTTGGAGCATCTAAAGCTGCTTGTGGGTTCATCTTGAAATCAATCAGATTCATGACGATTTGCATATGTCCTTGAGGTTGCATAAACCCACCCATCACTCCAAAAGGTCCTATAGGTGTACTACCTTGAGTCAAAAAGCCAGGTATGATAGTATGATATGGTCTCTTATCGGGTTCTAAAAAGTTGTCACTTTTCTCATCTAAACTGAAGTTATGACCCCTATTGTGTAATGCTATACCGGTACCAGGAACAACTAAACCAGAACCAAAGCCCATATAATTACTCTGAATCATTGAAACCATATTGCCATCAGCATCTGCAGTAGCAAGATAAACAGTACCACTTGCCTTTGGACTTCCGTGTGTTCTTAGTTGTGCCTGTTTCAATATCAACTTAGACTGTGCTTTTGCATATTTTTTAGAAAGCATCGCTTCAACTGAAATATTCATAGATTTTGGGTCGCTAATGTAATGTAATCCATCTGCAAACGCAAGTTTCATAGCCTCAATCTGCTTATGATAAACATCGAGTTTTTCTCTTTCGGTAAAATTAAAGTTTTCGATTATATTTAAAGCCATTAAAGCGACAATACCTTGTCCATTAGGTGGAATTTCCCATACGTTGTATCCTTTGTAGGATACTGAGATGGGCTCTACCCATTCAGGCTTGAATTTCTCAAGGTCGCTCTTTCTAATAAATCCATCATACTTCCTTGAAAATTCATCAATCTTATCAGCTAGTTTGCCATGATAAAAGGATGCTCCATTTGTTTGTGCGATTTCTTCTAGTGTATTGGCGTGATCCTTCAGATACCACAAATCACCTTCAATTGGAGCAACTCTATCTATTAAAAAAGTCTCAAACCAAAAAGCAAACTCATCAGCCTTAAGATTCTTTTGATAGATTTGAGATGCAGCATTCCAATAATATGCGACAGTAGGAGAAACAGCGAAACCATTTCTTGCATAGAAAATTGCAGGTGCTAAAACTTCAGCTAGTGGAAGTTTCCCAAACTTCTTAGACATCTCAGACCACCCTGCAACAGCACCGGGAACAGTAATTGGAGCAAAACCAAAACGTGGAATCGCACTCAATCCTTTTTGAAGTAATGCTTCTTTAGTAAGCAAACTTGGTGCTGGACCACTACTATTTAGACCATGCAATTTGTTTTCATTCCAGATCAATGCAAAATTATCCCCACCAATGCCATTTGATGTTGGCTCAACAACGGTTAATGCAGCAGCAACTGCTATGGCAGCGTCAATTGCATTTCCACCCTTTTTTAAGATATCTAAACCTGCTTGTGCAGCTAAAGGTTGAGCAGTTGCAACCATACCATTTTTTGCATAAACTACGTTTCTTTTTGAAGCATATGGATAATTTTTGTTCATTATTTACTCCTAATCATTTAGATATAATGCCTAAAACTATTTTACTCTATAAATCAAACAATGGGAAAAAATAAGCATTCTTTATTCGCTTTCAAAACATACGAACAAATGAATTATGACTGAATGCATAGATATTAGCACAATACAGATAAAATACAAAAACATAGATTGTTAATATAAACTATCATTTTTGTCTTCTGTTTAATCTGTTTTTGCATACCTTTCGCTTTGAAAGTCAAACAAAACGATGTAAAATAGGATTATGTCAAGGATAGATTACAATAAGTAGATAAAACTTAAGAAAAGAGAAGTGATTCAATGAAACAGTTAAGATATACAATGGATTCAAAGGAAGTCAAATATCTGCTTCAAAAAGATCAAAGCCTTAAAGAGTTGTTTTTGAGAAAGGAAGAGATCATTGTCAATATCGACGATGATTATTTTGTTTCACTCATTGGAATTATTGTTGCACAACAGCTTTCCGGTAAGGTTGCTCAAGTCATTTATAATCGTGTAAGTACGCTTTTTAATCATCAATTGACTGCTGAAAGAATATTGGAGACATCAGAAGAGAGTTTAAGAAGTGTTGGCTTATCTTATCAGAAAATCAAATATTTAAAGTCTCTTTCGGAATGTCACTTAAACAAAACCATTGACTTAACAAATCTCAATCAATTATCTAATCAAGAAATTATTGATATGCTCATAAAGATCAAAGGTATAGGGGTTTGGAGTGCACACATGTTTTTGATATTTTCATTAGGAAGAGAAGATATATTTTCTGTATTAGATTTAGGACTTAGAAATGCTGTGAAAAAAGTATATAATCAACCAGATCTCACAAGCCAGGAAATTGAACTGATAAGTGAAAAATGGATACCATATCGTTCTATCGTGTCGCATTATTTGTGGCATGCATTAGACAACAAATAAGGAGAATAAATATGAAAATTAAACTAATAGGCTTAGGCAAAATGGGGGCAAATATCGCACTTAATCTCATAGATCATAATCATCTCGTGACTGGTTATGACGTGAGTGAAGATGCAAGAGCAAAATCAAAGTTATTGGGTATTGAAAATACCGATTCACTTGTTAAGCTTCTCACAAGAGACGAAAATGAAAAGTTAATCGTTTTACTTTTTATTCCTAATCAAATCGTTGATAAAGTCATTGATCAATTACTCCCATGTCTTCAAAAAGGTGATATCGTTATCGATGGAGGCAATTCCAATTTCAATATCTCTATTAAAAGATATCATCATCTCAAAGGTAATGGTATTGAATTCATCGATATGGGAACTAGTGGTGGGATGAGTGGTGCACGTCACGGCGCGAGTATCATGGTTGGTGGCGATAAGCAAGTCGTTAGTCAACTTGAACCACTTTTCAGGGATTTAGCTGTTGAAGATGGCTATGCCTATACGGGGAAACCTGGTTCAGGTCATTTTGTCAAAATGGTTCACAACGGTATTGAATATGGCATGATGCAAGCGATAGGTGAAGGATTTGATATGCTTGAAGCATCACCGTTTGAGCTTGATTATGAAAAAATATCGTGCATGTGGAACCACGGTTCTATTATAGAATCCACTTTAATGGGATATATCCATCAAGCTTTTAAAGTCGACCCACAACTCCATGATATTGAAGGTAGAATCGATGACTCAGGAGAGGGGATGTGGATGATTGAGGAAGCTCTTAAATATAAGGTTTCGCTTCCAGTCATCACACAAGCACTTTTTACGAGATATAAGTCAAAAGACGAACATCTTTTTGGTGAAAAAGTTGTTGCTGCAATAAGAAAAGAATTCGGTGGACATGCAGTATATAAAAAATCATGAATGACCTACTAATCGTTATTTTTGGTGCGACAGGTGATTTGACATCAAGAAAACTACTTCCTGCTTTTTCAAAATTATACAGCAATCATGAAATTCCAGAGAAAACAAAAGTCATTGCCCTAGGGCGCCAGGTATATTCAACGCAAATGTATTTGGGAAAAATGAATGAGCAAGCTTCTAAATCACTAGACCTCAAAACATTATCTAAGTTTGTCACATATCATCAAATGAATATTACCAACATCGAAGAGTATCAGACACTTCAAGAAATGATCCAAATAGATAAACATGAAAATACAAGAGAATTGTTCTATCTTGCTGTCGGACCAGACTTATTTTCTGATGTCAGCAGGAATATTAATCAAGCCAAACTAGTGAAAATTGGTAATTTAAACCAATCAATCATTTTTGAAAAGCCATTTGGATATAATCTATTTAGTGCAATGGAAATTAACCAGATGCTTTGGAATTACTTTGATGAAAAGCAAATTTACCGTATTGATCACTATCTGGGAAAAGAAATGATTCAAAATATCATGATGGTTCGCTTTGCAAATCGGATTTTTGAAGAGGCATGGCACAACAGAACAATTAAAAATGTCAAAATCATCGTTAAAGAGACTGATGGTATTTTGGGTAGAGGGGGATATTATGACAAATCCGGTGCACTTATGGACATGGTGCAAAGCCATTTGCTTCAGATGCTATCCTTGGTTGCCATGGAGGTTCCACTGACTTATTTTAGTGAAGATGTTAAAAATGAAAAGACAAGAGTATTGCATCACTTGCACTTTGATCATGAATCTTTAATCCTTGGTCAATATGATGGTTATCACAACGAAAAAAACATACCTCAAGATTCTGAAACTGAAACATTTGTTTTCTTTAAAGCCTATGTCAATACACCTAGATTCAAGGGTGTGCCATTTTATTTAATGTCAGGTAAAAAATTAGACAAGAAGGAATCAGTGATTATCATTGAATTTGAAGAAACAAGTGAGCAAAGAAAATGGAACCTACCACTTTCTACAAACAAACTATATATTAAGATTGCCCCAGAAGATGGAGTTGGTCTTGTTTTAAATAGCAAGGTTCCAGGATTGACTAATGATGTTGAAACTGTCGAACTTGAATACTGCGTGGCATGCCATGCATATGGCAATTTAACCGAAGCCTACGAAAAACTTATTCTCGATGTTGTTGGACAGCAAAAGATTTTATTTACTCGATGGGATGAGATTGAACTATCTTGGCATTTTATTGAGCATATCAAGAAATATCACAAAAAACCGGTGATATACAAAAATTATGATGAACTCAAATCGATGATATTTAAATTGACCAAAGAGGAAATGAAATGAAGATTTATGATGTATCCATGATTATATCCAAAGAGATGCAAGTCTATAAAAATTTAGAAGAGAAGAAACCGTTACTTGAAGTGGTATCTGACTTTTCCAATGGATCCAGTCATGAAACCCAAATAACGATGAATCTGCATACAGGAACTCATATGGACTTCCCACTTCATATGCTAGAAGATGGACTATCTTCTGATTCTCTTGATTTATCAAAACTGATTCGATCAGTCAAAATATTTGATTTATCGCACGTTCAAAATTCGATCAAAACTGAAGATCTGCTGGGATTAGATATAAAAGCTGATGATTTCATCTTGTTTAAGACAAGAAACAGTGAGGAAGAAGTGTTTAACCATAAGTTTATTTTTGTGAGTGAACAGGCAAGTATCTATCTTTCAAATCTAAATATTTGTGGTATTGGTGTGGATGGATTAGGTATAGAACGAGATCAGATTGGACATCCGACACATAAGAACCTTATGAACAAGGAGATTATCATTATTGAAGGCTTAAGGTTGAAAAACGTCAAGCAAGGACGTTATTTCATGTACGCATTACCCATAAAAATCAAAAATGTTGATGCGTTACCATTAAGCATCATCTTAATCGAGGAACCCTATGATTATCAGACAAGCAACGCTTAAAGATTTAGATCAGATTTGGAAATTAAGATTAGAAACAACTGTATTATTGTTTAATAGAGGTATTGATCAATGGCAATATGAAGACCCATCCTTGGAAACTTTTACAAAAGATATTTCTGAAGGCGAGTTTTATGTTGCTACTGATGACAATGGGTTTCTTTTGGGTATGATGGCTGTTCGATCAAATATTGAGCATACTTATGATGTCATATTTGATGGAAAATGGAGTGATGAACAACCATATCTAACGATTCATCGATTAGCTGTTAAAAGAGATTTACTTGGTTCTGGAACAGCAAAGCTACTATTAGAGTATGCTGATCAGATTGCAAGACTAACTCATATTGATTATATAAGAATTGATACACATGAACAAAACAAGTATGCAATCCGTCTTTTTGAATCTTTTGACTATATTTACTGTGGATGGATTCTTTTGGTCCAAGACAAAGGAGATTTGAAACGTTTAGCATTTGATAAAAAGATCAAAAGGAGCACATCATGAAAATATTTTATGAAACAACCTTTCTAAAAGCAAAATATACTAATCAAATGATTGAGAGATTTTCTCAAGTAGAATTTGTTCGTGAAGAAAATCAAAGTCTTGATTGCGAAGCCATTATAGCAATGCCAGGATTCTTAAAAAAAATAAACCTAGATAGGTACCATAACCTCAAATGGGTTCAATTGCTAACTGCAGGATATGATCGAATCGATCTTGACTATTTCAAAAGAAGAAATATTGTTCTAACCAATGCAAAAGACGTTTTTAGCATCCAAATTGCTGAAGATGTATTTTCAAAAATCTTGTATTTTAATCGCAATCTCAAGACTCATATTGCAAATATGGAAGATGGGATATGGAAGTATATTCCTGCCCGATATGAAATTGCACATTCAACAGTCGGTATTATCGGAACCGGATCAATAGGCATGGAGATTGCAAAAAGAATGAAAGCATTTGATACGCAAGTTATTGGTTATAGGAAAACACCAAAACAATTGCCATATTTTGATCAAATCTATCACAATTCAGTAGGACTTGATCAACTCTACAAAGAAAGTGATTACCTTATTGTTGCCATACCACTTAATGAACATACACATCATATGGTTAATGAACAAGCTTTCAAATTAATGAAGAAAAATGCAGTAGTTATTAATATTGCCCGTGGTGAAATTATTGATCAAGATGCATTGATTACAGCTTTGAAAAACCACTCTATTAGAGGGGCAGGACTTGATGTGATGACTCCGGAACCTCTGCCAAGTCAACATGAATTATGGAAAATGGACAATGTTTTGATTACTCCACACAATGCAAGTTCCAGTCCATTTGTTAATCAAAGATTGATAACTGCTGTTATGGATTCTATTTATCGCTACATTCACCATCTTGATTTTAACAACCGAGTTATTTGAATTTTGGGCTTATGAGTACACTCATAGGTCTTTTCTTATCATAGAAAACCGCTTACATCTTTAAAAGTATTGACAAGACATAAATATGTGATAGAATAAACGTAGCGTATATTTTGAAATTCAAAACATTAATTATACGACTAGGAAGGGAGTGTTGCTCTATTCAATTGGGATGGGTATTCTAGAGACGATTATATCATAAATGATATCAATAGATATTCATCTGAGTTTTAAACATCTTAAGCTTATGAGACATACCCCTAAAACATCAGTCAACCAACCATAAACTTTTGATGATCTAGAAGTGATTCAAAAATACGATGAAAAGTGAAATGGATACTATGACAATAAAAGAAATTCAAAGCATCATTAAAGATTTTGAGACATCTACATTGATGACACTCGAACTCGAAATGGATGGATTTAAGCTCAAACTATCAAAAAATAAAGACAATCAGGTTACAGTAAAGGAAGATTATAAGGAACAACAAATCACTGAAACAAAACATTTAAAACAACAACCCAATCATACAATGATTAAATCACCACTCGTTGGGACTTTTTATGCCTCATCAACTCCAAATGGCAAGCCATTTTTAGAAGTTGGACAGCAGGTGAAAAAAGGACAAGTCGTGTGTATCATCGAAGCGATGAAAATTATGAATGAAATCACTTCACCATTTGATGGTGTAGTTAAAGAGATTTTTGTTCACAATGGAGATGTCGTCGGATTTGATCACAACTTAATTCGAGTTGGTGAAGCACATGAAAAATAAAATTCTTATCGCAAACCGTGGAGAAATCGCGGTTCGTGTTATTCGTGCTGCAAAAGAACTAGGATACGAAACAGTTGCCGTGTATTCAACTGCTGATCAAAACAGTCTTCATGTTAAGCTTGCTGACGAAGCTATTTGTATTGGAGGCAATCAAAGCAAGGAAAGCTATCTCAATATGAATAACATTCTGAGTGCAGCTATTTCTACCGGATGCAATGCTATCCATCCTGGCTACGGGTTTCTAGCAGAAAATAGTGAGTTTGTTGAGATGGTTGAAAGATGCAATATTGCATTCATCGGACCAAGTTCCAAGTCAATTTCTTTAATTGGAGATAAATCTGCTGCAAGAGCAATTGCGAAAGCTAATGGTGTTCCGATTGTCGAAGGCAGTGACGATATCATAGAAGATGCCCACGAGGGCTTAAAAATAGCGAAGAGAATTGGATATCCTGTCATGATCAAAGCTTCAAGTGGAGGCGGAGGTCGTGGCATCAGTATTGTGCGCTCAGACGAAGAGTTTTTGAGTGCTTTTGAACGTACATCTCTAGAAGCTGAAACAAGCTTTGGGGATAAATCTCTTTATATTGAAAAGTTTATTGAATCCCCTAGACATATTGAAATTCAGATTATTGCAGACCAAAAAGGGAATTTTGTTCACCTGTTTGAAAGAGATTGTTCGATGCAACGTCGCAATCAAAAGATACTTGAGGAAACACCTTCTCCAATTCTCAATGATTTAGTTCGAAGAAAAATTGGAATGGCTGCTCTCAAGTTAGCTAAAGCCATTCACTATGTAAATGCTGGCACCTTAGAATTCTTAGTGGATTCCAAAGGAAATTTCTATTTTATAGAAATGAATACACGTATTCAAGTAGAACATCCAATCACTGAAGCCATCACAGGGTTTGATTTAGTGAAAGAGCAAATTAAGATTGCTTATGGCAAAGAATTATCATTCAAACAAAGAGATGTCAAGATCAATGGACATGCTATTGAGTGTAGAATCAATGCTGAAGATGCAATGCATGGATTTAGTCCATCACCAGGAAAGATTAACAACATCTTATTTCCAGGTGGCATAGGTGTGCGAATTGATACTCATATATATCCGGGATATGAAGTTCCCCCATTTTATGATTCTTTGCTTGCAAAATTAATCGTTCATGCACCAACAAGAAGAGAAGCCATCAAAAAAATGCGTGTTGCTCTTGAGCAATTTGTCATTGAAGGCATAATTACAAATATTGAATATCAGTATTTAATCATGCATAATGCGGACTTTATCAAAGGACAATACGATACAGGATTTATAGAACGCTTCAATACTTTGGTAAAGGAGCAGACAAATGAATGATTTTATCAATGACCGCAAGGTCAAACTAGAAAATTTCAAAAAGAATATACGAAAAAAACAAACAAACTATGAGCCAATCGATATTCCTGATGGCCTTTTTGTGAAATGTGAACAATGTGGAGCAGCAATCTATGAAAAAGCACTTGAAGCAAACCACTTGATTTGTCCTTATTGTGAGTTTCACTTTCGTATGGGTGCACGTAAACGTTTATCACTCATTACTGATGAGGGCACTTTTAAAGAATTAAATGGTTTTATCCAATCCACAAACCCACTTCAAATGCCAGATTACGAAGACAAATTAGAAAAGGGTAAAAGACTTTCAGGACTTAATGAGGCTTTTTTGTGTGGTGAAGCTCGTATTGTGGGCGTTGATGTTGCTATAGGTATTTTAGATAGTAATTTCATGATGGGGAGTATGGGTAGCGCAGTTGGTGAAAAGGTCACCAGATTAATTGAGATTGCTACAAAACAGAAGCTTCCGCTCATCATATTTTCCGCATCTGGTGGAGCAAGAATGCAAGAAGGTATTCTATCTTTGATGCAAATGGCAAAAACAAGTGCTGCACTTGAATATTTTGATAAAAAAGGATTGTTATATATCAGTGTCATGACAAATCCAACCACAGGTGGGGTTGCAGCAAGTTTCGCATCACTTGGGGATATCAATATTGCCGAAAAATCTTCACTTATTGGTTTTGCTGGAGCTAGAGTCATCAAACAAACCATTAGACAAGATTTACCTGAGGGCTTTCAAACAGATGCATTTCAATTGCAACATGGACAGGTTGATTTGGTCGTTCACCGAAAAGATATGAGAAAAACCTTATATAAATTACTTTCTCTTCACCTAGGAAAGAAGGGTGAAGTATGAGCGAAATCAATACAGCTTGGGAAAAGGTTAAACTTGCACGTCATTCCAAAAGACCCACAGCAAGCTACCTCATCAAAGAACTGTTTCCTGATTTTATCGAGCTTCATGGTGATCGAGGGTTCGCTGATGATGAAGCGATTACTGCAGGACTTGGCACATTCAATGGTATTCCAATGACCATTATTGCTGAAGAAAAAGGGAGAACAACCGAAGAAAAAATCAAACATAATTTTGGTATGCCACATCCTGAAGGATATAGAAAAGCTATCCGATTGATGAAACAAGCCGAAAAATTCAAAAGACCCATTCTTTGTATCATCGATACTCCAGGTGCGTATCCTGGGATAGGTGCTGAAGAACGTGGACAGGCACAAGCAATCGCATATAATCTTAAAACAATGATGGGTCTTAAGACCCCAATTATTGTTGTTGTCTTAAGCGAAGGTGGTTCCGGAGGTGCACTTGCCATTGGTGTTGGAGATCATATCTTCATGTTTGAAAACAGCATTTATGCGATTTTATCTCCAGAGGGTTTCGCTTCAATTATATATAAAGATAGTTCACAAGCAGATCATGCAGCGAGCATCATGAAACTCACAGCTGAAGATTTAAAAGGCTTTGGAGTTATTGATACCATCATCTACGAACAAGAAGGATTGCATATCAATCCTGATTACGGAGTACAGTCTCTTAAGACTGAGCTCAGCAAAGTATTGAAAAAACTAACTACACTAACTGAAAACAAATTACTTAATCAACGATATCAAAAGTATAGAAACATGGGTGTATTTATTGAACAAGGAGAGACAGATGAAACAAAATCAACCGAAAATTAAAGTGATTTCTAGTGGTAAATATATACCATCAACTATCATAACAAATGAAGACCTAGAAAAACTTGTTGAGACTTCAAATGAATGGATTATGTCAAGAACAGGTATTCAAAGAAGACATAAGGCTGTGAATGAATTAACTAGCGATATGGCATATAAAGCAGCAATGGATGCAATTACACGTGTCAATTATGATAAAACCAAAATTGATTTAATCATTATGGCAACCATTACTGGAGATCAGATGACACCATCAACTTCAAATTTCATCCAAGCAAAGCTTGGGCTTGAACATCAAGTGATGAGTTTTGATATTAATGCAGCTTGTACTGGATTTGTATACGGTCTAGAAGTTGCAGCCGCATTGCTTCAGACAAAACGGTTTAGATCCGCACTGATCATCGGTGGTGAGACATTGACGAAAATTGTAGATTATACCGATAGAAACACTTGTGTTCTCTTTGGTGATGGTGCTGGAGCGATGATTATTGAGCCAAGCGACGAACCAAGCGATAAAGCGTATTTCTTTAACGCAGCCAAAGGTGATATGAATGATTCACTTTCTGTCAAAAAATATATTCAAATGGACGGGAAGAAAGTTTATCAGTTTGCAGTTGGAGCAATGGAAGGCGCAATTTTCAAGATATTAGAAGAAAGCCACCTACATATTGATGATATCGATATGGTCATTCCCCATCAAGCCAATGAACGTATTATTCAATCTGTAGCAAAATCTACAGGTATTCCAATTGAAAAATTTATGTTAAACTTAAGTGAGTATGGTAATACATCTGCCGCAAGCATTCCGATTACCATTTCAGAATATTTTGATCAAGGAAATTTCAGAGGTAAAAAAATTCTACTCGTTGGTTTTGGCGGTGGATTTACCTGGGGAAGTGCAATATTGCAACTATAGGAGAATATAATGAAAAATGTAAATGAGCTATTTAACACAAAATATCCAATCATCCAAGGTGGCATGGCTAATATTGCAACCGCTCAACTGGCATCTGCAGTTTCCAATGCTGGAGGTTTAGGTCTTATCGGCGCTGGAGGCTATGATGCAAATTGGGTTCGCAGTGAAATTAGAAAATGTAAAGAGCTCACTGATAAACCTTTTGGTGTTAACATAATGTTGATGAGTCCATTTGCTGCAGAAATTGCAAAAGTTGTCGTCGAAGAAGGCGTCAAAGTTGTTACTACTGGTGCTGGCAGTCCTGGAATTTATATGGAATCATGGAAAAAAGCAGGTATTATGGTTGTTCCTGTTGTACCGTCTGTCGCCTTAGCTATACGTATGGAACGTCAGGGAGCAGATGCAGTTGTCGCTGAAGGAACAGAATCCGGTGGACATGTCGGTGAATCGACAACGATGGCATTGATCCCACAAATTGCAGATGCAATCAATATACCAGTTATTGCTGCTGGAGGGATTGCCGATCAACGCGGTGTGTTAGCTGCCTTTGCGTTAGGTGCCAAAGGTGTTCAAGTAGGTACCGTACTATTAGCAACCAAAGAGTGCCCAATTCATGAAAACTACAAATTAAAAGTTTTAAAAGCTAAAGACACCGATACAGTGGTGACAGGACGTGATTCTGGAGCTCCAGTACGCGTTATTAAGAATAAAATGGCAGTAGAATACTTAAACATGAGCAATCATGGTGTTCCTCTTGCTGAATTAGAAAAATTAACTTTAGGATCATTGAGAAGAGCAGTATTTGATGGCGATATGGATCGCGGTTCATTCATGGCTGGACAAATTTCAGGGCTAGTTAAGGAAATTAAGACAGTCAAAGAAGTTCTTGAATCCTTATTCGACAATGTCAATGATTATAAAGATCATTTGGAAGTCATGTAGATGAATAAACTTGCACTTATTTTTGCAGGACAGGGCAGTCAACATTCAGGTATGGGCATAGATTTTATTGATGTCATGCCCTTGCTCAAAGAAAAAGAAAATATCGCTTCAGACATTCTAAAATATGATATTAGAGAAGTTCTCTTATCAGAAGATGGAAGATTGAATGAAACACAATTTACCCAACCCCTTATACTTCTCAGTTCCATATTTTCATATGAAGTCCTTCGGACATTGAGTGTCTCAGTATCTGCTGTTGCTGGATTTAGCCTTGGAGAATATACTGCACTTTATGCATCAAATATTTTTGATTTCAATCAAATTCTGACTATTGTTTCAAAACGATCACAGCTTATGCATGCATGTACACTTAAGCATCCTGGAAAAATGGCAGCCATCTTGGGATTATCTCCAATTGAAGTTGATCAGATATGTGAAGAAGCATCAATATTAGGAATTGTCGTTTCAGCAAATTACAATTCACCAGTTCAGGTGGTAATTTCAGGTGAAGAAAAGGCAGTATCTCAAGCTATTGAACTTGCGAAATCAAAAGGTGCAAAAAGAGCGGTTATGCTCAATGTCAGTGGAGCTTTCCACTCTTCAATGATGAAAGAAGCTGCAGATGAATTGTTTACATATCTTAAAGCGATGCAATGTCACGAACAAAAGATTCCAATCTATATGAATACGACAGCTAAGCCTTTAATTGCATCAAATCTATTTCGTGAAATGGCAAAGCAAGTGGAATCACCCGTGTATTTTGAACAGGCCATTAAACAAATGGTTCAAGATGGCATTACTCATTTCATAGAAATTGGACCAGGTACAGTACTTTCAGGATTAATTAAAAAAATAGATATCAATTTAGAGGTTTCTCATTTGGGTAAAGCAAGTGATCTGGAAACTGTGAAAGGATGGTTAAAAGACCATGGATTTAACAAATAAAGTAGCACTCATTACCGGAGGTGCCTCTGGCATCGGAAGATTCATCACACTTGAGCTTGCAAAAAGAGGAGCTAAGGTTGTACTTAATTATAATCGTAGTGCTGAAGCTGCACAGTCATTAGTCAAAGAGATTGAAGCATTAGGTGGGTACGCACATGCAGTTCAAGCTGATATCTCATCTTATGAAGATGCTGAAAAATTGGTCAATGAAACCATTGCTCAATTTGGGACATTAAATATCGTTGTAAATAATGCAGGTATTACGGATGACGCACTTATTTTGCGTATGCAGGAAAACCAGTTTGATCGTGTCATTGCTACAAATCTAAAAGGCGTTTGGAATGTATGCAAGCATGCAGCAAAGCCTCTGATGAAATCAGGATATGGTAGAATCATCAATATATCGTCAGTTTCAGGAGTCATGGGTAATGCTGGGCAGTCTAACTACAGTGCATCAAAAGCTGGCGTTATTGGATTAACGAAGTCGTTGGCAAGAGAGTTTGCTTCCAGAGCTGTGACCGTCAATGCCATTGCACCGGGATTTATCGAAACAGATATGACCAAAAAACTCTCAAATGAAGTCTCTGAAGCATGGAAAAACCAGATTCCACTTAAGCGTTTTGGAAATGGTAGCGAAGTAGCATATGCAGTAGCATTTCTTGCAAGTGAAGAAGCTGCATATATAACAGGCCACACCCTCGAGGTTGATGGCGGATTGGTCATGTAGGGGGACATATGAAAAGAAGAGTAGTTGTAACAGGCATGGGACTTGTGAGTCCTGTAGGAAATACAGTTGAAGAATCGTTTAATAATCTCGTTGCTGGTAAAAATGGCATCGATTTTATTACTGCATATGATACCACCAATTGGAAAGTCAAGGTTGCTGGGGAAGTTAAAAACATTAATTTCGAAGAATTCATTGATAAAAAGGAAATTAGAAGAGCTGACAGAGTAACCAACTTAGCACTGGTTGCTACTCATGAGGCTTATACTCAAGCGCAGCTTGAAGGTGCTGACATAAATCGTAAGCGCTTTGGTACCTTTATTGGGAGTGGCATTGGTGGCTTGACAACGATTTTTGATGAAGTCAAAACTTGCG
The DNA here is from genome assembly GCA_043819945.1 of Bacillota bacterium. Classification (GTDB taxonomy): domain Bacteria; phylum Bacillota_I; class Bacilli_A; order Acholeplasmatales; family Acholeplasmataceae; genus Peloplasma. Next base: position 37,901 of record JBDREH010000018.1, read on the forward strand.
TCATACGAGGTCAAGATAGAATTTCACCATTCTTTATTCCTAATTCTATCATCAATTTGATTGGAGCTAAGGTTGGAATCCGATATCAGGCATATGGACCAAACTTGCCACAGGTTACCGCTTGTTCAGCAGCAACCAATTCAATAGGTGAAGCTTTCCGCTATATCCGCGACGGATATTTAGAAATAGCCATTGCTGGTGGTGCAGAGGCACCTATCAATGAGCTTGGTGTTGGAGGATTTACTAGTCTTAGAGCATTGAATTTTTCAAATGATCCAGAAGTTGCTTCCGTCCCTTTTGATACGAGAAGATCGGGTTTTGTCATTGCAGAGGGTGCAGGCATACTTATACTTGAAGAATATGAGCATGCAAAAAGAAGAAATGCCCCTATCATTGCGGAAATGGTCGGCTACGGTACCACAAGTGATGCATTCCATATGACATCTCCTGACGACTCTGCAAAAGGTATTGAAGAATGCTTGAGAATTGCTATCGATGATGCACAGATCAAGCCCAATCAAATCGGATATATCAATGCACATGGAACCTCGACTGTACTTAACGACAAATTAGAAACACTAGGTATTAAAAAAGCCTTTGGTGACGCTGCTTATCAAGCAAATATCAGCTCAACTAAGTCAATGACGGGTCATGCTTTGGGTGCTGCTGGTGCTATTGAAACCATCACAGTAATTAAAGCACTTCAAACAGGTTTAATTCCACCGACCATACATCTCGATCAACCTGATCCAGAGTGCGATTTAAATTATACCCCTCATGTATTTGTCAAACGTGATTTAGAGTATGCAATGAACATCAATATTGGCTTTGGTGGACAAAATGCAGCAATTATATTTAAGAAGGTGAATGAGCATGAATAAAGAAGAAATCAAACTAATCATACCTCATAGAGATCCGTTTCTATTCCTAGATGAGATTATCGAACTTGAAAGTTTGAAACGAGCAGTCGGCATTAAGTACGTAAAAGATGAAGACTATTTTTTTAGAGGTCATTTTCCAGATAAACCTGTGATGCCTGGTGTCATTATTATTGAGTCTTTAGCCCAAGTTGGTGCGGTCATTTTGCTATCTCATCCAGATTACAAAGGGAAAATTGCCTATTTCACTGGGATACAAAATGCAAAATTTAGAAGAAGTGTCGTGCCTGGTGATAAGCTAATGTTGGAGTGCAAACTTACAAAAATCAGATCATCTTTTGGATTTGGCCAGGCAAAAGCATATGTCGACGGTCAGCTTGTTTGTGAAGCTGATATTTCATTTGCTATCGGAATAACATGATTTCCTATACTTTGCTGGAGTTCGAAGAGCTCAATTCAACAAGCAATTTTTTAAAAGAGAATCAAACATACTTTCCAAATATGACCATCATTAAGGCGAATCATCAAACTGGAGGTAGAGGTCAATTTGATCGCAAATGGGAATCCGAACCCGATCAAAATTTACTTTTTTCTATTTTATTGAAACATGTCCATGTCACTAAAGCTTTTGAAATCAAAAGATGGATAGTTTCAGGAATGATGAATTACCTTCAAAAGAAGAACATTGCTGTTACCTTTAAGGAACCTAACGACATCTATGTGGAAGACCAAAAATTGTGTGGCATTTTGATTGAAACACAATCCTCATCTAACATCTTTGATTATGTCATCATAGGTATTGGACTTAATGTAAACCAGAAGATATTTGATCAGTCAAAAGCCACTTCATTAAGTATTATTCTTAATCAAACATGCAATATTAAGCACATATTTTCGGAAATACTCAATATTTTGATAGAAGGTTATGAACAAATCATATTATGAAAATTAAGCAAATTTCTAGAATATCGTTATTTGCAGCATTTATTGCTGTGTCAGTTTATCTGATTCCACCTGTTCAGGTACCTCTGATTCAAGTTCCTTTTACTATGCAAACACTTTTTATTTTTCTTGCAGGATTTTTGTTTATACCAATTGAAGCGTTTTTAGCTGTTTTAATTTATGTATTGATTGGAGCAATCGGTCTACCTGTTTACAGTGGTGCACGGGGAGGATTGTCTGTTTTGTTTGGACCCACTGGTGGTTTTATTATGCTCTTTCCATTGGTCAGTCTTTTAATTTCAATATTCAAATCAAAGACAAGAAAAAAGATTTTTGATCTTGTGATTGGATTTATCATTGGTATTCTTGGACTTTATATGTTAGCAAATATATGGATTTCAGTTTCACTATCTATGAGCTATTGGAAGGCTCTATTAAGCCTTTTACCGTTTCTTCCTTTTGATATTTTTAAGCTATTGATTGCCTATTTTGTTTACTTAAAGATACCAAAAGAACTGATTGTCAACTAAACAAAATCATCATCTTACTTTTGTTTTTATAATCAATATTTCTTGATTTCAATAGGAGATTTCACATATGAAAAAAAGATATATGACATTGATTGGCATAATGGTTATATACATATTTGTGCTGGCAATAGGCATATTAGCTTTCTATTTACTTGATAGCTTATCACTCATATATCGTTTGCTTTTCTCTGATGTGATCATGACACTCATCACTTGGATAGTTAGTTTATTTTTAAGAAATGCAAGTATATATGACCCCTATTGGAGTGTTATTCCTCCGGTCATTATTTTGGGAGTCATTATCTTTTTGAACAAAACCTTTATAGTTAGCATTGCTTTACTCTTTACGGGCTTACTGATTTGGAGTATAAGACTGACCTATAACTGGGTTAGTCATTGGACAGATTTTACGGAAATCGATTGGCGTTACAAACTCATACAAAGCAAAGCACCCAAACTTTATTTTTTGACCAATCTCTTAGCAATACAATTATTTCCAACATTGATTGTCTTTCTACAACTCATTGGAGCTACTTATTTGATCGTCTTGGAACCTTCGATGAATATCATCATTTGGATTGGCTTTAGTTTAATGGTAACTGCTGCTGTTGTTCAATTTTTAGCTGATCAACAAATGAAAGAATTCAAAGAACGCACCAAAGGTCAAAAACTATGTATTGAAGAGGGCTTATGGAAATACTCAAGACATCCAAACTACTTTGGAGAAGTCACTTTTTGGTGGGGATTGTATTTGATGTATTTTGGAAGTGTCATGAAAATTGACCTATTACTCTTCGCTCCAATAGCGATGACGGCTTTATTTCTATTTGTTAGCATTCCTTGGATGGAAAAGAAAATTATTACAACAAGACCAGACTATAAGGAATATCAGAAAAGAGTTTCGATGCTCATTCCATTCTTTAGAAAAAATGAGAGTCATCATATTACTAAAGATAATTCTTGACAGAATAGATGAAACATGTATAATAGGACACAGGGAATGAACGTCTCCCATAGGACTTTACTTAAACCGCGAAAGCTAATGACTTCTACAACATTTTTGTTGTGAAGTTTTTTTTGGATTATATGCTATTTAGTATTGCTTTAATTGTAATTTCAAGTTTAATAATATCTCAAATATTTCAGTTGATCAAACTTCCTCGCATCATCGGTTTGCTCTTGACTGGAATCATTTTAGGACCTTTTGTTTTGGATTTAATCAGTCCTGACATCTTAAATATCTCAATAGACTTACGACAGATTGCACTTATCGTCATATTGATTAGAGCAGGATTGTCATTGGATATTGAAGATTTAAAAAAGGCCGGCAGACCCGCTATTTTATTATCATTTGTTCCTGCAACAATTGAAATGATAGCAATAACCATCTTTGCCCCTATCCTCTTTCATATTTCCTATTTAGATGCAGCGCTCATGGGTGCTGTGGTTGCAGCAGTTTCACCTGCAGTTGTCCTACCTAGAATGATTCATTTATTAGCTAAGGGACATGGAACGAATAAGAAGATTCCTCAAATGCTATTGGCTGGCTCCTCTGTAGAAAATATCATCATGATCACTGTTTTCACTTCACTGATCCAGGTTCATCAAGGGGGTGAAATCTCTTTTCTTTCGCTACTTAATGTTCCAGTATCCATCATCTTAGGTTTTGCACTTGGCGTTACTACAGGTATCATCATGGTAAAAATTTTCATAAAATTTCACATAAGAGATACCGTTAAAGTTCTAGTCATCTTTAGTATTGGATTTTTATTTGTTGTATTGGAACATGCGCTTTCTGGGATTATCCCTTTATCGGGATTGCTAGCTGTCATGACACTTGGCGGAACCATTCTTAAACTACATGGATTACTTGCTAAACGATTGGTGAGCACATTCGAAAAAATATGGGTTATTGTAGAAATTATGCTCTTTGTTCTTGTAGGAGCAGCAGTAGATATTTCAGTGATGATCTATGTGGGCTTAGTTGCTATTTTATTGATTTTTACTTCCATGTTCTTTAGGATGATTGGAGTCGCAATTAGTTTAATCAAAACACCTCTAAATTTAAAGGAAAGAATATTTGTTGGATTTTTATATATGCCCAAAGCAACCGTTCAGGCTGCTATATCCTCAATTCCACTTGCTTTAGGTCTATCCAGTGGATTGCTCATCCTTAATGTAGCAGTCCTTGCTATAATGATTACAGCTCCTATTGGAGCAATTCTCATGGATACGATATCAGAAATTACTCAATCATACAAATATAATATAAATCTAAGACAAAAAAGGGTATAATATATAGTGATATACTCTTTTTTTAAACCAGTTTAGTCAAAAAGTGTTAAAATAAATAAGGTGTTTTATATCTCTTTAAGGTATCAAACTTATTCTTGCAAAGAATAAAACACAGGAGATCAAAAATATGAAAAGAAATAAGTTTATCGTTATTGGATCTGGTCGTTTAGGATCGAATATTGCAACCCAGATGTCACAATTAGGTGAAGATGTCATTATCATTGATGCAACAGACGATTCTTTTAGAAAACTTCAAGAATCTTTTTCAGGCTATCAAGTTGTTGGTGATGCAACGGATTTATCTGTATTGGAAAACTCGTATATAAAACATGCAAAAACCGTCGTCATTACGACAGATAGCGACAATGTCAATATTTATCTTGCCCATATATGTTACTATATCTATAATGTTCCAACCATCTTCGTAAGACTCGCAGATACAGATAAAGGAACTTTATTGGAAGGAACCTATATCAAGGCGATTTATCCATTTACTCTATCACTTCATGAATTTATGACATTATACAAAGAGGAGGATACAAAATGAAAATCGTCATAACAGGCGGGAAACATGAAGCCGACTTTATTGTAAAAATGCTTAAAGAGGAACATCACCAATTAATTATCATCAATCAAGACAAGGAATTTGCTGAATATATATCTACAAATAATGATATTGCTGTTTTTCCCGGTGATCCCACCAAATCATATGTATTATCTGATGCTGAAGCTGAAAATGCGGACGTGCTTTTAGCTTTATCGGATAGTGATACGGATAATTACATCGTTTGTATTACTGCAAAAAAGGAATTCAATATCAAAAGAACTGTTTCAAAAGTAAAAAATCCTAAAAATGTTGAATTATTTAAAAAGCTTGGTGTTGATAGCGTTATTTCTTCAACCTATTTGCTTGCTCAAACCATTCTTAATGAATCATCTGTTGAAAATATCATCAAAACGTTATCTATCGAAGATGAAAAAATTGTGATGTTAGAAATGGGTGTTGAGGAAAGCTTCTTACTGGTCAATAAACGCATCATGGATATCAACTTTCCTAAAAATATCAATATTAGCTGTATTTTTAGAGATCCTCATGTCATTATTCCTAAAGGGGATACCATTATTAAAGCCGAAGATAAGCTGATTATTATTTCGACACCATCTGAACAAGAAGAAATCATTGAATATATCAAAAAGAAAAGATGATAAATATGGAGAGAAAAATAACATCAGGATATCCACTGATCATCAATTATTTGGGTATCTTTGCGTTTTTAATAGGTTTTATCAATCTCTTACCATTGGTGCTATTGGCATTTAACCCAGATGAAATTGAATTTGCTCATTATTTTTTAATTCCAGGATTGGTGAGTATCTTTGTGGGTTCTTTTATCATTTTCCTATTTAGAAGTAGAGAAAAAGGAAAACTTGAACGACATCAGGATGCTGTTTTGGTGGTTTTCATTTGGCTTTTAGCTATTACAATATCCTCAATTCCTTTCTTGCTTTCCGGAACTTATAATTTTACTCAAAGCATTTTTGAAGCTACAAGCGGGTATTCAACAACAGGATTAACTGTTGTTAACGTCGAATCTGCACCCAAGTTATTCTTATTGTTTCGAAGCCTCCTTCAGTTTTTTGGTGGGGTAGGACTGGTTTTAGTATTAACATCTGCCATTTCAGATAAATTTGGAATGAGACTATATAGCGCAGAAGGACATAGCGACAAGCTAATGCCTAATCTGATTCGTTCAGGTCGTACCATCTTATCTATATACATCGGATATATTGCTATTGGTTCACTATTCTATGTTATTTTTGGTATGGCACCATTTGATGCTATCAATCATTCAATATGTGCTGTAGCTACAGGTGGTTTCTCTACTCGCGCAGGCAGCATAGGTTCTTATAACAGTGTTCCAATTGAAATCATTACCATGGTTCTCATGATTTTAGGCGGAACAAACTTCTTTGTACACTTAATGTTAATAAGAGGAAAACTAAAAAATGTATTCAAGCATGTTGAAATCAAGCTATTGGGGATTTTACTAATCATCTTCATACCTTTGATGACATTTAATATCCTATCCTTTTATGATGGAAAATTCTTTTATGCACTGAGGATTTCTAGCTTTCAGTTCATCTCAGCGATAACAGGTACAGGGTATCAAACTGTTTCGACTTTCCTTACATTACCTAGTTTCTTTATTTTAGGAGTTATTCTGCCAATGGTACTTGGTGCTGGTATGGGTTCAACAGCAGGTGGTATGAAACAATACCGTATTGCATTAGCGTTCAAGAGCATGTATTGGAATATTAAAGATCAATTAACGCATAAGAAAACGATTCGTACACATTTCATCAACAAACTTGGAACAAAAACGATTGTCGAAAAAGATGATATCATCCAGAATCACTCATTCTTGATGATTTACTTGATTGTCTTAATCGTAGGTACCGTTATCTTTTCAAGTTTCGGATTTAGCATCAGAGATTCTCTATTTGAATTTGCATCTGCCTTGGGTACTGTTGGTCTATCGGTAGGTATTACCGGTTATACTGCACATCCACTCATTTTATGGACATCGGCAGTAGGAATGTTTTTGGGAAGACTTGAATTTTATGTCGTTTTCGTTGCAATTGCCAAGGTTTCGTTGGACTTGTCGAAAAAGAAATCAAAAAACCTTAAAAAGCTGGAATCTTAAGATTTCGGTTTTTTTTCAATCTGAAATAAATCCTCAATTATGATAAAATATAGTTGGTTATGTATGTTGCCTTTCAATCCGTGCATCATATCGAAATCACCTTTTTTTGTTCATAGAGAAGTACTATACTGGAAATAGGAGGAACACCTTGATGTTCAAAATCATTTGGAATAAAGAAGAAGTGGAAAAAATACGTGCAAAATTATCTTCGGAATATGATCTCGTATTGACAGATGATCCAAATGAAGTCCCCAATGGTAAGGTTGGTATTATTTTAGATGACAGTGATTTGGATAAAATTCGTCCAATTCTGGAATTGATGGCAATTGAGCGATCACAAATCATGTTTCAGACACCAAGTGGCTTCGTTCAATTCAGTGTACATGAAATGACGTATCTTGAAGCCAAGGAGAAGATATTTACATCCTTACGACTGACATGACAAATCAAATCATCAGACAACCCCTTTATCAATTGGAAGAGATTCTAAAGCCATATCATTTTGTGCGTATCGGTAAATCCTTTATCGTGAATATATCTAAAATTCGTTATATTCGCACTGCATTTAATGCTAAATTGGATATAGAACTCACCACTGGGACACATCTAGAGGTTTCACGTTCCTTCGTAAAAGATTTCAAGAATGCATTGGGCATTCAAAAAAAAGAGGATTAATATGACCTTGTTCGGATGGATTACGTTATCATTTATTGGAGCAGTTGTTATCGTTTTTGGTATCCGTTTTGCACGTGATATCGTGTGGAATCAAAAGTTAGGAAAGTTTCAGAAATCTCAAAAAGTTATCATACCTAAAATTCCCAGATTATACTGGGTAAAAAGATCTTATGGATTTGTCTTAAGTTCATTATTGTTAGTCACTACGGTGGCATCAGGAGTATTTGCCCCACCAAATATGCTTGGAGATCGCATTTTACTCAATGCGACACCTATAGGATCAAAAGCAAACTTATTAAAACTCATCGAAGATTCCAATGATGGCGGTTGGTGGAATATCTTTTTTAATGGTGGCATAAAGTCTGATGGTGCTTTTGCCCCGGAATACGAATTGGATGGTAATGAGCAGGATGCTGTCCAAAGAGACTATATTGGCACCAATGTTCAAGTTGAAGGTGTTGATGAAGCTGATATCATTAAGACGGATGGCAACACCATTTATTATGCAACAAGGTACTATAATGAGGTTCGAGTCATCGATGTGAACCTTGATGGTACCGTTGAACCCCAAGCAAATATTGATCTTGGAGATATGTATACCGATGCGCTTTATTTAACAGATACTCAGTTGATTGTTATCGGTTATGTATATACATATGTACCTTATATTTATGAAGATGGATTGGATTATTTTGGTTGGGCATATACTTCTTATACAGGCGCAGTTTATGTCTACAATAGAGAAACCATGGATCTAGAATATAAATTAGAAACCGATTCTAATTTTTATCAACACCGGTTAATTGGTGATGCCTTATTTTTAATTTCCAGCAAATCTTTATATACAGAGGAACTCAGACCTGAATATAAAGAAACTTTGGATGGTGATATATCTACAAGCTATTTAGGATATGATTCAATTTATTATTTTGATGATGTACCAGTTTCTAGCATGACAGTTGTTACAGGCCTCAAATTAGATACATATGAAGTCACATCACAAGCCTTTTTAGGTAATGTTTCAGAAATTTATGCATCAGTTGATGCAATCTATACTGTAAACAATTATTATTCATATACATTTGACAATTATGAGAGTCACGTTCAAATCGTCAAATATGCGCTAGATATAGATCATGCAACAGTCACTTATGTAGGACAAAAGGAACTTTCAGGTTATGTTGGAGATCAATACTGGATGGATGAATACAATGAGTATTTTAGAGTAGTTACAAGCTCTTGGAATCCTATTCATAATGAACTATATATATTGACAGAAGATGATGATACAGATGAACTTAGAGTGGTCGGATCTATAACTGAAGGTTTAGGCAAAGTCAATGAAACAGTAAAATCAGTTAGATTCAACGGCGAATCGGCATATGTTGTCACATTTGAACAAACAGATCCTCTTTATACGATTGACTTATCTGATCCTTCTGATCCAACAATTACATCAGCAATCGAAGAACCAGGCTATAGCACGTATCTTCATGTCTGGGATCAAGATAACCATTTAATCGGATTTGGATTCAGTGCTGATGACAATGGTCGTGTGACTGGATTAAAGATTAGTGCCTATGACACTACACAGACACTACCGCTCGATGATTACCAATTGAACAATCAAGATGAATTGGGAATTTATTCATATAGTTACTCAGAAGCGTCCTACAATCCAAAGGCAATGATGATTTCTCCTGAAAAGGGAATCATTGCATTTCCTGTCATGAGTTGGCGTAATTTTGAAGAACCAGCTGGTAATTGGACTTATAGTTATACAAGCCAATTTTTAGTCTTCTATATTGATTTTTCAGCAGAAGACCCAGATAATATCATCTCTGATCCTATCGTGATTAGTCATGATCCATCCGATTATTATGTTGGTATCGATCGTGGAGTTTATATTGATGGCATCATTTATACGCTATCATATAATCAATTGGTTAGCTTTGATCTAGAAACAAAAACCGTCCTGGAAACTTTAGTATTTTACACTTATTTCGAGGAACATTACGATAAAGTTTACATTAATTAACACTTATTGATTTCCATAGAAAAGCCGAATGTTCGGCTTTTTTTATGTTATAACCTGACTTTTATAGTTGTTTTTGAAAAAAAGAGACTTGATGGCGTCATATTGCCAACAATTCTCTTTATTGTTTGTAGTATACTAGTTGCTTGATCATTGATTTCAGTGTTTCCTCTTTGTAGTATGCTCTGTCAAAGAT
>JBDREH010000019.1:0-2099 GCA_043819945.1 Bacillota bacterium
TGCGAGGTGAAGAAAGGCAAGGTTGAGCAACGATGAGCAGGGTTGAGCAATTGTGCAACTGTCAAGTGTGTGATATGATTATAATGAGCAAAGGTATAAACAATATGGAATACTGGCTATAAGACCAGCCTAGAAACGAGAAGAATTCAGTAAAGTGGGTTCTTTTTTGTTTTTGCAGAGATACTTGTAGTATTCCAACTGGTGAACTATTACAGTTTATTAACTACAGTTGGAGTGATTGAATGAAAGGAAAAATGCTTGATCTATATGAGCGATGGGAAGAATCTGGACATCTAAATACTAAATTAAAAGCGATATCCGAAATGATATCGAAGAGAGCGACTCAAAGACAGGTAGCTGAATATTTAGGTATCACAGAAAAAACGATCATCAAATTGAGAAAAGTACATCCTAAACTGAATGCAGCATTTCAGTACGGTGATGAGGAATTAAAAGAAAAGCTTATTGATGCAATGTATCAACGAGCTGTTGGATTTGATTATGAAGAAACACAAACTGTAATTGAGGAAACCAAGACAGGTACCAAGAAGCGTATCACTAAGTATAAAAAGCAGTCGCTTCCTGATATTACAGCAATTAAATATTTGTTAATTACAAAGTTTGGTATTGAGTATAACGAAAAGAAAGCAGAAATTGAACTTATGGCCAAACGAATAGAAAATGGTGAGGAGGTATGGGTAAATGAATATCGTGATGAAGAAAGTAACAGAACTCCAAGAGTACGAAAACAATCCAAGAAATAATGAATCTGCTATTGATGCGGTTGCTAACTCAATTAAGGAATTTGGTTTTAAAGTTCCGATTGTGATTACAAGTGATAACGTCATTATTGCCGGACACACGCGCTTAAAGGCCGCTCTGTCGCTTGATTTGATAGAGGTCCCATGTATTATCGCAGATGATTTAAATGAAGAGCAAATCAAAGCATTTCGCTTAGCTGATAACAAAACAGCAGAACTTGCGACTTGGGATTTATCTAGACTTGAAGCGGAGTTATCAGAAATTGATATGGATATGCTTCAGTTTGGATTTGAAGAAATGGAAGAGTTACTTCCAGATAATGCAGCTGACGATGATTTCGATGTCGATGCTGAAATACCAGAAACACCATTCTCTCAACTTGGTGATATTTATGAACTTGGTACGCATCGCGTGATGTGTGGAGATTCAACAAAAAGCGAAGATGTAAATAAGTTAGTTGATAGCCAAACAATAGATATGATCTTTACTGATCCACCATATAATGTTGATTATGAGGGAACAGCCGGTAAAATCAAAAACGATAAGATGGAAGATAACGCCTTCTATCTTTTTTTATACGATGCTTTCAAGAATATGTTTGAGCATACAAAACCAGGTGGCGCAATTTATGTTTGTCACTCTGATACAGAAGGGCTTAACTTTAGGAATGCTTTCAAGAATGCAGGATACAAACTGGCTGAGTGCTTAGTTTGGGTAAAGAATGCTTTAGTACTTGGTAGACAAGATTATCACTGGAGACATGAACCTATTCTTTATGGATGGAGAGAAGGAGCAGCTCATTTCTTTATAGATGATCGTTCTCAAGATACCATTTGGGAATATAACAAGCCTAGAAAGAATGAAGAACATCCAACGATGAAACCTTTGGAGTTAGTTGGAAAAGCAATCAGCAACTCATCAAGACGTCACGAATTAGTATTGGATCTATTTGGTGGGTCAGGTTCAACAATGATTGCTGCTGATCAACTTGATCGTAAATCTTTCTTAATGGAACTTGATGAAAAGTTTGTCGATGTTATTGTAAAACGCTATATCAAACATAAAGAATCAAATGAGAATTGCTATTTGATACGTAATGGAGAAAGAACTCCGATTAGCCATTTTGATTACTTTGAAAATAAGTCACTATAGTGAAAAAAGGACTTGCTATTTAGTCCCTTTAGAGTGATATATATAGTAACCAAATTAAAGGAGGCTATTTATGTTTAAGGAATTTAATGCGCATCCGAAAGGAATCAAAACAGGAGATTGTGTTGTTAGAGCAATCGCAACAGCAACCAACAAAGACTATCTCGAATGCAGAAGAGAACTAAACC
>JBDREH010000020.1:0-25280 GCA_043819945.1 Bacillota bacterium
CTATGCCAGATTCTTTCTTTTGTTCGTTTTTCCGAGACGCTTGAAATGCTCATTTTAGAGATTTATTTTAATGAGACCTCGTATGTATATGACGACGAAGGCTGAATTTCTAAAAAAATGTCAAAAATCAACAAACCCTAATTATGTAAAATATACATATAAGAAAAAGCCTATAATTTAGGCCTCATTCTCCGAACATTTCATCATAAGGTATAAAATCATTTTCTACATTGTACACAAACTCTCGAATGTCATCAGGTAGTTCATAATAATAATATCTACCTCCAGGTCCATTGACGTAATCAGAGAATGTATAAAAGTCAAATGAATATACCCAATAACCCAAATCATATCCATCTTTAGTTGCTTCTAATTGTCTAATGATTACGTTATACTGATGATCAAAGTAGTAACCCATTCCAACGTCAGTTAAATCTTCAGTACTGTACTCAAGTTCTTCAAACTCACCTCTAGATTTTGTAGTATACTCTAAATCCCGAATTGAGTCTATTATAAATTTTATATCTGCTTCATTAGTAGAATATACACACTCACCTTCGAAATCATTATGACAGATTTCAAGTATTAGTGGTCCTTTGAACTCATTCCAATCAAGTGGTACAACTTCGCTTTTCTTATACTGATAAGGCATGTACAGATAACTAATATTAGTGTATATGAAAGCTCCAATGAAGAGAATCAATAAAGCTCCAGGTAATGCAAACTTCTTTCCTTTCATACTATTCCCACCTTCCATCGTAATCAAACACTCGTTCAAAGATTACAGTTCGCTCTCCATAATAGCGATCATACACAACAATAGTAAGTGAATCTCCCATTAGATGACGATATATCAGTTGATATTCATATCCCCCATAACTACCTTCAGGAATAATTGTTTTTACTGGGTATAATTCCCCTGTAATAATCTCTACATAACCAATTATCTTGTGTGATGATACTTTCTCTACAAACGCCATTTGATTAGAATTATCTTCAAGTTCAGCCATAGTAGTTGGTGTATTAGAACCATATCTTAGGTTAACCGTTTCTGATTCTACAGCTTCGTAATTCAACTGATATTGATCATAGTACTCATATTTTAGTTTGCCGCTACCGATAATGTATAGTGAAACAATGATTGCCACAATTGCAAGAAAAATAAACACTATAAATGAAACATATTTAAACTTTGTAATGTCAGGTAAAAAACATTTTTTACCTGGGTTGCTCAGTTGTTTTTGAAGTTGAGTTGAATAATATGTTTTATAAGTATAAAGACATATAAAGTATAATACAACTGCAGTAGCAATAATTATTATCATTGTCCTATTTCTTAATTGATCTAGTGCTCCAAGTCCATCCATTTCAAGTTCCAAATCTTGATAAGATGATGCATCTACATAAACTCTATCTAAGACATCTTTATCTGCAATATTACTAAGAATATAAAACTTTTGAGCAACATAATTTCCAACGTAACTATCACTCGTAATAAACCCCGGTGATACAATTCTCATTTCTGCTAATGCAATGTCTTCAGGAATTGTAAAATCAGAATGTTTAAACGTTCCTATCACTTGATTATCGTCTTCATAATCTACTACAACAAAGACTTCAAATATAATTTCTGAGTCATAATACACCAGTATTTCATAATCTGATTGAATATCATCACTATAATAAATGTAGGTAACTTCTATGTCTTCATTATTATATGCGCTAAATAGTCGTACGTTCAGACGTTCTGTCTCAAATGTAAAAACTTCTGTATAATAATCAAATTCTCTGATTTTTTCTTCTAATTGATTGAGGGATTCACTCGAACAACCAGATAGAAGAATCGCTATAAAGAATAAAAATATTATCATAACTTTTTTCATTTTCACCCCTCCTATAATCCTATACTACTTTTAAACGAGTAGTAATAGTTTCTTGTCACTTCGATAATTGAATCATTTTTCATTGTTAATATAAACTTTGTATTAAATGTAGGTTTAATTGTTTTAATATAACTCTTGTTTATAACATATGATTTATTCACTCTTAAAAATCCCTTATTCTCAAATATCCCTTCAATTTCATAGAGTTTTTCTTTGATTGTTCTTGTACCCCTTACAGTATTAGCAATAATCTCATGCCCATAACTTTCAACATATATAATGTCACTATATTTTAAGATTTCATACTCATCTTTCTCTGTTTTACCTATGATTTCAGTTTTATGGTATTCAGGATCAATAACAATCAATTCAAAATCATCTTGAGAAATGGTTATTCCATTCTCAAGTTTCTTTTTATACTCTTCCAGTTTTTCTTTATCACACAGTAGTTTCACTTTCATAAGTATCCCCCTGACAAAATCATACTAACATAACATATATATTTATGATATATCCTATTCATATGTTGCTCATGTAAACTCACATGTTACATTTTTTCTACTTCATATAATAAGAAACACAATATTTTTACTATATTATGTTTCTATTTTTATTTTATCATTATAAGCTCATAATCTCTACAGTTAATAAAATTACTATAAATGAATAGCTGCAATTAAAAGAGATACGCAAACATTCGTTCTTTTTGTTAAATAAATGCCTATGTTAAGACTTCTATATCAATAGTTCCAATTACTGATGGTACGGCTCGTTGTTGTTTATTCTATATTAACAAAGATTTCTGCATCAATAACTCAAAAATATCTTAAACTTCCGTAATTGTGTGTTAAATTCTTTACAAATAAATATGATGTTACTTAGCTTTCTTCGCAATCAATCATTTTGCTTACATGGTCATTTGTTTTATTATCTTTAAGATTTGTGTCTAATTTAGAAAACATCGAAAACACCGGTGTTTTTTTAGAAGGGGATGCCTAGATATTCATACCCCTGAATTTTAGTGTTTACTACTCAAAACTCCAAGAAGCTCCAAGGATCCATAGTTTTTTTTGGATTTTTGTATGTCACTGATGCTGATCTAATTACAAACATAAACCACATATGGACTTTTAGGCTTTATAGACTTGTTAATTCTATATATTCTAGAAGAAAGAAACACACGGATTAGTTGTCGACTTTTGGACCACACCCCTAGAAGTTCCGTGCATTTTAGGTACTAAACACTGATTTTTGTTAAAAAACACCATTTTATTAAGTAAAAAAGCTGATGTTTTTCATCATCTTTTTGGCTTTACTAAGGGATTTATATATGAAAGTAAGTGGGTTGAATGGTGCCGAAAAGATAACCCGAAACTAACTCACTTACTTTGGGGTATTTTTGGCTTTGTTAGGCCGAAAATTGATGCTGTGAGTTATATTCCTAATTCTCTAGATCTAAATACATACTTCTTCCATACATCATACATCGTATACGTAGCGTAGAATGATATTAACATGAAAAACAAACCCAAGATGATTTTGTCATATTCGAAGTATATGATTAGCATTAAGCAAGCATAAGGTAAGTAAAGCAATAAGAAATTCGCTAGAAATATAAAGTCATTATTTTTGATGGTCTTTCTAATTTTAAGTGTAATCACTCTAATTATTAAAAACAGCAACTGTATTATACATAAGAGTGCAATTATCCAAATCAATACTAACCCTGCAAGAGGGATTGTTACATGAGGTATGATTCCGCCTATTACTAATAAAAGATAAAACGAAATCGGTCCAATGTAATGGTAATTTTTTGTGAAAATCATTTTTAGAAATATGATTACAACGATCAACCCACTAAATAATATAACAGTATCATATTTATCTATAAAGATTGAGATGCTAGTAATAATAATAGCGAGAACAATAAAATAGTTGATTGGTTGATTGACAAATTTTATCAAATTTTGAAGTTGTTTTCTTTTTATGCTTTCAAAAAGTATTATGGCACTACCTAGACATATAAAAATCCATATGATATATGGCAATAAAACATATTTCAGAAAATAGAAAAAATCTCCTTCTAGAAGAGTTGTGTTATTATTTAGTTTCAAGAATAATCCAATGAATAGTACTAAAAATCCTATTAGATAATTGATGTTATTTTTAGAAAACTCCTTCATTGATTCCCTCCAAAGATAATAGTTAAATATCTATAATTTATCATTCCTAAAAAAACGGTATTTCCTCGACTTGCATAACTAATTTATAATTCGACAATACTCATCTCAATTAAATACCTTCATCGCATCCAATAATTTAATATTTGTACATGATGATTGCATCAATTCCAATATTTCTTTAGTTGAATCAAATCTGAATACTGTCAAGTTGACTTTTTGTCGGATTTCGTCCGGAAGAACAAGCTCAAATGTCTGTATGTTTGAGTATCGAGTTTTTACAATGTCTTTAATATCGTCCCAAGGAAATAACGCCAATTGCTTTTCTTTGAGGATCCATTCTATTCCTCTTCCATCAATAATAATTTTTGCATATATCCATGGTGTACAAATCTTAAGAAACATATAGAGAAACATTCCATATATTATCAATGTAAAAAGAAATACGTACCAGTTGAAGGCTATACTATCAACTATCAGAAAAAGAATAAATAAAATAAACGGTGCACTAATTATATTTCTTCTCATATATTTGAATCTATAAAATTCTTTTTTCATGTGCGCCCCCACAGATGGTTTATTGATTTATTAATATTATACCATGCAATAAAAAACAATAAACAGCAAATTTATCAGTATTTTTCTATTCCACAGTCATAGATATTCATACCCCTGAAATTTAACATTTACTATCCAAAACTCCAAGAAGCTCCAAGTGTGTGCAGTTTTTTATGCATTTTACTGTTTTTCAAAGATTTCCGCATTCACTTACAAACCACTTATGAAATTCTAAGGTGCTGATTTTTCATCTTTTCAACAAACAATCAAAATTGTTCACACGGGTTCGTTGTTACTACTTCACTCCCACCCCTAGAAATTCATGTATTTAACCCTTCAAAACATCGATTTCACCTAAAAAACACCCAAAAAATACATAAAAAAACGATAGTTTACATCGCTTTTTTGGCTCTACTAAGGGATATATAAGCAGTTCTTTAGGGTAGTGATGGTGCCGAAAATAGGACTCGAACCTACGACCTGCTGATTACGAGACAGCTGCTCTACCACCTGAGCTATTTCGGCACTAAATTACAGATATTTTTTTATCGTTTTTTCACTAGCAAATACTTTAATAGCTTCTTTATACGTCTTTATAACAATGCTTCCATTGCACGAATACTCCCCATCGGCATTCCATCTGACTTTTTCATCTGTTTCGATTGCAAAATGATTGGATACCATATGTATATCTTCTCCCAATCGCTTTCCACCTCTAATCAAGGAAGACAAAAATCTAAACTTCCATAGCTTCTTAGAACGTTTAAAGAATCGCAGTTCAAATAGACCATCATTTAATTTTGCATTGGAAAAATTGATTAATCTCATTCCTCCAACACGATTTGTGCTTAACCCAAGTACCATCACACATTCACATGTAATCGTTTGATTATTAGTATTGATTTTTATTGGATACCTATAGTCAAGGGCTAAATCCTTCATTGCTGCGATAACATAAGCCAAATATCCGTACTTTTTGATATGTCTTCTTGAGACATCATAACTTACCCGAGATAGGATGCCAGATGATGCCGTATAAATAAAGTATTGATCGTTAATTTGATTGACATCAATCGATACGGGTGATGAATTAAAGAAAATATTAAATGATCGTTTAATACTTCTATTGATTCCTAAAATGGCAGCAATATCATTTGCAGTACCGCTAGGTAAAACTGCTAATACGGGTTTAATTACTGATTTCATCATCCCATTGATCACTTCATTGATGGTCCCATCGCCACCAGCAACTAAAAAAACATCGTATGCTGATGATGATTCTTGTGCAACTCTTTCTAAATCTTTAGGTGCAACAGATTCGTGAACTGTCAGTTCGTGAATTGAATTATTAAATATTTCTTTTATATATGACAATTTCGACTTAAAGTTTGATCGTCCGCTTGCTGGATTATAAAGCAATAAATATTTCATAGTTCCCTATCCTCATGACGTCATTTTAACATAAAAGAGAAAATAAAAAAAGAGTTGTGTATTTGTTCACACAACTCATGAAAACATTGATTGCATATTTAATATATTACATGTGAATAGGCTTATCAACAGCACCATGTGCAGCTTCCATGACAATCTCGGATAATGTTGGATGTGCATGAATTGTATGCGCAATTTCATTTGCAGTACCCTCAAGTTCCATTGTCACGCCAAGTTCTGCAATTAAATCAGAGGCATTGTATGAAAAGATATGTGCTCCGAGTATTTCTTTATACTTTTCACTCACAATCAACTTGATAAAACCATCTTTTTCATTATCTGCCAAAGCTTTTCCGCTGGCAAGCAATGGAAATGTCGATACCTTATACTCCAAACCTTTGGCTTTGACTTCTTTTTCAGTCATGCCCATGGTTGCTATTTCTGGAGATCCATAAACTGCATTTGGAATACGATCATATCTCATTTTTCGTTTTTTGCCCATAATGGTTTCAGCAGCAATCATTCCTTCAGCTGATGCGACGTGCGCAAGCATATATTTACCATTCACATCGCCAATTGCGTAAACGTGTGAAACACTCGTTTGCATATACTCATTGGTTTCAATTGCATTCTTGTCCATTTTTAAGTTTAATACTTCTAATCCATTGGTATTTGGACGCATACCAACAGAAACCAAAATAATATCAGCAACAATCTCTGATTGATTGCCTTGATAAATATAGATCACTTCGTTACCATGAACACTCTTAACCTCTGAATCGGTAAAAATATCAATTCCGTCTTTTTTTAAGATCTTTGTGTATGCATTTCTGATATCATCATCGATCATCGATAGAATACCATCTAATTTTTCAATGATGGTCACTTTAGATCCGAGTGATGAAAAAATGGTAGCAAATTCAACACCAATGACACCACCACCAATAATAACGAGTGACTTTGGTGCTTCTTCAATTTGAAGCAATTCTCTACTTGTTACAGCAATATTAGCTTCATAAGCTTCTTTGAGTCCTGGAATGGGTGGAATGATGGGGCTTGCACCAGTAGCAAGAATCAAATTATTGGCTTCTAATATTTCACCATTTACTTCAATCTGTTTAGAACTTAAGACCTTCCCATATCCAGAATAAATTTCAACACCGTTTTTCTTGAGTAAACCAGTAACACCTATCGTTAATTTCTTAACAACGATATTCTTTCTTTTTAACATGGATGCCCAGTCATAAGAGACATTCCCATCAATAATAACTCCATAATCAAGTGCATGTTTAACTGTCTTGTAGACCTTAGCATTCTTTAATAGTGTTTTTGTTGGAATACATCCATGATTTAGACAAATACCCCCAACAACTTCTTTTTCTATCAAAGCGACCTTAGCTCCAAGTTGTGCTGCCTTAATGGCTGCTACATATCCGCCAGGTCCTCCTCCTAATACGAGGATATCATATGTCTTCATTTACTATCATGTAAGATTTAACTATACTGTTATAGTATTCTAAATCTTTACTCCTTCCTTTGCGTATTTCATCTCTTTTGAGTTTGATTCTTAATTTATCTTCTTTTCTCAAGGTTTTTTTGTAGAATCAAAATCATTTCTCTCAATGTTTTTGCTGCCACGGCTGTGGATGCTCCACTTGGATCAAGCATCGGTGCGAGTTCAACAAAATCTGCAGCTACCAAATGATTTAATTTTTCAAATTGATCGAATGCCCAAAGTAAATCCTTATATTGCATGCCACCTGGTTCAGGTGTTCCTGTACCAGGAAAGACAGAAGGGTCTAAAACGTCTAAATCAATTGTAATATAAACAGGGACATCCTTTAATTTTTCAACTACTTTATCTAATCCCTCGAAATCGAACTTACGCATGGTAACATGGCCACTTTCTGCCCAATCGAACTCTGGCTTTTCACCGCTTCTAATGCCGAATTGATAGATTTTTCCGTCTCCAACAAATCCATGGACGTGTCTCATAAAAGTAGCATGAGATAACTTCCTACCGAAAAACTTTTCTCTTAAATCCGTATGCGCATCCAAATGAATGATGTGCAGATCAGGATACTTCTCATAAACAGCTTTAATCACGGGATAACTCACAAGATGTTCTCCACCGACCATCATCGGTGTTTTCCCATCCTTTAGAATCTGCTTTGTCGTCATATAAATAATAGCTAATGCATCATCAACAGCGCCAATAGGTAATTCCAAATCTCCAATATCAACCGTTTTAAATTCATTTAAGTCTCTTTCGCGATATGGGGAATACCATTCGACACCAATAGAATCGACTCTGATTGCATTGCCTGCGAATCTTGCACCTGGTCTAAATGATGTTGTAGCGTCCATAGGAACGCTAAAAATAACGACATCCGCTTCTTCATAACTACTCTTGCAACTTTGAAACGATAAATCCACTTTATTCATCTGCATATAATTCACTCCATTTATCCCAATATTCTTTATCAATTATTTTTATATATCCGCCTTCGGTATCACTTAAGATGACCGAACCGCTTCTTTGATAGAAATCCAAGTCATCTAAAATATCCTGACTGATAATTTCACCTGGTATGACAATCGGAATACCCGGTGGGTAAATCATGATAGATTCAGCTGCAATCTCATCAACAGCCTGATTTAAAGGTACATACTTCTTGGGTGCGTGATAGGCTTCTCTGGGTCTTGTATAAGCTTCAGGAAAACTATACTTGATTTTAGGCTTAAGCGGTGTTAAATGCATGGGTATAAAGCGATTTGAAACCTTCCAAAGTGCATCAACTAACGCATCTAAATCCTTCTGTGAAGTTCCTATCGATAATACCGCTAAAATCAAATGTGTTTCAGCAAGCTCTAATTGGATATGATGCTCATCAAACAATTCTTTATAAACATCAAATCCGGTAACACCTAAATCTGATACTTTGACGATAATCTTCGTTTCATCATACCCAAAAGCTCTCTTAGCTAAAAAGTATGATTTGCCAATGGCTTTTAGCCCTGGAATTTCATCAATTTTCTTTCGGGTTTCCTTTGCCATTTCTATTAATTGAGGGATTTTTATTGGTCCTTCAAAATAAATTGTCTTTCTGGCAACATCCAAGCTTGACATCAATAAGCTACTTGGAGAAGTGCTTTGGATCATATTGATAGTAGAGCGTAATCTAATATGATCAACCATCGCTCCTTGGGTAATCAATATTGAGCTTTGTGTCAACGATCCGACTGTCTTATGGAGTGAACATGAACTCATGTCTGCACCTGCTTCCATCGCACCTATTGGAAGTTGATCGGAAAATGGAAAATGAGATCCATGTGCTTCATCGACGATAACCATCATATCTTTTTTATGTGCGAATTCCACAATGCGTTTTAATTCGCTTGTAACGCCAAAATAAGTTGGGTTGATAACAAATACGGCTTTAGCCTCTGGATGGTCTAAAATGGCACGTTTGATATCTTCAAATTCCATATGGTTGGCAATGCCAAGCTCACTATCAATGTATGGCTTGATAAATACTGGGATGGCACCACTTAATATAAGTGCGTTAATCGCTGATTTATGAACATTTCTAGGTAAGATAATCTTTTCTTTGGCGCGACATACAGACATAATCATCGATAATATCCCCATCGTGGTCCCACCAGTAAGAAAGTAGGCTTTTTCAGCACCAAAAGCATCTGCCATCAAATCAGCAGCTTCGCTAATGACACCAGTTGGACGATTCAGATTATCAAGACCTCTTGGTGCATTCGCATCCAATTTATACATCTGTTGTCCTGTATATAGCATCATATCGTTTTTCACTTGACCCAGTTTGTGTCCCGGGACATCGTGAGCAACTGTATTTGAATTGGCATATTCCAATAATTTGGTGTAAAAGGGTGTCAATCGATGATCTTTTTCCATGTGTCATTCACCTTTCAAAATGCAAATCTATTTTAACACTTTTCAGAATTATTTAAAAATAAAAATACGTTTTTCCTATATTTTTTTTCAAATAGTATCAAATCACCCATTATTTATTAGTATGGTATAATAAAACAAAAAGTGAAAGGAGATTTCTATGGATTTCACTATATTATTTACATCAATCGCTTTAAATTCAGGATTGTCAATAGCAACGCTTGTTGTCTTGCTCATCATCTTTTATTTGGAAAGAAAATTTATAAAAAATAATGAGGAAAATATTAGAAAAACATTCATTATCATTATTTATCTTATCTCATTTATTTTTTTGATGGGGTCCATTGTATTTGTTCTGTTTTTATGGGGTTTTGATTTGAAATTTTATCTTCAAACCCTCATTACTGATGCTGAACTCTTCTTTAATGAAAGTATCGGTCCTCTAATTAGCAGTATGGTTGTCATATTTATTGCATTAACAGTTCTCAAAGTGGCTAAGGTAGCCTTTACTCACATCAGCAATAAAGACGGTCCTCTAAAAAAGCGCAAACAGACGATTACGAAAGTCATGAATAGCATTGTCAAATATTTAGTTGTTATTATTGCACTTCTAATTGTTTTATCCATTTGGGGTATCAATGTCGCCCCTGCACTTGCTGGGCTAGGTATTCTCGGATTAGTCATCGGACTTGGTGCACAAAAATTCATCAACGACTTAATCAGTGGATTCTTCATCGTCTTTGAACATCATTTTGATGTTGGCGATAAAATTGAAGTCCAAGGATTTAAAGGTGACGTCGTCGATATCGGTCTCAAGACCACCAAGATCAGAAATTGGAAGGGTGACACCAAAATTGTGTCCAATGGTGAAATTTCAACGCTCATTAACTTTTCAAGAAACTTTTCTATTGCTATTGCGGATTTTGGAATTGCCTACCGTGAAGATGTTCAAAAAACGATTGATCTGCTGACAGCAGAACTTCCAAAAATGAGACCACAATTTCCTGTAATCATCGAAGATCCTCAAGTGCTAGGTGTCATCGAATTGGGAAATAGCAGTGTAAACTTGCGTGTCATTGCAAAAACACTGAGTGAACAACATTATGCAATTGAACGCGCACTTAGAAAACGCATCAAGGAAGTATTAGATGAAAACGGCATTGAGATTCCTTTCCCACAGGTCGTCGTTCATCAACCAAAAGTTTAAATAAGTAAAACGATATCAACTAGGATATCGTTTTTTCTTAGGTAAACACTCATCATTACAGTTTTTAGCGTAGGCACAATTTGCGCATATGCTTTCATCTTTTTTCTTGATCATCCTATACAGGATTGCCGCAATAATTAAAAGAACAATAAAAAGAATGACTAGATCTGCAAAGCTCATAGAATCACCTCAATGATATGTCCAATTTGATAAACAAGTACGGCTAATATCCATGCTAATCCCGTTTGGAAAAGCACTGCTTGCCACATCTTTTTAGTTGTTCCAAGTTCCTTATGCATGGCTCCAATAGCGCCAAAGCATGGTGCACTAAACAAATTAAATACCATAAATGCATAAGCAGATGCTGGGGTAAAGAAACCAAATATAGAACTACCGAAAATCAATACACCTTCCGATGTCGTATCTGAATAACCAGCAATGATGGCCATAGAGGCTATGATTTGTTCTTTGGCAACCAAGCCTTGCACAGCAGACACTGCTGCTCCCCAGCTTGATGTACCTAGCATAGGATAGAAAATCCATGCGAGAACCTTACCTAATGAAGAAAGAATGCTTAGCTCAGGATTGATTCCATAATGCAAGCTCCAAGAAAAACTGATGAGAAACCAAACAGCTATGGATGCAAGCAAAATGATGGATCCAGCTTGCTGAATGAAAGCTTTTACCTTCTCAAACACATCGAAAACCACAAATTTAACATTGGGTATTTTATAATCAGGTAATTCAAGAATGAAACTTGAATGCTTGCCCTTAAACCAAAATTTCTTCATGATAAAAGCTGAAAGGAAGATAATTGCAATCGCAAAAAAGTAAAGAGATGCACTGACTAATCCTGCATTTCCTTTGAAAAAATATCCTGCGAAAAGAGTAATAATCGGTAATTTTGCACTACATGGAATAAACGGCGTGAGCATGATCGTCATGCGTTTTTCAGTCTCATCATTGATTGTCCTAGCGGACATGATTGCTGGTACGCTACATCCGCTACCGATGATAAAGGGAATGAGTGATTTTCCAGAAAGACCAACTTTCTGAAAAATCCGATCCAAGAAAAAGGCAATTCTAGACATATATCCTGTCGTTTCTAAAAGCGAAATCAATAAGAACAAGATTATGAGTTGGGGTAAAAAATTCATAATAGCCCCAACACCTGCAATCATTCCATCGACAACCAGGCTAACCGACCATGAAGAAGCACCAAAATCCACGAGGAGTTCTCTAGTCCAATTGCTGAAGATTGCCATATACCTACCCACTAACTGAACAGTGAAACCCCCAACGGGTCCGGCTGCAAGGTAATAAATGCCAAACATGATAACCATAAATATTGGAATGGCAAAGAAGCGATGCAAAAAGACATCATCCAATCGATCGGTCCATGTCATTTGATCATGCCTTGCTGTTACAGCTTCATCTCTGATATTTTCAATATACCGATATCTTTCATCAGCAACCACTTGTTCCATATCTCTGAGATAGCGCTTGGACAAATCATCGACTATCTTTTTAGTCTCGTCGTTATGATACTGTAAAAAAGTAGGATCTTCTTCGATTAACTTAATCGCAAGAAATTTAGGATGCTGTGATTTTGTACTATTTTTCAATAAAACAATCGCGTCCTCTAATTCATGATCGTAGATGTGATGGTAATAGTTTTTTCGATAATCGCCTCTTTTTATATACTGAATCAAATTGAAGACATTGGTTTTCTTGAGTGCGGAGATGGAAACAATCGTCGTATCAAGTCTTTCTTCCAATGTTTTTAGATCAATATGGATCCCTCTTTTGTCTGCAATATCGCTCATATTGAGGGCGATAATCATTGGAATACCGAGTTCTAACAATTGTGTCGTTAGATACAAACTCCGCTCCATTGAAGTTGAATCAACGATATTCAAAATCAAATCAACGTTTTCTTCGAATAAGAAATTTCTTGACAGCTCTTCTTCAATGCTATAGGGACTGAGTGAATAAACGCCAGGCAAATCCACAATCTCGAAATCAGTGCCTCTGATGACACCTAATTTCCTCTCAATTGTTACTCCTGGCCAGTTACCAATCTTTTGATTGGTTCCGGTGAGTAAGTTAAATAATGTAGTCTTTCCTGAATTTTGGTTGCCGACAAGTGCAATTCTCATGAAATTACCTCAACGTCAATCATCGACATATCAAATTTACGCAAGCATAGTTCATATCCTCTGACTTCTATATCAATTGGATCTCCAAGTGGCGCTATTTTCCTGATTTTAATATGAACACCTTCAGTAATCCCCATATCTAAAAGTCTTCGTCTTAACGCTTTGTCTTCCGTGTTTAAAAAGACCACCTTGGCCTTTTGTCCTTTTCTTAAGTTCGAGAGCTTTGTTTTTTCGCCTGCATGATATCTTATTGCTCTTATTTTCATTTTTGAAGCTCCTTACGAAACGTTTGTCATCATTCTCATTATAAGATATCTTATGGATAAGTCAAATGATACAGTAAAGATTATAACTTGATTTATAAATAAGAAAAAAACAAGCCGAAGCCTGTTTTATTGTTCTTCTTTGTGAATTCGTTTGGATTCATACATCTTTCGGTCCAAATGAATGAAAAACTTTTCGATGGATTCAAACTGATCAGCTAAATAAATATCATATCCAATACTTAAAATCATTTGATAAGGATATTCTCCAGATGAATTAAGTATCTTCATATTTTCTTCAATGCGGTCAACAATTTCTACTAGAGTTTGTTTGTTTGAATTGAAAACAATAATCGTGAATTCATCTCCACCCACTCGCGCCACGAAATCATCCTGACGTACGCTTGCTTTAAGAATTGAACTTAAATTAATCAGTGCTTGATCACCAACACTATGTCCGTAGGAGTCATTAATATTCTTGAAGTTGTCGATATCAATAGCAATGCCACCCATCAAATAGTTTTTGTTTTTATTGTGTTCGAGAATTGATATGCGATTATCGTATTCTCTTCGATTGAATAAACCTGTCAAATAATCAGTTATTGTCAATTTGGATTGGATATAGATATAGACAATGAGAATCGATATGGTCACTGAGGGCCATATAATCGACAAACCAGGTACAGCTATTTGAATCACACCTGCGAATGTAGGTGGTACTGCAAACAATAGAAACGGGAGAACCTCATTTTTCTTGATCTTTGTTCGATTGATGATTATCATAGCTAAAGAAACAAATACAAGTCCAAATGTTAAAGCTGGTGTTATCCAAAATAGATTGCCTCTTGCATAATTATTAGATGCATCAATATAATAGATATAATTTCCTGTCGTGCTCATGATTAAGAAAAAAAGATGAACGAGCAGTAAAGGCAAGGTTATATAAAATATCTTATAAAGACGTTTGATCTCTTTGAAAATGTGAAGATCAATATAAAAGATCCAAATCAGCGGAATAATGGGGTTTAAAAAATAGTAAAAAAATGTTGAAACCCCTAAAATACTCCCACCAATCACTGTAGAATTGCCATTGAATGAAATCTGGAATGAGTCAATGAAAAGTATTAAGGCATTGAAACACAACAGTGTAATAAATATGCGATTGATAAACTCTTGCTTATTGACTTGTTTATGCAAACTGAAATAGAGTGTAAAAAGCATCATGATTGAAATAATATTCGTTTCAATATCCAAATGGTACATCAGCATCAACCTCACAGATAATTCTTAATAATATAATACCATATTCAAAGTATTTTTCATATTATTTCTTTTAAAAGAAAAGGACACGTGGTTTCTCCGCATGTCCTTTGAAAATATCAACCTAAGAAATTTAACCAGATCTTATTTAAAATAGACCGTAATCCCTGGCATACTGTATTCATACATATCGAACGAACCTAAAGACCAAGTGCCTGCGGTAATATCAACATATATTTCAGTAACACCTGTTAGGTCAACTTGAATATTGTAAATAGCAGGATTAATGGTTGAAGATACTAAGATTACAGGTAATTCAATGCCATCTTGATCATAGACGAATATATAATCTTGAATATCTTCAATTGTGACTTGATATCCTAAGTTGAGGACAAATCCTGATTCGCTTACATTTGTAATAAATCCCGGGTTGAAAACTTTGATGGTATCAAAACTAAAGATTTGCGTAAATCCACCAACATTGATTTCATCCCCTGATATTCTAACCATAATTAGATACCCAGCATCATCAAGAGTTGTCATATACTGCTCATGGGTTGCTCCTGAAATCAAAATCGTCTCATAAGTATAAGGATTCACACGATACCACTGATAGTTAAGTGGTGTATCTAATACAACACCATCTAAATCTGTGACGGCTGCATCTGCTATCATGCCACAGCCAACATATGGATACATCGTACCCGTAATCCACATGCTCATATCAAGCGACCAACCCACAAACGTTGATTCAATGACTGTATAGGGCACTTCAACAATATTGGATACAATATCGCCACCAGGAACACCATATGCATAAAGTCTGAATTGATATGCCTGATCCAAGACCAAACTGAAGTTATCTCCAGTTGTAGTCAGTGGTGTATAGATATCATAATTAAAATATTCCCAACCCGTTATATCGTCGTAATACATAAGTATATAATATTCTGCACCCACTGTATCTGGAGCTGGAAACCATAAATCGACAACCATTTCAGTGCCACCAAAGAAATCGTTTTCTCTCGACACTTCCTCTATATATAAACCACCAAACAAATCTTCAATGATTGTGACATCTAAAGACTCAGGAACATTGCCTAAAGAACCAGAAACTATACTCATCGGATTATCTCCAACTTGGATGCCAATTTGAATGCAGAAAGTTTCTTCTGCTGTTCCAAAAGTAGCAGTCACTTCAATATCAACCAAAATTGAAACAGCTGGATCATAAATAGACATCATGTCTCCGAGAATTGATGCATAACTTGAATTGATTCCAAAAATAGTATAAGTCAATGTTCCACCATAGATTGGATGATACATGTGAAGCATATAGGTGGAATTCGGATGGAACATCATATCAAATGCATCATCAACTAAAACAATCATTAAGGATACAATCTCTTCATCTGTCGGTACATATGGAGCTATCTCACCAGCTTCTCCGGCAAAGAATACAGACCATGTTGTGTCATAATAGAAATACTCTTGTTCATAGGTATATGCTTTGATGGTTACATCTGTATTCAAATAACCACTTAACATCGTATGTGCATCCAGATCATTGGCAATAATATAGACAAGATGAACGCCATTAGAAATATAGAATAATAAATCTTCTTCTGAATAAGTAAGTCTGCCTTGCAAAGTGACATATTGCGTTTCAAGTGCGAAGTATGAATAATCATAGGTTGCAAGCTCTTGAATACTCATGGGTATATTGGGAATTGTAGGTGTTATGCCTGTATCAAGAACATCGTAGAACCCACCATCATCTCCACCCAGCAAGATGGCTCCATTGTATTCTTGACGTTTGCCATAAATTAAAATTTCATCACCTACATTTAATCCAGTGTATCCCGTAACGATAATCATACCGGTTTCATCAAGTATGATTGCGCGTTCCGTATCAATGATAACGATGACGACACCCTGAACTTTTGCTGATTCGCCAGGCCACAACATGCAGAAATCTTCAATAGTCAGAACGGGCAATGGATCTATGACAATTGTAAATTGATGGGTTGCAGTTGTTGTTCCAACCGTTATGGTTGCCTCAAATATTAAGGTTTGTTGAGAAATCACATCATAAATCATACCTGTAGCAAAATCATATATTTCTGCGGGACCTGCTACAATAGCCCAAGTTAACGTAATTCCTAAAATTGGAAATTCATCAGGTAACATGATATTGTCACCAGGAAGATACGATTGTCCTTCTAGGTGATAGGTTCCAATCTGAATCAAAGCATCAATCTTTTCAAGATCGGTGATATAGGTTAGTGTTAAACTATCCGTATAGTCAGCAAAGAAAAACATTGCGTAGGGAGGTGTGAACTCATCTACAGTATATGGAAGAATGAACCCCTTGATAACGACTTCAAGACCAAAATAGTCTGCCATTGTTTCTAAATCAATATTAGAAGTACCTTCAATTTGAAGGTTTTCACCACCATAGAAGGTTTCATTTAAATAGAGATTAAAGTAATCGTAACCCCAATCGCCAGACATATATCCTGTAATTTCAACATATTGTCCCCAATTGGACATATCAGTCATATCGAGCAAGTTGAATTCAGCAATGGTCATTGGTGTTGATTCTACTGGTAGTACGTTCCCTGAAGATAAAACATCAACAAGTTGTGTCTTTCCATCTGAACCCATGATAATGATGCCTTCAAATTCATTCTGATAACCAACAATAATGACTTCTTCACCTACATAAATAGGTAATTGATCAAGGATGAAAAGCTGTCCTGTAGCATCGGCTACAATAGATGCTCCATCATGATCTTCAGGCATTGACATCATGACAATGCCTTGAATCTGATAAAGGATACCTGGTGTACCGATGATAAAGTCAGCAATGCTAACTACAACAGGCGGAATAACGTGCAACACTACAACAACGATTTGGAGGTTGACTCCACCGACAATTGTCACAGTGACCTCAATATCTTCTCCGCTAACAATAGTATCTGAAATGAATCCAGTAACTAAATCATAAAGTGATGCATTAGGTCCAAGCAATTCATAACTGAAAGTCACATCATAATTTGGATCTTCTGTTGGGAAAAGGTAAGTTTGTCCTGGTATAAAATATAAATCGTCATATTCATCAGGAAGTCTTGTTGCAAGTAAATCAACATACTCCTCAGCGGTATAGGCCAAATCAATATCTCCTGGATAATTGATAAAGGCAAGCACTAACATGCCGGAATCGCCTGCAGAAGTTGAAATGGCTCTTAATCTAACTTCTAGGCCAACATACAATTGCAAATCTTCATAATCTTCATATCGAGGCACATAAATCAAAATTTGATCTAAACCATCTGACAAATATAACATATGGCTGTAACTATCTTCATGAAGCACACCAACAAATTCATAATAAACCATGCTGTTTGCTGGATCATAAGCATCGAGTGCGTTAAAATCAGCAAATGAGATGGTCTGTGGTATCAAAGGCATCGGATTATCTGATGACACAATTCCAACCAAGGTTTCTGAGGAATCACCAACCAGTATAATCATGCCTTCGGCTTCCATCTTAAAGCCTCTAGCTTTGATTTGGTCACCAACTTCTACAGTGCCATCACTCATCACCATGATGATACGAGTATCGTCAGCAATCATGATTAAATTATCTTCAGATTGTACAAAGATAACCGTACCCAAAACCAAGTATTCATTATCATAATCTGTTAGATAAAAGAATTCTGATACTGTTAAAATAGGCTCTGGTACAACATGAATCTGGAATGCATATGTCGCATGCAAAATTCCATCAATATAACTAGTTGCAGTGACATCAATGTATATATCTGTTGTAATTGTATCCGAGATCCAACCGGTTTCCACATCATAGGATGCTGCATTATCGCCAGTTGTTTCATAAGTAATTGTTAAATTGAATAATGGAAAATCATCTTTTAGTATATATGTCGTGCCAGGTCTAAATATTTCAATCAAATGTCTAGATTGTGTAGTATCTGCAAAATAATCTGCAAACTCTTCTGGCGTCATATTTGGAATAACATCACCTGGATAGTTGATATAGATGAGCATGATTCCGCCTTCACCATTTGAAATTGACAATCCAGAAATCAAAACTTCCATATCTTTGTATTGTAATAACGACATGTACCCTTCCTGGCTGACAGGGAATATAGGTGCATTGAATTCACCATCTTGAACAAAGAAAACATGAAATTCCTCATTTTCTACTAATGTACCAGTCAATTGATAATATTTCAATGCATTTTCAGGAAGTGTCATGTCAAGCAATAAGAAGTCGCTAACTGAAATGATTGTTTTTACCATTGGATTGGGATTTCCCTGAGATACAATATCAAATAGTGTTTCCTGTGAATCTCCAACCAGTATGACCATGCCATCTTGGTTCATCTTGTAGCCATAAGCAATGATGTGGTCACCCACTTCAACCGTTTCTCCAGTCATGATCATAATGACGCTATGCGCATCAGCAATCATCACCATAGACATCGTCACAGATGATTCTCCCATCATCACAGGCTGTTCTATTTGAATAAAGATAACAATGCCTTCGACGAAATATGGATTATCATAGTCAGGTAATAGATAGAATTCGGTAACAGATAAAACGATAATTGGAGCAACATGCAATTGAATATCAAACAATTGTGATGCTGAACCATAAGATAATGTAACATGCAAATCTATCCATAATTCACTATCAATCGTTGGTGATATTTCACCGGTTAACAAATCAAGTAAACCAGCATTATCTCCAAACAATTCATATGCTACTGTAAGTGGAATAACTGGATGTTCTGTTGGAAGTTCAATGAACTGACCTGGATAATAAGTTGGTCCTTCTAACATTTCAGTAAGCATTAAGACAAACTCAGCAACTAATTCTTCATCCGTATAATCGAGAATAATTTCTTCTGGGTGGCCTGTAATTGCGAGTATTAGTGACTGACCCTCTTCATCAAAGGATGGTAAGCTAATACCTCTCAATGTGACTACAAGGCCTTCATATCCAAATAATAAATCCATTGCATCGTCATTGAATGCGAGAACTGGCATGCTATATAATCCATCTTCAAGGAAGAACATATGCATTTCCTGATTCCAGATCAAACGTCCGGAAACTTCAAAATATTTCAGCCAATAAAGTGTACTATTTGCATCAAGATCAATAAATTGTTCGACAGTTAATGCAATTGGATTAATTGGGAATGGTTGGTCATGACTAATAATCTCAATTAAAGTCATTTCTGGATCTTGATCTCCAAGCATTGCAATGCCATCTTGATACATCTTATACCCAGCAACTCTAACCAAATCTCCAACCACGACTTCTCCGATTGAAATAACAACTAACATACCTGTTTCATCTGCGATAATCATCATTTGCATGTCATTATCCGTAGCTGTAAAGATGACAACGCCTATGATTTCGCAATATTCCATTTCGTCTATCAACATAAACTCAGCAATAGTCAAGGTTTCAACAGGCATCAAAATAATCGTAACTTCAACAACTTCTGATAAAGCACCAATCGTTGCTGTGATTCTTAAACCAATTTCTATTGAAACTGGAGTAAAAGTAAATTCTCCAGTAGAAGGATCATAATATGCAGCATTGTCGCCAAATGTTTCAGCAACCAATGTAGCACCATAGACTGGTTCATAAGCTGGAATCATGAATGATTGTCCATTATAGAACACTTCGCCATCAAGCATCGTTTGAGCAAACAGGACAAGTTCATCCAGTTTTTCTTGATCTGTCATTGGTGTCTCAACTATACCTTCTAGAGGATCATATAAAACATGCCATCTATACGTATATGAATTAAAATCATGAATAATTGCTTGAATGGTAACTGTCTGTCCTACTAAAGTTACAAATGGATTAGACAATGGCAAATAAGATTTATAGTTAATGACGATAATATTATCAGTACCCAAAACAGTTAAGTAAAATGCATCTCCCATTTGGCCAACAACACCTGTAAGTTTGACGAGTTTTCCATAAATATTCAAATCTGTTTCAGGTATACCAATCAAATAGTCAAAATCCATATCAATAGATTCAGGCATTGTAATAAATGTTCCATCAGGATTCATGCTTGTAACATCAATGAGTTGAGGTGTATTTTCAAACATATCAAAGCTGGCGGTAATTTCAACACCGTCTCCTACATTGAATCCATCAATTGTATGAAGTACAAAGATAAATCCAGTACCGTCGTATAAATAGAATCCAGGATTCATTGGATCGGGGAACTTATAATAGATAACGCCTCTAAGAGTAACTGGATCAGCAGGTTGATTGATTAACATAAGATTAATGTGATCATAGCCATCATCAGCAACCCATTTCGCATAAACAGTCATATCTTCTGCAGGCATATCCAAGAAATCGTAAGCAAGGAGTAATGCTTCATCAGCATACCAGCCTGCAAAGACAAATCCTTCCTTAGTAGGAATGCCTGGATTTGGAATTTGCATCGTATATGGAACATATGCATCGTCAAAGACCGTACCGCCATTGGTTTCATACGTGACTGTATAAACACTTAAAACCCATTGGCCATACAAAGTAAAATCATAATCTGGCATAATGGTTCCAACATATGGATTGATAAACTGAATATCAGAAAACCATCCTATGAAATCATATCCAAGAACATCAGTAGGTACAGGTACAGTAATAACCGCACCTGCTGCATATTGTTGTGCAGGCACCGTATCATAACCGTTAATGTAGTCAAAGAACGTAATCGTATATAATATTGGATCCCATTTTGCATAAATTGTGATGTTTGCTGCTGGCATTGTCGTAAACGTATATGCAGTTGTTAAACCAACATCACTATACCAACCACCAAATGTATATCCTGACTTCGTAGGTGCTGTTGGTGCGATCACAGAAGTCATATAATTTTGAGTAATATCAGTAACTGCAGATCCGCCATTTTCTTCAAATGAGATAGTATACTGATTAATCGTCCATTTCGCATAAAGAGTTATGCCGTTTAATGGCATAGTCGTAAATGTATAAGCCGTTGTTAATCCAGCATCACTATACCATCCTGCAAACACATAACCTGATTTTGCAGGTGCTGCTGGTGCTGTTACAACTGATAAATAAACTTGAGTTATATCAGTGACTAAAGATCCGCCATTTTCTTCAAATGAGATAACGTACTGATTAATCGTCCATTTCGCATATAAGGTTATGTTACTTTCAGGCATCGTTGTAAAGGTATATGCAGTTGTTAAAGCAACATCACTATACCATCCTGCAAACACATAACCTGTCTTTGTTGGGTTTGTAGGTGCAACGACTGCACTACCTGCATTTTGTGTGATCGGCGCTACTGCGCTTCCGCCATTAACCTCAAAAGAAATGGTTGTTTGAATCACAACTGCATTCCATTTCGCATATAGAGTCATATTGCTGGCAGGCATTGTTGTAAAGGTATATGCTGTTGTTAATGCAACATCACTATACCAGCCACCAAACGTAAATCCTGTTTTCGTCGGTTGGGTGGGTGCTGTGATTGTAGCCCCTGATGCTGCAGTCATTGCTGCAACTGCAGTTCCTTCATTCGTATTGAACGTAATTGTATATTCGGTAATTCCAGAAATCCATTTTGCATAGACCGTGAGTGAGGTTGAAGATAATAAAAATGCAAATGCAAAAGGATTTGTCAATTCTTCATCGACAAACCATCCATCGAAAGAATATCCTTCTTTGACTGGTGTCGGTAATTCAAAAGATGAATCTGTTGTTTCAACTACCATGTCCTCAATTTCATTTCCGCCATTTGTTTCAAAACTGATGGTAATTGATTCTGCACCAGTACATGCGGCTATTGAAAAAGACAATAACAGAAAAGCAATAACTGTAAATAATTTGCGCATTATTTCTCCTCCTTATATTTATGAAAACCTTTAGAATTATAAATGACACTCGAAAGACTGAATCTCTAATGCATGACATATTTGTGCTTCGCTCTTTAGAATTATCTTACATCGAAATGCAATTTTTCTCAAGAGGTTCTTTATCTTTTGTATACGATTCAATCTTATGTTAAAGTTTGATATCAAATGTACTCTATATTTTCCCAATTAAAAAACAGGTCCAAAAACAAGTGCTCTTCTTGCAATCTATTGTTCATAAATATATCTTAATACTTACTACAATCTAGCTTACGCCCTTTAAATGAAGATACTTTTTTAAGATTCCAAGCAAAGCAATTTGACCCAAATGAAAGCACATTGATAGTTCAAAGTGTCTTAAGTACTTGATGATTACCTTTTTGGGAAGATGGATTCTTTTTCCTGATCTAAATTAAGGAACATACTTTTCGTAATGATTTTATATGTGTGCTGACATTGGTAATCATCTCACTAGCAATTTTAAAAATAGATGTTATAATCAAGACAAGACTATCTTATATTATGGAGGAAAATATGGAAAACGAAAGTTTATTAAAATTAAAAAAATTCAATATGCTTATGGGCAGTTTGCATCTTGTTCAAGGTATTCTTATGTTGTTCTTAGCAACATCTGTAATTCAGAACATAGCACAATTTAAACCAGTAATAACCCAAAATTTTCTTGAATTCAATCAACTAACTCAGTCTTTGGAACTCAGTTCTTCAGAAATCTTCGAATTACCTTTTGGTATATTTGTTGCTGTCTTCTTGCTTTTATCAGCAGTAGCACATGCATTAATTTCATTTCCAAAAAAATTCAATAAGATTTATAATGAGGATTTAAAATTGGGCATCAACAAATTTAGATGGTTTGAATATGCGCTGAGTTCATCAGTGATGATTGTATTAATTGCTACACTGTTTGGCATTTATGACATTGCTTCATTGATACTTATTTTTGTTGTAAATGCAAGCATGAATTTATTCGGATTGGTCATGGAACAGTTAAATGCACGCAGAAAAGAAGGCGAAAAAGTTATATGGGGCCCATTTATCTGGGGTTCTTTCGCAGGTTTAACACCCTGGGTAGCCATACTTCTTTACATGTTCGGTGCAGGCAATTATGATATGGTTCCTTGGTTCGTATGGGCAATTGTTGGAACTTATTTTGTAGCATTCAATACATTCCCAATCAACATGGTATTTCAATATAAGAAAATCGGGAAATGGAAAGATTACTTATATGGAGAACGTACCTATATCGTCTTAAGTCTTGTAGCAAAATCTATTTTGGCATGGTTAGTACTCTTTGGAGCAATGCAACCATAAAAACTACGCTAGGGAATCCTAGCTTTTTTATTAGGAGAGTCTATGTTTTTTAAAAAATTGATTCACCCTGAATTTTTTCAGGGTAACAAGAAGAAAAATCAGTATTTCGAGGGATGGTATTATAAACTTGTCAGTCGAGATGAGAAAGATACCATCGCTTTTATCCCAGGAGTAAGCATCAATCAAGAAGATAAACATGCCTTTATCCAAGTGTTTATGTCCCACCAGGATGATGGAGACATTCAACTCACAACTCATTATCTTCGGTTTAATTTTGATGAATTTTCTTATAGTAACAAAGACTTTTGGATTAGAATAGGTAAAAACTATTTTTCACAAGATAGAATTGAAATTAGGTTGCGCGAGCAAAACCTATCCATTACTGGAATTGTTTTCATGAATCAACTCACTCCAATACATCGTTCTTTACTCTCTCCAAATATTATGGGTATCTTTGGTTACCTAAATTTTATGGAATGTTATCACGGCATCATCAGCATGTCCCATGATTTAAAAGGAAAATTAAGTTTGAACCTAAAAGATATATCATTTACAAAGGGTAAGGGTTATATCGAAAAGGATTGGGGAAAGTCTTTTCCTAGAGCTTATGTGTGGTTACAGACCAATCATTTTGAAAATCCTAAAACATCGTTCATGTTTTCTTATGCTGATATCCCCTTTTTGGGCTTACATTTTAAGGGTCTCATTGCAAATTTAATTTATCAGGGGAAAGAATATCGTTTTGCTACCTACAATAGAGCGAAAGTGAAACATGAATTGATTGGTAACGGATATGTCCATTACAAAATAAAAAAGGGTAAGTATCTTTTAGATATTGAAGCAAGTTCATCAACACAGATTGAATTAGCTGCACCTAAAAATGGTCAGATGATTGAACGGATTAAGGAAGGATTATCAGGTTATATTACCCTCAGATTATTTGAGAAAAATCAATTACTATATGAAGATACAGGTTATCACGCTGGTATAGAAATCATGAAAAAATAAGAGGCTGTAACGAAACAGAATCGTTAACATCCCAATAAAAGTAAAATCCACTCTGGAAGCCAGGGTGGATTTTTGATATAATTGAAGTATGACAAATACACAATTAAATCAACCTTATTTTAACCCAAAACAATTG
>JBDREH010000021.1:0-10448 GCA_043819945.1 Bacillota bacterium
TAGTTGAAGAATATACAGATGATATCATATTAAAAATGGAAAAAGTACTTGATGAAACAGCAGATAAAGCGCTAGCTTATATCAAATCGAATGCACCCAGGAGTGGAAGGACAGATGGTTTTGCGGACTCATTTGTCGCAATTCCACACGGAGAAGGTATTAATAAAACAATCACAATTTACTCATCAAAAAAAGGGAGACTCACGCATCTACTTGAATTCGGATTTACACACCGAAGTGGTAAGTTTGTATCACCTAAACCATTTATGAGACCCGCCTTTGATACTTTCACTCCTGAAATGCTTTCAGATATTATAAAAATTATAAAAAGTGGTAGTAACTAATGCCAACAACACTTGAAAAGATATACCAAATTTTGAACAATGTTCTTCCTGGTAAAGTGTCCTATGGAACAAACATTGTAGATGCACTTGCAATAGATGTATTACCTTTTATTGTTTATCAGGAAATCAGCGATCGTTCTTCGGTATATGCAGATAACGTTCCAGTTCTTAGAATTGTAACATTTCAAATTACACTTGTCACAGAAAAGAAAGATCCAATACTTGAAAGCAGATTAGAAGAAGCATTGTATTTAGCAGGCTTTAATTATCAGATGATTACAGAATATTTAAATGATGACAACTCGGTTAATCGAGTCTATGAAATCAAAATGGAGGAATAAGAAATGAATAACAAGATTACATTTGGTTTAACAAATGTCCATTACTCCCTAGCCACACAAGGTGTGGATGGAACATGGACTTTCACATTACCTAAAAGGCTCATAGGAGCTCAAGAAATCACCACTGAAGCAATCGGTGGAAGCACACAAGTCTATGCAGATGATAAAGTCATAGCTACACTCGTTTCAAATTCAGGGACAACTGTTTCGTTAAAATTCACCGAAATTGATGATGAATTTAAAAAGGATATCTTTGGATTCAAAACAGACACCAATGGAAACTTTGTCGAAGTGATCAACAATGAAACAAAAACTTTTGCATTGGGTTATGAAATTCAAGGTGATTCAAAAGCAAGACGTATCTGGTATTATCTTTGTACAGCGACTCCTTCAGGAGATGCAAGTAAATCAAAAGCAGATTCGATTGAAGCAAATTCAATCTCGCTATCTATTACAGCAAGACCCATTGAATCCGGAGATAACCTGGTAATTAGAGTAATTGCATCGGTTGGAGATACAAACTATACAACCTTCCTAACATCCGCTCCTGCATTACCAACATTCATTTAGGAGTTAGAATATGGAAAAATTACTCAAACTGGGCGAGAAGGAGTACAAACTCCACTCGTCCCTATTTACAATTATTGATTACCGTAATGTGTTTGGATCTGAGTTATTCAGTGATATCAAAAAACTCGAAAAGAGTAACAATATCAAAGAAGAAGATTTCTCTGTGGTGATTGATACTATATTCCGGATAATATATGTTCTACACAGGCCATTTAGTAAAACATCATATAACGATTTTTTGATGTCACTAGATTTTTCAATATTAAGCAATCCAGAAGAACTTCAACTATTATCCTCAACAATTACAAAGATGTTAGGAACACTTACAAAAGGTCAATCGCCTTCCCCACAGTTCAAAGGATGAGTCCGAGTTTGGTGCAACAGCAAACATAATCTTTAACTTGGCTCATCTAGGCATCTCGATTGAAGATTCGAAATATTTTGATATAAGTACTTATTTGCAGATAGTAGAACTTGAAATGAAAGTAATTTCTGGTAATGAATCTGGGAAACGAGCTTCACAAGCCGACATTGATAGATTTTTATTTAATTAATAGATCATTAATCCCGTACTTTTGATATAATTTATATGTCGTTTGTCATTGGAGATGTTAATATGAATCTTAGAGAGAGAGCAAAAAAACTAAAAATTGATATTCCTGCAGTTTTTATCGCAATGAAACACAAGGAGACACCATTTATAGCAAAAGTATTTGCAGCTATAACAATTGTTTATGCGTTGTCACCGATTGACCTTATTCCGGACTTTATTCCGGTAATAGGTTTGCTCGATGACCTAATTGTGCTACCCTTTTTCATTACCCTTACTATTAAGTCTATTCCCACAGAACAGTTTATGCAATATCGCAAAGAAGCCGAAGATATGTGGGCAAATGGTAAACCCAAAAAGTGGATCTACGCAGTTCCATTTGTTATTATTTGGATCTTAGTTATCGCACTGGTAATTAAGTCGTGTATCTAACAGGATATATACTTACACATAGGCACCTAAATCAAGGTGCTTTTTATTTGCCTTGAAGGAGGTGTGATTGATGGCAGAAACAGTCAAAGGACTCAATATTAAACTTAGTCTTGACGGTAGAGATCTTGAGAATGAGCTCAAAGGTATACAATCAGATTTAAAAGAACAACAAAAAGATCTCAAAGCGATCAACACAAATCTTAAATACGATAGCTCGAATGTGGAAATGTGGAAAACTAAGCAATCCAAATTGAATGACATCCTTCAAACTACTAAAAAGAAACTTGAAACTCAAAACCTTGAACTTGAAAAAGCGAAACAAGCAGTTAAGATTGGTGACATGAGTGAAACCGAGTTTAATAAACTTGCTCGTAATGTATCTTATACGGAAGCAGAAGTATCCAAACTCAACAACGAACTAAAAAACACTCGTAGTAAGATTACTGAACTTGGTAATGCAAACTTTGAGAAGATAGGGAAACTTGGGAGCACATTAACAAAGTCGGTAACATTACCCATTTTAGGCGCAATATCCGCTTTATCTGGATTAGCTGTAAAGACAGCAATGACTGCCGACGAAATTGGCGATTCAGCCGCTAAAATTGGCCTTTCTGCAGAGAATTTACAAGAATGGAACTACGTTGCGCAGATCTCAGGAAGCTCGACTGAGAGCCTAAATAAAGCCTTTATTAAAGTCAATAGTATTCTTGGTGATATTGCAACCGGAAATGGAGACAAGGTATCAGAAAGTTTAGCATTAATTGGTCTATCAGTTGATGACCTGAAAGGCAAAAACGCTGAAGAGGCATTTGATACGATTAGAGATGCTTTGGCTGGTGTAAAAGATGAAGCGATTAGAGTAGGCGTTGCCAACGAGTTCTTTGGTGAGAAAATTGGAACAGAAATTATTCCGATTCTATCTAGTGAGAAGACTGCTATTTATAACTTAAGACAAGAAGCTAGAGAATTAGGCATCATCACGAATGAGCAAGCACAAATTGCTGGGAATTTTACAGATTCACTAGATCAGACCAAACAAGCATTATCAAGTCTTGCAATGAATCTATCGATGACAGTACTTCCCATTTTACAAACACTGCTTCAAAAAGTTCGTGACGAGATTATCCCAACAATTAAAGACTGGATTGATAAATGGATTAACTTAGATGATAACACAAAGAAGATCATCATAACATTAGGTGCAGTCGTTGCTGCAGTAGGACCTGTGCTATCCATTGTAGGAAAAGTGGGTCCATTATTAAGTATGGTTTCGATGGTATTAAAAGGTGTCGGCACTGCAGGATTGTTTGCTGGAGCAGGGATAAATTTCGCAACTTTAGGAATAGGTGCACTTATCGCGATTCTTGCCATGGCTTTATTTCAAAGTGAAGACTTTCGTGCCTTGCTTGCGAGACTTGGTGAAACACTCATGCAGTTGTTACCACCAATTATGCAGATAGTAGATAGCCTAATGACGGCATTATCACCTATTCTTGATGTCATCATTGAACTCGTCATTATGCTTGTTGATATGTTAGTTCCAATCATTGAAATCATTCTTCAACCTTTAATGATGCAAATAGGATTTATTGCTGATATTCTCGAATTGGTTGCACCGCTTCTTGAAGTTATCGGTAAAGTACTACAAGCAATCTTGGTGCCTGCAATCAAAGTGTTACAAAAAGTACTTGAACCTGTCATGGCTGTTGTTCAAAAAATCGTCGAATTCTTATCAACCATTTTCGAATGGATTGGTGATCTTGGACCAAAGATGTCTGACATTGCTGGAAACTTTGGTGACATGATCGGAAACATTACTGGTAATATCAGTGAGTTTGCAGGAAACATTGCTGATGGAGTCGGTAACTTTGTCAGTGGTGCAGCTGATAAGGTCGGTGGTTTTTTCAATAAAATAGGTGGTTGGTTTGGTGATGCATTTAATTTGAAGCAGGCTTCTTCAATATCAAATCAATCCAATTCATCGACTTCGAACGTATCTACAAATAATATAACAATCAACACAACTTCCCCTACCTTTGACATTGATTCAATCAATCGTGCATTAGGAGGTAATGTGATATGATCAGACGTTTCTATCTAGAAAACACATATGGAAATCGTTTCTATTTTGATTATAGAAGTGGTTGCTTAATCAGTGGACTTTTAGGGTTAGGATTTTCAAAAGAACTCACTTATCTAAAATATGATCAGTTTTATGACCTGGTCGATCAGACACAACCATTACTTGAAATACAAGCAATACTTACTTTCTTAAAAGGATATCTTGGATATTCTAAAATTTTAGATTATTTGAAACTATCTACCAAAAGCCTAAAACTTGTTTATCAAACGATTGAACAGGCTTTTTGTTATGTTGAGATCAAATCACTTTCTAAACAAGAACTTGTTGCTGGAGTATTACAATGTCAGATTACTTTTCAAAAATTATCACTTTGGTTAAAAGAATTGTCTTCTGTCATAGAGGTCAATGTTGAATCATCTGGTAAAGTTTATCCTTTTATTTATCCGTATCAATACTCAGTATCCTTCGAAGGGAAAATCATCATAAATAATCGAGGTGTCATTAAGGCACCTCTTTTAATTGAAATGATTGGTGCAGTAAACGATCCTGAAGTAACTATTATCAAAGATGGAAATACACTATCAACACTAAAGCTTTATCACACGGCTGACGTCGGAACGACTGTTATTTCGGCATTACCGACAAATCAGTATATGCATCAAATTACCGGTGACGAAACAATTTCAATATATGACAAACAAGATTTTACTTGCGACAATTTTCTGTTTGTGGAACCAGGTGAATATGAGATTGAATTTAAGCCTGGTGTTGCGAGTCCAACGATGTGTAGGATTACGATGCTTGAAGGGTATCTAGGTGTATAATCATGCAGCTGATCTTTCTTGATCGTAATACTCTAGCTTACAAAGACCATGGTTTTGTTGATAAAATGTTTGAAATTAATCTAGATTTAGTTATTATTCAAAAATCATCATTTGTTGTTAATAAAAGCAAACTCAATACAACCATCGGAGACATTCTTGTATTAAAGGACAGTTTATTCTCTTATATAGGACTGATTGAACGTTTAGAGGTTGCTGACAAGCACCAAACAACAGTTCATGCATTAGATATCAGAGAATTGTTTTCAATCGATATTCCGGTGACTAGTTACTCAGGAGATCTTGCGATATATTTAGAGAATTTACTTAGCTTACATTTTAAAAATAGTCCGGATTCATTTCAAAATCTAGCATATTTATCAATTATAACAAATGCAAGCGTTATGGGTGAATTATCATTTGAAAGTGATAAAATTATGTCTTTATCAAGTGTTATGGAACTCATAACAAAAACATACGGACTTAGTCTTTCCTCAGAAGTGACCTACCTTAGAGGCAGAATTACTGGTCTCAATTTCATGATCAGTGAAGTCAATCGGGGAATTAAGCTCAAAAGTAACTATTCAGCGATTCAAGATCTAGTCATTAATGACAGCTCGAGTCAAATGATTAATAAGATCGATTATTATCCGAAAATTGAGAATATCACTTATAAAAATAAAGTAAGTTATTACTTACTAAAAAATGGTGAACTTACTCAAAATGTGAATGATGAGTTGCGATACAAAAGTGTCAGACCAAAGTCAGCAAATTACTCTGATTCGGATTATCCATCTTTACTCACAAAAGCAAGATCAGAGATGATCAGTTCAAAACTTGACCATAATATTACGTTTACAATCAAAACCGATAATGATGTGATCAAACCGATGATCAATTTTCATTTAGGCGATTTTGTCGAGTTTTATCATGATACGCAAGTATATGATTCAGTAGTTACCGGCATCAAATATAAAGACGGATTTCATCAAGCGACTGTAACTTTAGGTGAATATAGAATTAAACTAACTGAAAAGATACAGCTTTTAAATAAGAGTGTGAATTCAGCGGTTAGTAATGTATCGATTTCCACAAGTGGAATCACAGATTTA
Organism: Bacillota bacterium; assembly: GCA_043819945.1. Lineage (GTDB taxonomy): Bacteria > Bacillota_I > Bacilli_A > Acholeplasmatales > Acholeplasmataceae > Peloplasma. The sequence continues at coordinate 6,254 of JBDREH010000021.1, forward strand.
GATGGAGGAGAGTTCTAATGGGATTACAAAAAATAACCTTTGATGGTGCAAATGTCACATCGAAAATGGATGCTGATTTGTATCATTTTTTATTTTCAAAAGATGTCGGGATTTTCAAAGACATCAAACAAGAGTGTTCATTTACTCTTGCCAGTAACACGATTACGTTTTTGGATGGTTATGTTTCCATTTACGGAAGAATCATTTATGTAGAAAATCAAACATCAGTTGCTGTCGTTCCTGATTCCAGCAAATATGGATATGTAGTGCTTGCAGTTGATACTGCAGCTAATACGATTAGCATTTATACTAAAGAAGCAGTGGGAACTTATCCAACACTAACGAGAGTTAACTTATTTGACATCAGTGGACTCTATGAATTTGTATTGTGTGCATATTCTAAGACCACCACTTCAGTTACACTTGTGACAAACTATCAACTTTCTTATATCTATTCAGATAAGAAGCGAGTTGACACGCTTGAAAGTGAGTTAATAGCTCGAATAACTCCAGCCAAACAAGTTTTGACAAAAATTCAAAATGGAGTTTATCAATTTAGCGGAACAAATTCTACTGAACTTGGTGAAACCTTGGTCTTAGTGACAATAGAAAACACAACTGTAGTTACATTCCCTGGACAGGCACTTTTCATATTTGTTGGATCAAATACATCTATCAGTTATAGATATGGTGGAGCAGATTACTCACTTGGTGTCTCTTACGTTAGTGGTGTGGTGACTTTATCATGTGGAAACACCTTGCATAAAATCACATCGGTATTTCTAAAAAAATAAAGGAGCATATTAAAAATGGCAACGATACAAATTAAAAGAAGAACAACCGCAGGAACCGGACCTCTTATTGGAACGGTAGGCACAATCAAAGCAGGAGAACCACAAGTTGATTTTAATGGTGAGCATCTCTACATTGCGAAGGCGGATAAAGTAGGAAGCGTCGGAATTCCACTTGCTGATGCGGACTATTTAAAAATACCTGCTGTTGCGAAAGTCGATACGCAAATCGATACCAAGATAACTGCATTAGGTTTAGGAACTGCAGCTACGAAAAACACTGGAACCGGAAATGGTAATATTCCTATTCTAGACTCAAGTGGAAAACTTGCAGATTCTGTATTACCAAAAATAGCAATAACAAATACTTTTGTTGTGGCCAGTCAAACAGCTATGCTTGCATTGAGCACTGCGCAAGAAGGCGATGTGGCTGTTCGAACTGACTTAAATAAAACGTTCATCTTAAAAACAACAGGTTATGCAACTCTTGCAAATTGGCAAGAACTTTTAACTCCAACTGATTCTGTCTCAAGTGTAAACGGGTCAACTGGCGCAGTCACAATAACTCTTGCAGGTCTTGGTGGTGTTCCAACAACCACATATAACACTCATGTGGCCAGTGATCTTCATTTAACACAAAATCAAAGAGATATATTATCAAATATTCAAGGCACACGCATTTGGAATGGAACTGGATCTGAAACGGTAGCAACACAACCATTATTTGATGCAGCTGTAATTCTTGATGCTATTAAAGTCTACCAGGTTGTTGACACGAATTATACACCAAGTGTGATTCAGTATCAAATAGGAATCGATACTTCAAAAGTATTACAACCATCATCAATCATTGATGGCGGAACTTACTAGTGGCAACCATCAGAGTTAAACGAGGCACCACAAAGCCCACCACATCAAACCTGCAGTACCTTGGGGAATTAGCTTTCGATTACAATAACAATTGCTTATACGCGAGAAATTCAACGTCTGTTGTCAAGGTAGGTGGTGAGTTAGAACTTGTTTATCATTATGAAGGTGTTACATATACCCATAGTTTGAGTTATGCTTTTGATCCAAACTATATATACAAAGTTCATATCATTGCCTCTACCCAAGGCGTATCTTCAGATACCTCAACTACTTATTTTTACTACAGGACATCAGCTTTAGCCTATCTAACAGGTTCTTATTTATCGGTTTATTCAAATGATGTGGCTGGTACTGTCTCTAAAACTTCAGCAAGAAATACAACAGTGTTCTATATTCAGGATGCTTATTCTGCAGGAGTAACTCTGACAAGTGGAATAACAAAAGTAATTGATTTTGAAATATCTCCGACATTTGCAACTGGGTTATCCGATACTCAACAATGGGTTTCCTGTGGAAAAAGTGTGACAACAGTCACTGGCCAAGGAGATGCAACGATTTCTTTAGCAGATTTTGTGCACTCGTTTTACGGAAACTTTGGAGCAATGTATATTAATCCAGGATTAAATGTTGGTTCTCCAGATCTGATTAGTGTGTCGATTTATCGAACACTTAGAAAGTAGGTAATTATTATGGCTATCATTAAAGAAATGAATTGCAAATTCGGGATTTCCTTATCCTATCATCGTATCACAGCTTTCAATATCAACTATGCAAATAAGAAAGCTGTTATCTGTGTTGCATCTTATCTGTCTAAAGAAGCGAGATCAAACAAAAGTATACCTCTTGAAGAAATCGATATCGAGATACCATATTCTGATTTTTCATTATTTCAAAACACTTGTCCAATAAGTCAAGGTTATTTGTGGCTTAAGGAAAATGTAGTTGGATTTGAAGAATCAATTGATGACATGGAAGTAGTTGAAAAAGGAAATGATCCAATTGAAGCAGAAAATCCAATCGAAGACTAGTATCTTAGAAATTGTCAAAGGTGTCTTTCCTTATGCAAGAGTCATGTTTATTTATTATTGTGGATCGGTTGCTTTTGGATTAAGTGATGAAAATAGTGATGAGGATGTAACTGTAGTGTTGGATGGTTTTAAGGGTAATGTTCATTTGAGTCTTGGATCACTAGATGTTTTTGCTTATGGAAGAGATATCTATCAGAAGAAACAAGATCTCGATCCATCGGTTCCACTTTATGACCGTGCCTATATCGATGAAGTTTTATCAAATAGAGATAATCTTATCTATTTGGATGAAGAGTTTAAAGAAGAATATGAACAATATCGCAATGTCGATATTACAAGTAAATTAGGTCTTTTCTTAGAAGGTTTTGTCGAACATTATCAAATGCGGCTAAGAGATAAAGTATCTTATAAATCAAACTATCATATTTTAAGAGTTAGAGGTATTTTAGATCATGTGGATAAAACGGGAAAGTATGAGCTAGTTGTTGAAGAACCTTGGTATGCAAGGATGATTGAATATAAGAAAAACTGGAATAACGAATTAGGCACAAGTTATTTACCACTGATTTTAGAGCAGCTAATTTATATCAGAGATTATAAAGATAAGGTGATGAAGAAAAATGAACTGGGATAATGTTTTAAGTTTATTTCGAGTAGAAAACATTGTTTATTGGATCGTAACAATGGTTGTGGTGATTATGACCACCATTAAGCAATTCAATAAACAAGAAAAGAAGAGTCAAGATGGCAATGATGAAATCATTACCAATCTTCAGACTATAGAAAAACAAAATGTAAAAATGTTGAATTTACTTGAAATGCATTCTCAAGATATCAAGATCATGAAAAAAGACATCAATGTCTTGGAGCATCGAGTCAGTAGGTTAGAAGATTCACATGTCACACTATATAAGAAAATAGGAGAAAAAGAAAATGACAACACTTGAGATTATTCTATTAATTGCACTAATTGCAGTATTGGCTATGTATATTACATCGAAGCTAGGTAAGGATAAAGATTTGAACGAAGTTATTAAGGAAGTAAAGTCAGATCTGATTAAAACAACTATTAATGTTGCGGAACTCATTTCTAAAGCTAAGAATATTGTATTTGATGAATCAGTTCAAAAAGCAATCAAAGAGTTTATTTTGATTGTAGAAGAGAAGAACAAACTCGCTCGTGATAAGGGAGAGGCGTTTTTATCAGGTGATGATAAGAAGAAAGCTGTTTTATCTAGGCTAAGTGAGTGGGTAAGTAATGTCACGGGTTCAGTTGAAAATGCAGTCAACTTTGTGGAAACAAATCAAAGTAGAATTGATAGTGCTATAGAAGATTACATATCCTTCAGCAATAAAATGGAAGGCAAAGCAACCTTATCAGAAGCAGAAAAAATAATTCAAAAACAACTTAATAAAAAATAAGAAAAGACCATGAAAGCATAGTAATATGTTCTCATGGTTATTTTTTTTGCATTTTTCTCAAAAAGTTTTTTAATTATATAAAGT
>JBDREH010000022.1:0-11085 GCA_043819945.1 Bacillota bacterium
TAGTTGAAGAATATACAGATGATATCATATTAAAAATGGAAAAAGTACTTGATGAAACAGCAGATAAAGCGCTAGCTTATATCAAATCGAATGCACCCAGGAGTGGAAGGACAGATGGTTTTGCGGACTCATTTGTCGCAACCCCACATGGAGAAGGCATCAATAAAACAATCACAATTTACTCAGAAAAAAAAGGGAGACTAACTCATTTGCTTGAATTTGGATTTACACACCGAAGTGGTAAGTTTGTATCCCCTAAACCTTTTATGAGACCTGCCTTTGATACTTTCACTCCTGAAATGCTTTCAGATATTATAAAAATTATTGAAAGTGGTAGTAACTAATGCCAACAACACTTGAACAGATATATCAAATTTTGAACAATGTTCTTCCTGGCAAAGTATCCTATGGAACAAACATTGTCGATGCATTAGCAATAGATGTATTACCTTTTATTGTTTATCAGGAAATCAGCAATCGTTCTTCGGTATATGCAGATAATGTTTCTGTTCTAAGGATTGTGACGATACAAATTACCCTTGTCACAGAAAAGAAAGATCCATTACTAGAAAACAGATTAGAAGAAGCATTGTATTTGGCAGGCTTTAATTATCAGATGATTACAGAATATTTAAATGATGACAACTCGGTTAATCGAGTCTATGAAATTAAATTGGAGGAATAAGAAATGAATAACAAGATTACATTTGGTCTAACTAATGTCCATTACTCCCTAGCAACGCAAGATGTGGATGGGATATGGACTTTCACATTACCTAAAAGGCTCATAGGAGCTCAAGAAATTACAACTGAAGCAATCGGTGGAAGTACACAAGTCTATGCCGATGATAAAGTTATTGCAACACTTGTTTCAAATTCTGGAACGACTGTTTCGTTAAAATTCACCGAAATTGATGATGAATTTAAAAAGGATATCTTTGGATTTAAAACAGATACGAATGGAAACTATGTTGAAGTGATCAATAATGAAACAAAGACATTTGCATTGGGTTATGAAATTCAAGGCGATTCAAAAGCAAGACGTATTTGGTATTATCTTTGTACAGCGACTCCTTCAGGAGATGCAAGCAAATCAAAAGCAGATTCGATTGAAGCAAATTCAATCTCGCTATCTATTACAGCCAGACCGATTGAATCCGGAGATAACCTGGTAATTAGAGTAATTGCGTCAGTTGGAGACACAAACTATACAACTTTCCTAACAACTGCACCGGCATTGCCAACATTTATTTAGGAGTTAGAATATGGAAAAATTACTCAAACTGGGCGAGAAGGAGTACAAACTCCACTCGTCCTTATTTACAATTATTGATTACCGTAATGTGTTTGGATCTGAGTTATTCAGTGATATCAAAAAGCTCGAAAAGAGTAACAATATCAAAGAAGAAGATTTCTCTGTGGTGATTGATACAATATTTCGAATAATCTATGTTCTTCACAGGCCATTTAGTAAAACATCATATAACGACTTTTTGATGTCACTAGATTTTTCAATATTAAGCAATCCAGAAGAACTTCAACTATTATCCTCAACAATTGCAGAGATGTTAGGAACACTTACAAAAGGTCAATCGCCTTCCCCACAGTTCAAAGGATGAGTCTGAGTTTGGTGCAACAGCAAACATAATCTTTAACTTGGCTCATCTTGGACTTTCAATTGAAGATTCAAAATATTTTGATATAAATACATATTTGCAAATTGTAGAACTTGAGATGCAAGTTATAAGTGGCAAAAGTTGTACAAGAAAGGCATCTCAATTAGATATTGATGCATATTTTATATAAACAGCATACTTTAAAGATTTCTCTGTGCATATTGTAAAATTAGGACAAAAGGTATATAATTAGAGAAAATCATTTTGGAGGTGAAAAGATGCCAACATCAACAAAAAATAAAAATGTCCATGTCGTCCCAAGCGATAGTGGTTGGCGAGTTGTTAGACCCAATGCATCAAGGGCATCAGCTGTAACTGCAACAAAATCATCAGCTGTTAACAAAGCAAAAACAATGGCAAAGAATGATCGCACATCAGTTTATGTACATAGAAATGATGGTAAAATTACATCGGTTGAGAGTTTTCCTAAGACTGCAAAGCATACAAACTCTCCTTGTTCAGGAAAATGGACCAAATCAACCGTCGGGCAAACTACTGGGCATAGTACGAAGTCTAGCAATAAAACTAGTTCACGTAGTAAAAAATAGATAAATATGCCTGAAACCACATCTCAAAGTACCCAAATTCGCAATAAAATAGTCTTCATTAATTGCCCTTATGATGAAGAATACAAAGACATTTTACATATACTAATATTTTTAGTTGCAACATTTGGATGCACACCTACTATAGCATCAGAAAATAAAGAGTCATCAGATCGAATGAGTAAAATCATGACCTTGATTCATGATTCTCAAATTGGGATTCATGATATATCTAGAATGGAACATACAACAGAAGATCCACTTGCAAGATTTAACATGCCATTTGAATTGGGAATTGATTATGCACATAAATATTATTGTAGTGAAGGGAATAAAAAGTTATTAATTCTTCAGGAAAAGCCATTTCTTTCAAAACGTACACTTTCTGACCTATCAGGCTTAGACATTGAAGCTCATGATAATAAGATTGGTGAAGTTGTCAAAATAGTTAGGAGTTTTTTTTGTAGTATTTTCTCTTTGACTAATGTCATATCACCATCAAGACTGGAAACCGAATACTATACAGGATATCATGCGCGGTTAAGGGAAAAATTATTATCACTTGGATTCAATGAGAAAGCTTATCTTGAGGAGATGAGCATAAGCGAATATATTCGATATGCACTTGAGTACGTTTCGAGTGTGGGGACTAAATATTAACAAATATAGAGCACTTCGAGCAATCGATGTGCTTTTCTTTTGCATAAAGGAGGTGTGATTGATGGCAGAAACAGTCAAAGGACTCAATATTAAACTTAGTCTTGATGGTAGAGATCTTGAGAATGAGCTCAAAGGTATACAATCAGATTTAAAAGAACAACAAAAAGATCTCAAAGCGATCAACACAAACCTGAAATACGATAGTTCAAATGTGGAAATGTGGAAAACTAAGCAGTCCAAACTGAATGACATCCTTCAAACCACTAAAAAGAAACTTGAAACTCAAAACCTTGAACTCGAAAAAGCAAAACAAGCAGTTAAGATAGGTGACATGAGTGAAACCGAGTTCAACAAACTTGCTAGAAACGTATCTTATACAGAAGCAGAAGTATCCAAACTAAACCACGAACTAAAGAATACTATGGGCAAGATTACTGAACTTGGCAATGCAAACTTTGAGAAGATAGGAAAACTTGGTAGCACATTAACAAAGTCGGTAACACTACCCATTATAGGTGCAATCACTGCTTTATCTGGATTAGCTGTTAAGACAGCAATCACTGCCGATGAAATTGGCGACTCGGCCGCTAAAATTGGCCTTTCTGCAGAGAGTTTACAAGAATGGAACTACGTTGCGAGGATCTCCGGAAGCTCGACTGAGAGCCTAAATAAAGCCTTTATTAAAGTCAATAGTATCCTTGGTGATATTGCGACAGGTAATGGAGACAAGGTATCAGAAAGCTTGGCATTAATTGGACTAACTGTAGATGATCTTAAAGGCAAAAACGCTGATGAGGCTTTTGATACAATCAGAGATGCCCTTGCTGGTGTAAAAGATGAAGCTATCAGAGTTGGAGTGGCCAATGAGTTCTTTGGTGAAAAAATAGGAACAGAAATTATTCCGATTCTATCTAGTGAGAAGACTGCTATTTATAACTTAAGACAAGAAGCCAGGGAATTAGGAATCATCACCAATGAGCAAGCACAAGTTGCAGGGAACTTCACAGATTCGCTAGATCAGACCAAACAAGCATTATCAAGTCTTGCAATGAATCTATCGATGACAGTACTTCCCATTTTACAAACACTGCTTCAAAAAGTTCGTGACGAGATCATCCCAACAATTAAAGACTGGATTGATAAATGGATGAACTTAGATGATAACACAAAGAAGATCATCATAACTTTAGGTGCAGTCGTTGCTGCAGTAGGACCTGTGCTATCCATTGTAGGAAAAGTGGGTCCATTATTAAGTATGGTTTCGATGGTATTAAAAGGTGTCGGCACCGCAGGAATGTTTGCTGGAGCAGGGATTAGTTTCGCAACCTTAGGCATTGGTGCACTTATTGCTATTCTAGCCATGGCTTTATTTCAAAGTGAAGACTTTCGTGCTTTGCTTGCGAGACTTGGTGAGACACTCATGCAATTGTTACCACTCATCATGCTAATAGTAGATAGCCTAATGACGGCATTATCACCTATTCTTGATGTCATCATTGAACTCGTCATTATGCTTGTTGATATGCTAGTCCCAATCATTGATATTATTCTAAAGCCTTTAATGATGCAAATTGGATTTATTGCTGACATTCTTGAACTGGTTGCACCACTCCTTGAAGTCATCGGTAAAGTACTACAAGCTATCTTGGTGCCTGCAATCAAAGTGTTACAAAAAGCGCTTGAACCGGTTATGACTGTCGTACAAAAAATTGTCGAATTCTTATCAACTATTTTCGAGTGGATTGGGGATCTTGGACCAAAGATGTCTGACATTGCTGGAAACTTTGGTGACATGATTGGAAACATTACTGGTAATATTAGTGAGTTTGCAGGAAACATTGCTGATGGAGTCGGTAACTTTGTCAGTGGTGCTGCTGACAAGGTCGGTGGATTTTTTAATAAAATTGGTGGCTGGTTTGGTGATGCATTTAATTTAAAACAAGTATCTTCTATATCTAGTCAATCCAATTCATCGACTTCGAACGTCTCAACAAATAATATAACAATTAACACAACTTCACCTACCTTTGACATTGATTCAATCAATCGTGCATTAGGAGGTAATGTGATATGATCCGACGTTTTTATCTAGAAAACACATATGGAAATCGTTTCTATTTTGATTATAGAAGTGGATGTCTAATCAGTGGACTTTCAGGGTTAGGATTTTCAAAAGAATTAACTTATCTAAAATATGATCAGTTTTATGACCTGGTTGATCAGACACAACCATTACTTGAAATACAAGCAATACTTACTTTCTTAAAAGGATATCTTGGATATTCTAAAATTTTAGATTATTTGAAACTATCTACAAAAAGCCTAAAACTAGTTTATCAAACGATTGGCCAGACTTTTTGTTATGTCGAGATAAAATCACTATCTAAACAAGAACTTGTAGCTGGAGTTTTGCAATGCCAGATTACATTTCAAAAATTATCACTGTGGCTTAAAGAAAATTCTTCTGTCATAGAGGTCAATGTTGAATCATCTGGGAAAGTCTATCCCTTTATTTATCCCTACCAGTATTCTGTATCTTTCGAAGGGAAAATCATCATAAATAATCGAGGTGTCATTAAGGCACCTCTTTTAATTGAAATGATTGGTGCCGTAAACGATCCTGAAGTAACCATTATCAAAGATGGAAATACATTATCAACTCTAAGGCTTTATCACACGGTAGAAGTTGGAACGACTGTTATTTCGGCAATACCGATAAATCAGTATATGCATCAAATTACCGGTGACGAAACAATTTCAATTTATGACAAACAAGATTTCACTTGCGACAATTTTCTATTTGTGGAACCAGGTGAATATGAGATTGAATTTAAACCAGGTGTTGCGAGTCCAACGCTGTGTAGGATTACGATGCTTGAAGGGTATCTAGGTGTATAATCATGCAGCTGATCTTTCTTGATCGTAATACTCTAGCTTACAAAGACCATGGATTTGTTGATAAAACGTTTGAAATTAATCTCGATTTAGTTATTATTCAAAAATCATCATTTGTTGTTAATAAAAGCAAACTAAACACAACCATCGGAGACATTCTTGTATTAAAGGACAGTCTATTCTCTTATATAGGACTTATAGAGCGTTTAGAGGTTGCTGATAAAAATCAAACAACCGTCCATGCATTAGATATCAGAGAGTTGTTTTCAATCGATATTCCGGTGACTATTTACTCAGGAGATCTTGCGATATATTTAGAGAATCTACTTAACTTACATTTTAAAAATAGTCCAGACTCATTTCAAAATCTAGGGTATTTATCAATTATAACAAATGCTAGTGTTATGGGCGAGTTATCATTTGAAAGTGATAAAATTATGTCTTTATCAAGTGTTATGGAACTCATAACAAAAACATACGGACTTAGTCTTTTCTCAGAAGTGGCCTACCTTAGAGGCAGAATTACTGGTCTCAATTTCATGATTAGTGAAGTCAATCGTGGAATTAAGCTAAAAAGTAACTATTCAGCAATTCAAGATTTGGTCATTAATGACAGCTCGAGTCAAATGATCAACAAGATCGATTATTATCCAAAAATTGAGAACATCACCTATACAAACAAAGTGAGTTACTACTTATTAAAAAATGGTGAACTAACACAAAACGTAAATGATGAGCTTCGATACAAAAGTGTCAGACCAAAGTCAGCAAATTTCTCTGATGCGGATTATCCTTCTTTACTTACAAAAGCAAGATCGGAAATGATCAGTTCAAAACTTGACCATAATATTACGTTTACAATCAAAACTGATAATGATGTGGTCAAACCGATGATCAATTTTCAATTAGGAGATTTTGTTGAGTTTTATCACGATACCAAAGTTTATGATTCAGTAGTTACCGGTATCAAATATAAAGACGGATTTCATCAAGCGACTGTAACTTTAGGTGAGTACCGAATTAAACTGACAGAAAAAATTCAGCTTTTAAATAAGAGTGTGAATTTAGCAGTTAGTAATGTATCAATTTCCACAAGTGGAATTACAGATTTAGATGGAGGCGAGTTTTAATGGGATTACAAAAGATAACCTTTGATGGTGCAAATGTTACATCGAAAATGGATGCAGATTTGTATCATTTTTTATTTTCAAAAGATGTCGGCATTTTTAAAGACATCAAACAAGAGTGTTCATTTACTCTTGCTAGTAACACGATTACGTTTTTGGATGGTTATGTTTCCATTTACGGAAGAATCATTTATGTTGAAAACCAAACATCAGTAACTGTGAATCCGGATTCAAGTAAGTTTGGATACGTGGTACTCGCCGTTGATACTTCAACAAACACGATTAGTATTTACACCAAAGAAGCAGTAGGAACCTATCCAACGCTGACAAAAGTTAACTTATTTGACATTAGCGGACTCTACGAATTTGTATTATGTGCATATTCTAAGACCACCACTTCAGTTACACTTGCGACTAACTATCAACTTTCTTATATCTATTCAGACAAGAAGCGAGTTGACACGCTTGAAAGTGAGTTAATAGTTCGAATGATTCCAGCCAAACAAGTATTGACAAAAATTCAAAATGGAGTTTATCAATTTAGCGGAACAAATTCTACTGAACTTGGTGAAACCTTGGTCTTAGTGACAATTGAAAATACAACCGTGGTTACATTCCCTGGACAAGCGTTATTTATATTCATTGGATCAAATACATCCATCAGTTACAGATATGGTGGAGCGGATTACTCACTTGGTGTCTCTTACGTTAGTGGAGTAGTAACTTTATCATGTGGAAGCACCTTACATAAAATCACATCTGTATTTCTAAAAAAATAAAGGAGAATATTAAAAATGGCAACGATACAAATCAAAAGAAGAACAACCGCAGGAACCGGACCGCTTATTGGAACGGTAGGTACAATTAAAGCAGGAGAGCCACAAGTAGATTTTAATGGAGAGCATCTATATATTGCGAAGGCAGATAAAGTCGGAAGTGTTGGAACACCACTTGCTGATTCAGATTATTTAAAAATTCCTGCAATCGCAAAAGTTGATACCCAAATTGATACAAAAATAACGGCTATTGGCTTAGGAACTGCAGCTACGAAAAACACAGGAACAGGAAATGGGAATATTCCGATTCTAGACTCAAGTGGTAAGCTAGCAGATTCTGTTTTACCAAAAATAGCTATAACAAATACATTTGTTGTGGCTAGTCAAACAGCGATGCTTGCATTATCAACTGCTCAAGAAGGTGATGTAGCTGTTAGGACTGACTTAAACAAGACATTTATCTTAAAAACAACAGGATATGCAACATTAGCCAATTGGCAAGAGTTGTTAACTCCAACTGATTCTGTTTCTAGTGTGAACGGATCAACAGGTGCAGTCACAATTACATTAGCAGGACTTGGTGGTGTTCCAACAACCACATATAACACTCATGTGGCCAGTGATCTTCATTTAACACAAAATCAAAGAGATATATTATCAAATATTCAAGGCACACGTATTTGGAATGGAACTGGATCTGAAACGGTAGCAACACAACCATTATTTGATGCAGCTGTAATTCTTGATGCTATTAAAGTCTACCAGGTTGTTGATACGAATTATACACCAAGTGTGATTCAGTATCAAATTGGTATTGATACAACAAAAGTGTTACAACCAGCATCTATTATTGATGGTGGAACTTACTAGTGGCAACCATCAGAGTTAAACGAGGCACTACAAAGCCCACGACGTCAAACCTGCAGTACCTTGGAGAATTAGCTTTCGATTACAATAATAATTGCTTGTACGCGAGAAATTCAACGTCTGTCGTTAAGGTGGGTGGTGAACTAGAACTTGTTTATCATTATGAAGGCATCACTTATACTCATAGTTTGAGTTATGCTTTTGATCCAAATTATATCTACAAAGTTCATGTGATTGCCTCAACCCAAGGCGTATCTTCAGATACCTCAACTACTTATTTTTATTATCGGACATCAGCTTTAGCTTATCTTCCAGGTTCATACTTATCGGTTTATTCTAATGATGTTGCAGGTACTGTCTCTAAAACTTCAGCAAGAAATACAACAGTGTTCAATATCCAGGATGCTTATTCTGCAGGAGTAACTCTGTCAAGTGGAATAACAAAAGTAATTGATTTTGAAATATCTCCAACATTTGCTACTGGATTATCCGATACTCAACAATGGGTTTCCTACGGAAAAAGTGTGACAACTGTCACTGGCCAGGGAGATGCAGCAATCTCTGTAGCAGATTTTGTGCACTCGTTTTACGGAAGTTTTGGATCACTGTATATTAATCCAGGATTAAATGTTGGTTCACCAGATTTGATTAGTGTGTCGATTTATCGCACACTTAGAAAGTAGGTTTTTTTAACATGGCTATTATTAAAGAAATGAATTGTAAGTTTGGTCTTTCCCTATCCTATCATCGTATCACAGCATTTAATATCAACTATGCAAATAAGAAAGCTGTCATTTGTGTAGCATCCTATTTATCGAAAGAAGCGAGATCAAACAAAAATATACCTCTCGAAGAAATCGACATCGAGATACCGTATTCTGATTTTCCACAATTTCAAAACACTTGTCCGATTAGTCAAGGCTATCTTTGGTTAAAGAAAAATGTGGTTGGATTTGAAGAATCGATCGATGACATGGAAGTAGTTGAAAAAGGAAATGATCCAGTTGAAACAGAAAATCCAATCGAAGACTAGTATCTTAGACATTGTCAAAGGTGTCTTTCCTTATGCAAGAGTGATGTTTATCTATTATTGTGGATCGGTTGCTTTTGGATTAAGCGATGAAAATAGCGATGAAGATGTAACAGTAGTACTGGATGGTTTTAAAGGTAATGTTCATTTGAGTCTTGGTTCATTAGATGTCTTTGCTTATGGAAGAGATATCTATCAGAAAAAACAAGATCTTAATCCATCGGTTCCACTTTATGACCGCGCCTATATTGATGAAGTTTTGTCAGATAAAGAAAACCTGATCTATTTGGATGAAGAGTTTAAAGAAGAATACGAACAATATCGCAATGTGGATATTACGAGTAAAATAGGTCTTTTTCTAGAAAGTTTTGTCGAACATTATCAAATGAGATTAAAAGATAGAATACCTCATAAATCAAACTATCATGTTTTAAGAGTTAGAGGCATTTTAGATCATCTAGATAGGATAGGAAAATATGAACTTGTTGTCGAAGAGCCTTGGTATTCAAGGATGATTGAATATAAGAAAAACTGGAATAACGAATTAGGCACAAGCTATTTACCATTGATTTTAGAGCAGTTAAATTACATCAGAGATTATAAAGATAAGGTGATGAAGAAGAATGAACTGGGATAATGTATTAAGTTTATTTCGAGTTGAAAACATTGTTTATTGGATCGTAACGATGGTTGTTGTGATTATGACCACCATTAAGCAATTCAATAAACAAGAAAAGAAAAGTCAAGATGGCAATGATGAAATCATTACCAATCTTCAGACCATAGAAAAACAAAATGTAAAAATGTTAAATTTGCTTGAAATGCATTCTCAGGACATCAAAATCATGAAAAAAGATATCAATGTTTTGGAGCATCGAGTCAGCAGGTTAGAAGATTCACATGTCACACTATATAAGAAAATAGGAGAGAAAGAAAATGACAACACTTGATATTATTCTGTTAATTGCCTTAATTGCAGTACTGGCTTTGTACATTACTTCGAAGTTTGGTAAGGATAAAGATTTGAACGAAGTTATTAAGGAAGTAAAGTCAGATCTGATTAAAACAACTATTAATGTTGCAGAACTTGTATCTAAGGCAAAGAATATTGTCTTTGATGAATCAGTGCAAAAAGCAATTAAAGAATTTATTTTGATTGTAGAAGAGAAGAACAAACTCGCTCGTGTTAAGGGAGAGGCGTTTTTATCAGGTGATGATAAGAAGAAAGCGGTAGTTTCTAGGCTAAGTGAGTGGGTAGGCAATGTCACTGGTTCAGTTGAAAATGCAGTCAACTTTGTAGAAACAAATCAAAGCAGAATTGATTCAGCCATTGAAGATTACATATCCTTCAGCAACAAGATGGAAGGTAAAGCAACCTTATCAGAAGCAGAAAAAATAATTCAAAAACAACTTAATAAAAAATAAGAAAAGACCATGAAAGCATAGTAATATGTTCTCATGGTTATTTTTTTTGCATTTTTCTCAAAAAGTTTTTTAATTATATAAAGT
>JBDREH010000023.1:0-114043 GCA_043819945.1 Bacillota bacterium
TTTGGCTTTTTCCTGGGATTAATTGATCCTGAACATCCTGAAAACAGTGCGACTACAGCAATTTATTTTGATGATGTTGCTATTACACTGATTGGTTATGTCAAGGATGAAGTTGCACCCGTCATTTACGCAGCTGATGCTATAGTAGAACAAAATGTTGTATTCAATCCTCTTACTGGTATTATGGTTGGTGATTCTGCGAAGAATCCAAGTGTTGTTATCACAAGTGCAACTGCTGGCCTAGTTACATATGATGCAGGTACGAATACTTACACTGTAGATACTTCTGTTGTTGGTGAATATGTGTTGATTTATACTGTTACTGATATATATGGCAATGAAACAGTATATAACCGCAACCTTAGTGTTATAGTTCCAATAATTCTCTAATAATACTTCCTCCTCATAATATGGAAGAAAAGGAATGATTAGCCAAAGTCATTCCTTTTTCTTATACTTTATGGCACAACTTTGTCATATTATTGTTACATTTCCATGATATAATTAAATAAATTAATAGAGGGGATTGTCAATATGAAAAAAATATTGTACGGAATGTTGTTTATATCGGTTCTGCTACTTTCTGCCTGCAGTTCTAATTATAGTCCAAGTCTTGAAGAAGAATACATAGAAGATGACGTTGTTCAACTCGATTCGGTACCACCTGACCGTAAAATCATTTATAAGGCAGAAGCCACCATTTTTGTAAGTGACATTGATGAAAGCGTTGAAAATATTCGCCTTATGCTAGAAATTGATGAATGGTTCGATTCTGAAAGCATTTCAGAATCTTCCGGATATTTAGTCATGCGAGTTAAGACCGAAAGATTAGAATCAGTGATTTCAACACTTAAGGATTCTTTTGATGTCTCAAATTACAAAAAATCAGCTACAGACATCTCCTTAGAATATCAGTCAGCTACGAATAAGATTGCTTCATATGAAGCTGAAAGAGCACAACTCGTTATTCTTTACACTGGTGCATCACTCAGTGATATGATTACGATCAATTCAAGAATCGCAGAAATAGATTTAGAACTTGGCGAGCTTGAAGGAACACTCAGCCAGTTTGATAGCTTGGTTGATTATAGCACTATTACTTTAACACTTAGAAAGGATACACTTATTTCGCAACTTCCCTTTGGAACGAGAATCATCGACGGATTAGTGAATGGTTTTAATGCACTTATTTCCTTCTTTGATACATTGATTATTGTACTCGTGACCATTCTTCCTTGGGCAGCTGTATTCGTTCCTGCAGGATATGGCATATTCCGATTATATAAACACTTTGATTTAAAAAAGCCAAAGAAAAAAGAGTAATCAGTAAAAACTCACACAGAAATCATTTCACGTTTTCTGTGTTTTTTTATTTGCATACTTAAATTTAAATTCTGATATAAAAGAGTGTGTAAAATCTATATTGCTTTTGCAATACTTAATTAATGTGTTACAATATTGGCGTATAATTTTTACTTTATGTTTAAGTTATTAAACAAAAGGAGCAGGACAAATGGAAAAACTAAAACTATATGGTTTCAACAATCTAACAAAGACATTGAGCTTTAACATCTATGATGTTTGTTATACAAAGACTGAGGATGAAAGAAAGGCATATATTGCTTATATTGATGAGCAATATAATTCCGATCGTTTAACAAGAATCTTAACTGATGTGACAAAAATCATCGATGCCAATGTTTTAAACATAGCAAAACAGGATTACGATCCGCAAGGAGCAAGCGTAACTATTCTCATTTCTGAAGAAAAGGTTGATGAGAACTTCATAGATGCTTCCTGTAACAACGGTGTGAGCATCAAAAAAAATAGTGTCGTTGGACATTTAGATAAAAGTCATGTCACAGTGCACACATATCCCGAGAGTCACCCGGATCAGGATGTTTCAACCTTTCGTGTTGATATCGATGTTTCTACCTGTGGGAAAGTATCACCCATTAAAGCGCTCAATTACTTAATTAAATCCTTTGATTCCGATGTTATTATCATGGACTACCGAATTCGTGGATTTACAAGGGATTTAGATGGTGTTAAGCACTATATCGATCATGAAATCAGTTCGATTCAAGACTATATTGACCCAGAAATTTTAGATCAATATACAACTCTTGATATCAATTTAGATCATTCCAATATTTTTCATACAAAGATGATGCTCAACCAGTTTATCGTTGACAACTATATATTCAATAAAACAAGCAATGAATTATCTGAAGATGAGATTAGAGAAATTCATGCGAAGATCAATAGAGAAATTGCAGAAATCTATTACGGGATGAACATTCCGTATATGAAATAGGGGGTATACATCATGTGGTTTACTGAACAATGGACACCTAATATACGTTTTTCAATTGAAATTACAAAGCATTTACATAGTGAAAAAACTCCTTATCAACAAATGGATTTTTATGATTCTGATGGTCTAGGAAAGTTTTTCACCTTGGATGGTATCATGATGGCAAATGAAAAGGATGAATTTATCTATCATGAGATGATTATTCATACACCCATGTCCATCCATCCCAATGTTGAGCATGTGCTTGTGATTGGTGGAGGAGATGGAGGTAGCGCTAGAGAGCTCTCAAAATATGCACATCTCAAATCCATAGATTTGGTTGAAATTGATGAACGTGTTGTTCGAGCGTGTCAAATCTATCTACCAGCTATGACTACTGGATTTGATGACAGCAGAGTCAACCTCTTCTTTGAAGATGGATTAGACTATGTTAAAAATACAAGTAAAAAGTATGATTTAATTATAGTCGATTCAACGGATCCGATAGGACTAGGCGAAGGATTGTTTTCTAAAGATTTTTACCAGAATTGTTACAGGATCTTAACCGATGAGGGCATACTCATCAATCAACATGAAAGTCCTTATTTTGAAAGGGAAAGAAAAGAAATGCAGCGTGCACATCAAAAGATAAAAGGTCTGTTTCCTATCGCTTCTGTCTATCAGGCATTTATTCCCACTTATCCTTCAGGTCATTGGTTATTTGGATTCGCATCCAAAAAATGGCATCCAACACTCGATTTCAAAGCTTCTTTAGTTCAAAAGTTAGGTATTAAAACCAAATATTATAATGATGAGATTCATGTGGGGTCCTTTGGCCTTCCAAATTATGTTAAAGAAGCTTTATCCGATAGTGAGTAAAAAAAGAGTTTATGGCAATCCATAGACTCTTCTTTTTTAGATATATTGGTCTTAATTATAGATATTGAGTGAAATCCAATTCAACAAATGGAACATGATGAATGATTCGATTGCGGTATTTATCCACATAT
The DNA here is from genome assembly GCA_043819945.1 of Bacillota bacterium. Classification (GTDB taxonomy): domain Bacteria; phylum Bacillota_I; class Bacilli_A; order Acholeplasmatales; family Acholeplasmataceae; genus Peloplasma. The sequence continues at coordinate 3,307 of JBDREH010000023.1, forward strand.
CTTTTAGCAAAATTATTTTGCTCCATATCAACACTTCGATATAAAACAATATAAAGCACTAATTCTCTAAGTTTTAAGAAGTCTTGCATCATAGACATATCTTCATAGGATAATTTGTTTTCAGTCAAATAGCCTTTCATAAAGTGTGTCATGAAAAAATGTGCGTTTTCTTTTTCATGCGTTTCATCACGCATTGAAAAATCCAGATAATAGAATAAGGCGATAGCAATATCAGATATGAACCACATATAGGCACAATCATCGAAGTCAAATACACATAGCTGATCGTCTTTAGTAAAGAAATTACCTATATGAATATCTGTGTGAATCAATCCATAGTTTTCCTTTGTTATTGGCAATTGATTTAATTTTTTAATGAGTTCAGTAAATCGATTATAGATGATTTCATCAGTATCCAGAAGATATGATCTCGCATTAATAAACAAAGGATCACCATCCCATTTAAATCGTTTAATAGTGCTGTTTCTAGGGTGATATTTTTTTGCTAGTCGATGAAAATTTCCGATGGTTCTACCATAGTTGAAAAAGAAGTTCTCGTTAAAATATTCAGGTGTAGGTCTTTCACCTTTTGCTTTGATATAAGAAGACACAGTAAAATATGAATTCTTGATGTCAATCTTTTCAACCAGATTTTTTTCCTTAGATACAATTGGTATTGACACATTGGCATGGTGGACTGCAAGATAGTTTACAAAATCTAGTTCAGCTAGTAACTCTTCATAAGTGCGATGAGATGAATGCGAGATGCGTAGAATAAATTCCTCTTCACTCTTCTTATACCCATAGATGAAGTTTTCAAATCCACCAACTTTAAAGAGATCCTTTAACTCAACATCGAAATGTTTACCAGCTTCTTCTAATATTTGATGGTTAAATAATGCCTTCATATGCGCTTCCATGATATGCTCCTTTTTAGTTTCTTATCTTCTTTTCCAAAGAAAAAACCTCTTAAATGAGGTCGCTTGTTTCATAGGATACAAGTTTTTGTGTTTTCTTGATGTGCATTAAAGCTTCTTCAAAAACTTGCTCTTCAGTTTTTCCACTCGTGTTAATGATGACATAAGGAATATCATAGATTGAGCACTGAGCAGCAATCTTCGTCACATAGTCTTCTAATAGACTAGAGAAATATTGTTTATTTTTACCGAAGTTTTCAATCTCTTGTTCTCTGCCTCTTGTCATCACGCGTTCTTCAAAGTTATTCCAGTCTACATCCAAAATGATATATAGATTGGGTTTTCTAATCTGATTCATATATGAGTGGAAAACACCATTATACATATTCATAATGGTAGGCATGCTTTTTAGATTGTGTTGTGCAAATAACCAATGCTCGACCAAATCACGGTCAACAATAAAGTTGCTTTCATATTTCTGCTGGTTCAACCAGTGATTGTGAATGAAGTAGATCTGTAGTAACATTTCAACATTAGATTTTTGTTCGTATAACCATTTTAAAAGGGTATTGAACACTTCATCGTCTTTTTCAAACTCTTCCATGACCGGTAGGTCCAAAGCATCCCCTAATCTTTTGACTAAAGTCGATTTGCCTGATGCAATCATACCGCCTATCGAGATTTTCATAAATTGTCCTCTATTCTATAATTTGTCTGACGCGATATAGTCAACGCCCATTTTTTTGAATGCTTCTGCCTGTTTGGCATCATCAACAATCCATACTGCAATCTTAAATCCTTCTTTTTTCAACCTTTTGATGTTCTCTTTTGTTGCAATTCTTTTATCAATCGATAAATCCAAACTATTGACGCGACAATCATAGATAATATCATCGTTGATGATCGATGTGAGTAGCTGAAGTTGAATATTTGAAATTGTTCTAATAAACTTTAAGTAACTCATGTTAAAAGAAATGATGATGACTGAAAGCGATGGATAATTTTCAACCATATTGACTAATCCTATATTTTGTGTGATGTCATTTAAGTATCTGATTTCAACCACAGCAGTCTTGTTCCCCATAGAACATATGTCAAGATACTCAGATAGGAGAGGAACATAGAGATCTTTATATTTTTTTATATTTTTCCCTGACTTGATTTTGAATAATTTGAGTTCTTCATAGGTGAGATCAGCAATTTTAGACGGTTTATTGGTTATGTGATTGAGATCCTCAGTTTTGGACTTGTTTTTGGTCAAGCGTCTAAGATCATCATCATTGAAGACAACAAATTGGTTATCTTTAGTCTGCTGAATGTCGCATTCCATACCAAAATGAAATTCACTTTGAGCAGCGAGTCGAAAAGCAGGGATTGAGTTTTCTGGCGCCTGAGAAATGAATCCTCTATGTGCAATATATTTCATATATTCCTCACAATGAATATGTTAATTCTATTGTAATATAATTCAGCACAATGTGCAATAAAAAACAGAAACTATTCATAGCTCCTGCTTTTATGTTTGTCAGTTCATTCAACTATTTCAATTTTCTATATGCCTAATCACTTAAGTATATAGCTTCAACTACTAAGTGTTCAGTGATGGGTTCGGAAAAATTGACTTCGCCTTGCTTATTACTGTCACTAACAGCATACCCCCAATATTGAAAAGTAGATCCGAGTATTTCTGGTGCTGCCGGTTCAATCAGTAATCCACCTGAAGCAATCAACTGATTAGGTGTGAATGTTCCACCCATGGATACAAATTCAACAATGTAAAAATCTTCTTGATCCGCTTCAATATACTTCGCATAAAGTGTCAAGGTAGTATTGTCAATCAAAGCGGTATGTGTATATAATTGCGTCAATTGCTGATCAATATACCAGTTTACAAACCTAAAGTTCAACTTTTGAGGTATGAGTGGATACCATGAAGGAGAATTCGAATTTACAGATGTAGTCATACTCAAGATTGTACCTCCATTTGGCTCATAAGTAATACTCACAGTGTGGGTATTTGAACATCCAAAAAGCAAAAAAACAAAAATAAAAAGCGTTAAGAGTTTCTTCATTATCGGCACCTCCAAATGAAACATATCTTTAGTATAATCATACATTATTTTTTCAAATATGTATCAATAATTTTACATTGATTTTTACGAGGTCTTTTACTAATTTTTCATTGTCTTTATTTGTATTTCACACTCGCAATACTGAATGATATTCTACCACATTTCCATTGTGATAAGGCTTAGTAAATGTGCCCTTCCTCAGGAACGATACAAATGAATTTAAAAGTTCCTTTTCCAGCATTCCTAAATTGATGAAGTGCATCAGATGGCACAAATGCATAAGATCCTGATGTTACTTTATTAATTTCTCCATTGATCATGAGTTCTCCTTCGCCTTCAATCATGTAATTGATATGTGGCCAAGGATGGCTATGCTTAGGTGTATAGCCTTCTTCTTTGACTTCTACAGCTCTCATGACATAACCGGTCCAACCTTCTTTAGGTGAAACCAATACTTTCATGGCGGTATTGAAAGCTTCGGGACTATTAACTTCTTTACTCATCAAATGACTTACGTGATTAACCATCATTTTATCCTCCAATAAATTTTTTGAATTATATTTTTTATTTATTTACTTTTATTTTATCATAAATATCTAATCTCCTTAGTATTACTGCACGGGTATGATTGGAAATAAAAAAAGACACAAAAAGTCAAACTTTCTATGTCTATTCTAGAGATGTTGTGGAAAAAATAATATTGGAGTCAGAATATAGTGCTAACTATATTTATTTGCTTCTTAAATTGCAACTTGTTTCTTCTTTGTCAGTAAACTAACTGCGACTAAAGTGATAAATGCTAAAGGCACACTAATGATTGCTGGGTTATTAATTGGCATGATAGAAGTAACATCTACTAAGTGATATATTCCACTAATTGTTGTTTGTGAAAGAAGAATGATAATCATTGAACTAAATAGTCCAACTGCAATAGAAGCAACAACCCCTTTAGCCGTTGTTTTCTTCCAGAATAAGACCATGATAATTGCTGGTAGATTTGCACTTGCGGCAACTGAGAAAGCCCATCCCACTAAGTAAGAGACGTTCATGCCTTTGAATAATATACCAAGTATCATGGCAATAATACCAACAAAAATAGCTGTGATTTTACCTGCGAATACTTTCTGTTTATCGGTCATCTTAATATTTAGGAAGCGATCCATGATATCATGTGCTACTGCTCCACTGGAAGCAACAATAAGTCCACTTACTGTTCCTAAAACTGTTGCAAACGCAACAGCTGAGATAATCGAAAAGATGAATATACCAAATCCTTTTGCCAGTAATGGTGCACTCATATTACTATTGCTTAAATCGATAGATCCATTAACCATGGCTCCAAGACCCATAAACATTGTTAAAACATAGAAGAATCCTATCGCAAGGATTGCTATAATTGTTGATTTTCTAGCTGCAGCTGGACTTTTTACTGTATAGTATCTAATTAAGATATGAGGTAATCCTGCAGTACCTAAGAATAATGCCAACATCAATGAAATAAAGTCTAATTGATTCCAAATAGTTGCTCCTTTTTCCGGATCGACTTTAAATTGTAGCCCTGGAATTAAAACATCAGCTCCATCAGTTTCAATTTGATAAAAAACAGTCAATATATCATCACCATCGTGAACGACATCTTTACCCCATCTAATCAACGTTCCTTCTTTAATCAATTCAATGAATTCAAAGACACCTACAGGACCTGTTGAGGTGTCAGAACTTCCATCAACCTCACTCATATGTCCAACCAGATAGAATTGAGCTTCTTCTCTTGGTGCACCATTATATAAGACAGATCCATCAGCTTTATCAGTAATAAATAGCGTTTCCTTAAGGACCATATTTTCTTGATCTACTTCCCATACTGTTTCATATTCATCACCAGGAATAACTACATACCAGTAATCAGTGGTCTTGATGGTGCGATCAATTACAATTAATGTATCATCTAGAGTTAGCAAATCACCTGTTATATCGGTAATTGTGAGTTCGACAAATTCATGATAATCGCCATTTTCACTGTCAGGTGTGGTATTGATACCATTTCTTAAGATCATCACCGTAAGAACGACACTAAATACAATGAGTAACCCACCTTTTAAAAACTGGACATATGTTGTACTTTTCATACCTGCTGTGGCAACAATGATTACAACGAGAGTGCCAACAATGACTACTCCCATCCAATAGGGAATACCAAGCAGTGGTTCTACTAAAGATCCCGCTCCTACCATTTGAGGTATTAAATAGAACATTGAAACGATTAAGGTGCTTAAAGCTGCAAACAGCTGAATACCTTTACTATTGAATTTCGAATCTAAGGCATCAGTAAATGTGTATTTACCTAGTTTCTTCATAGGTTCAGCAACCACAAATAAGGCAACTATCCAACCCGATAAATACCCTATTGAATATAAGAATCCATCATATCCAACCATACTGATCATTCCAACGATACCTAAGAATGATGCTGCGCTTAAATAATCTCCTGCAAATGCAATACCATTAACTGCCCAATGAATATTCCCTCCTGCTTTATAGTATCCATCACTACTTTGTGTTTTTTTCGAAAAATAATAGGAAATAAATAAAACAAAAGCAACGATTGCCAAAAAAATCATTACTGCTAGCGTACTGACTTCGTATTTCATTTATTTTTCACCTGATTCTTTAAGGCCATTTCATTTTCTTTTCTTGTACAAAGGTAATTATAAATAGCAGCTAAAATTAATGCATAGATAATTAATCCAATTCCATAAAAAAAAGCAAGATTGACTTTACCAATATCAATTCCCATAAGTTTTGGACTTAAAGAATTAATTAAGATAAATCCTGTATATACGACAACAAACATGATAAACATTTTTACTCCAAGTTTTGCTTTATACTCGCTTGCTCCATCTTCTACCCATTCAGTGCTTGATCCGTGTTCCATTTTTTGTCTCCTTATCAATGACTTTTTACTACGAATACCGAACCATTGTAGCACATTTATTATGCAATAACAATCACATGTTTTATATCCACTTAAATTGATAAAGTAAATTGTGTTTTATTAGATAAAGAAAATTAGTATAACAATAGATTGAAAGAAAGGGTTAAATTCATTTGAAGAATATGAACAAATTAATATAAACTAAACCAAAATCCAATTTGTGTGTTATATAACCAAATTATATAAAAACGATCTATATGGAATCAATTTCCATTTAGATCGTTTGGTATAGTTCTTTTTGGTCACAAAATAAAAAACTCTTTCTAAATAATATAAACACTGATCAAATGAGTTGATCGCTTGTTTATCTAGTTATTTAAAATAGGTTGTGGTAGAGTATAGGCTTTAAAAAGGGTTGTGGTGTACCACAGTCTTTTAGAAAGGCCTTTTTTGATGTTAAAAAAATGAAGACCATACTAGGTGATAATGTCCCAACCCATACGTTTTAATATGATTTAAATTCTTTATTACAGCCTTTGCTGAAGTAGGTAAGCAAATGCTTTGAAGATCCATAAATCAGGGTTTGATGTAGCATCATATTATTGCTACCTAGCCTTCCATGTTAAAACATGACCATAACCTTGTTTCTTCATTTGGGGCAGTTTATATCTAGATACATACCTTTTTTATCTCCCAAAAGGGATGTGATATACGCAAGTTCCTTCCAAGTGTTATCGGTTTCCATCTTCCAAAGAATTGACGTATTATCTACATTAAGCTCTACATCATCAAAATTTGGATCAGCCATAATTTAAGAGCATTTATCCACTCTTCATATGGTAGTTTAGTCGTCTCTTGATTTAAAGCTATTTGCTGAATTTGCTTAAGTGTTTTGGTTAGTTCATCATCAATGATAGTAACAGTAAAAGAGGTTGTGAAACCTTGGAATGAAACCGAAATAGAATGTATTCCAAGTGTATGTAAATTTATATAAATCGCTTTGCAAAATCAAAACATTTTCATAATCTGCTTTCGGTTTATAATGTTTAAAAATTATTTATACGTATTACTCCAATAATAATGAAGTAAGTTCGCTTTGCATATAATCATCATCGACTTGTAATGTGATAAGTGATTCTACATAGGTTTTATTTATTTCATTGTTGAGTGAGAAACCTATTGCTGTCAATAAGGATAAGTAATCATTATTAATAAAGTTTACTGCTTCATTGAATCTTGCATAAGATACTGCAGTAAAACTAAGTCCTTCATTTTGTAAAGTCAATTGATTTTCTGTAATTGGTTCTAATAAAGTCAAACTTGCCTCGCAATTATCTGAAGATTCAATGTTGCAATAGATATTGTAATTTGCAAGAATTTGTTGCTGATCTTTATATAATATAGGATCTACGTAGTCAATTAATTGGATATAATCCCAACCTGTTGTTTCTAATAAATTCCAATCGATTCTTGTCTGTACATTTTTAGTATATCTAAGAACAACTTTGCCTTCGTTGATAAACACGATATTAGCACTGGCAATGCTTCCTGTTAGATCTAATTCAACAGAATAGTAATTATCATCAGTGATACTTCTATGACTAATATACAAACCTTCTTCAGAGTTAGAGTACATACGCGTTTCACCATTTGGATATGCTATCTGGTAGCTTATATCGTTATCTGAGGCTGATACATTCAGCGCATGTGAATCCTCTAAAATCTCGTCATAATAATTTGTTTCAATCATATTGCTGTTCATAACTTCAATACTCTTTCTTAGATGTGCAATAAATAACTTGTCGTTGACAAGATTAATCTCAACACTTTCTGCACTCACTTGGTAGGATGTTGTACTACCAAAGACATAAGTGTTTATTCTATATATTTCAATCCGAATTAGATCATCTAGTATGTAAAATTTGAAGTTTAATTTCCCATACTCTGATGTGGTTTCACAAAAAGCATTTTCTGCTGAAGTTTCACACTCAGATATTTTATCTACAAATAGATCTCTCGCCTCCATGACAGGAAATAGATAATCAAAAATACGTCCATTGAATGGATAGTCAGGTATTGGTGCATCATAATTAACAAAGTCTTCCCTAGTATATGTTGTTTCTGGTTCAGAGTAATCTTCAGTATACGTGCCTTCTTCACCTTCAAAGGATGGAATAAATCCTTCACCTTTTGCTATATAAGCATTTAACATATCAAGTGCATCTTGATAGGTATTTTCTATTTCAATTACTACGATAGTCTCGCAAACGCCATCAATTAGAACTTGATCTACAGTACATATGGGATCTTCTATCACTTCTATTTCTTTTGGTACACACGCAGTTATACTTATTAATACCAATACAACAATTATTAATGTCTTTATTCTCATTATTCTCCTCTTTCCGCAACAATTAATGTTACTCCATTATTTATAAAACTTATGATATAAATCGTATTTGTATCAGCATAAATATAATCTATTTTATATCCGATATATACTTCCTCACTCACCAAATAAGTATTCGAATAACTGATATAAACATATCCGTTTGCTTGTCCAAAGAATGTCGCACCATTTTCATTATCAAAATACATTGAACTAATCGAAAATCCCATACTTCCGGCATAATCCAAAAGATAGTTGTCTTCTGTTCCTACTTGATAGAATTTGTCTCCATATTCACTCCAAACATAATCATTGTTTGGGCTAACGAAAATCTTGTTGCCATAATCATAATATTCGAAACTAGGATCTTCCCATTTCAAACAACTCGTTAATGATGGATCGAATTTCACTAATGATTGTGGTGATAATAAAGTAGTAATACCGTAAATTGCTTCATCAAGGCCTTGTCCACCTTCAATAATCATACCTTGATAGACACGGCATAATTTAGCTTGATTGTTATAATTGGTTTGATCGATAACTAATATACTAACATGCTGTCCTGAGCCACTTGTAATAAAGATTAAAGAATCAGTTACGACGACGTCGTAAGGATCAAGTTCAAAACTAATTTGAGCTGTTTTAGTGAAAGTTGCCATATCTATAATTGCCAATTCACCAGTTTGTTCATCTTCCATCCAATAACTACTATGCATAGCGTGAACAATGGTGACATAGAGTAACCCATCATGCATATGTAATGTTTCAGGAGGATTCAAAAAAGCTATTCTTGAAGTTGTAGAAGTTGTAAGATTAAATTTGATAACCTCATAAGTATTGGCAAGTATATAATAGATAGCGTTCGTTGTCATATCATATACTGCATCGCTTATGATGCCTGTAAAATTAAATGTGGTAATGTCATAAGATATGGTTGGTAACACTACAGTAAATATAAATACTTCTTTTCTAGTGTTTCCACTAGAATCTGTCGAAATATAGCTGACTTCATAGTTTCCAATTTTTGTCGTATCAACATCATTTTTTAAAACTTCACATGTCAGTGTCGCATCAAAATTATCTGTGACACTACATAATGGAGGTGTAAATGAAGTATTGACATTGATCTCATATAATGTGTCACTCGGTAATGTTATAACAGGTGCAATATTATCGACAACATTTACAAATACGTGAATATATCCATTCGAATCAACACCATCAATACTTATAATCTCATAGATCACTTCAACTTGTCCTAGTTGATTTGTATTTACTGAACCAGAAGATAATCTATATTCAATTCTATTATCAACAATACCTTCTAAATACTGATCGATATCAAACGCTATACCATAGGATGCGGTTGCAATAATGGTTAGATTTTCATTACTTGAATCACCAAAATCATAGATTTCAATGCTAGACGTTCCAATATTGATTAGTAATTGATCATCAACAGCCATTTCCTGTGAGCTACCATTATATCCAAAATATCCAATGATCTCATAATTTTCATCGCTCTTATAAATAACACCATTTGAGGCAAAATAATAGGTGTCATTGGCTTTGTCAAAAGCTGCTTGAAAGAAAATTAAATCAATATATTCTACTTCCTTTGCATCAAGCGAAAGTGTTGAATTTAAACTCACAACTTTTCCATTTCCACTCATGATATGCTTTCCATCGGATGTCATCGTAATATGATAGTCATCCATATCATCTGCTCCTTGAATGCCCCCAGAAAGAAAATCGCCGCGCATTACTTCCCAAACTTCGATACTATCATATGTCGTAGTGACTTGAAATGAATATAATCGGTGCGTGTAATCACTATAGTAGAGCTCAGTTCCATAATATACTCCAAACATTGAATTAATGATTTGTCCAGAAATTGGACTAATTGAAATAATATTTCCGTGTTGGTTAGAACCATTTGTGACATAGATAAATCCATCTTCATCAACTACGATATCATAGGGATCAAAGTTCAGTGCGAGCTCTCTTACTACTGTAAAAGTAATCGCATCAACAATAGCAATTCCGCCATATTGATCCTCTGCTTCCCAAATAAACAAATGTTGATCTGATAAAGTTATGTAAATATTACCATCTCTATAAAACACTTGATCGGGGCGAATATCAAAATATAATTGTTCAAGAACATATGTTTCGTAGTTGAATTTATATAGATAATGATCTTCTACCAATGTGTAATATATTGAATTGTTTTCTGTATCGATATAAGAACTCAGTATTTCTTTATTCAACTCGGTAAAGGTCATACCATGTGGAAGATAATCAACCAGTAAAACCGGTTGAACTACAGGAATCGCAAAATATAAATATTCTGTGCTATAGTTTGTATAAATTAGAGTTGCATCCATAAATTCAGATGTAGTCGCCAATAATTGAATATCTGATCCTGAAATGCTCAATAATTCATTCATCAATTCAGTGTAATTGAAGGTTATGGATATCAATTCTGTCGTTGTTATATTAGTAACAACCTCGCATACAATTAAATCGTAGTTATCCTCTATTGTTTCAATTAAACCTGCATCATAATTATCACCGAGTAAGCCATAAAGTAGCATGGCATCTAACATTTCTGGAATCGCACCTAAAGAGAAATTCTCTTTTGATAAAGGCACTTTATACTCAACTTTGCCGTCTGCTATCTTGGCTTCAAGTGTTTCAAATTGAGAGACTAAGTCACTTAGGCTAATATTAGAAAATCCAAGATCCTGACCTAATATGTCATCGATTCCCATCGTATAAGCAAGCCATTCTGGATTATCCGTGCTTTTTTGGACAAAATAGACTCCATCTTCAAATACTTGATAGTATGTTTCCTCATAATGTGAACCCAAAGTTGAACTATGATAATCATTGCGATAAAAAAATCCATTCTCACCAGTATAGGGATCAATATAGTGCTTATATTCCGAATCAATACTTAATGTTATTGACTCACTAGCATCGGTATACTCTAAATCGTTATCTGCATGATAGCTTAAATAAAGAGGATTAACAATTCGATCAAATATGATTTTTAATTTACTTGCGCTATAGCTTGTAGTTTCTTCAATATCAGCAGCTACTACCTCAATATCAAAACTCTCGTAAATGATTACTCCTGTTTTCAAGGTTATTTTGACTTGAATCTGAAATGTTCCTTCTTCTCCAAATGTAGAAACAAATTCAAAATCAGAATTTACTTCAAACGTCTCAATATACGCTTCCCCAACCAAACTAAAATAGTCTTCCCAGTCCGGTACTGAGTCTCCAACAGTAAACTCTCTAGTAAGGCTTGTTAACTCAATATAATGTGTTGGATTTTCATCTGAATCATCTGTATTACATGCACTTAAAGTTAATAACAATACAAATAAAATAAACACTTTTAATAATCTCATCATTACCTCCATAATTTACATCTATAAATGATATTTGATTTGTAAGATAAAAAATAAACCAATTTTACATGACCTTGCTTGATTCACTTTCATTTGACTTACCAAGCTTTTCTCTTTTATTTGTTTGTTAAGTGATTTCACTTAATCACACGGTTTTTGCAAATAAAAAACCCCCGAATTAAAGAAAATGATAAAACGCTATATCATCATTCTATCATATATCTTTTCTTAAAATATAGATGTTTTGGATTAATTTTAGTTTTATTATGATTAAGCCTTAATTAAACCATTGCCATTCGTGCCAAAATTGTGGGTTTCCCGTAAGATTGACAGCTATCGCATAAGCGATAATCATGAGGGCTAGGAATGCTGACCAACTCCATAAGGTGATAATCTTCACTAGTTCTGATTGTTTGATTTTAATCACATGATGAAGTAACTTTACATTAAATATCTCTTTATGCCATACCACAAGTCTTTTCATGAGACCATTTAGGAACTTAAATAGCATCACAAATAAACAAAATGAGAAGATTGCAAATGCAATAAACATCGATCCTAAAAATTGACTAAAAGGAACAACCATGATTGGGATAAAATCCAAAACATCCATCATGAAAATAAAGTAGATACCCGTAAGTAAACTCCCTAAGGATAAAGCAAGGACTGTTAGATTAACCAAATATAGAGACAACATCCCCAAATAGATGAAAACATCAGATAGAACAACAGTATAAACTGACATGGCCTTTTTGGGTTTACCTAAAGGTCTTTCTGATTGAAACTCAACTAGAATGTCACTTATTTTACCTAACTCATGTGCAATTTCTTCTTCTGTCTTTCCTTTAAGTAATTCATTATCAAAATGGGATTCATAATCTTTAATGACTTCATCAATATCATTAATCCCTATTTCTTTTAGCCCTTCTGACAGTTGTTGTATAAATGTAATTTTATTCATCCTTATAAACCTCCAATATTTCGAGTGTAATTTTAACAAAATCAACCCATTCGGCTTTTGATTCAATCAATTTTTGTTTTCCGCTTTGTGTAATCTTATAATACTTTCTCGCGGGTCCGCCACTCGTCTCAGACAAGTAGGTTGTTACTAATCCGTCATCTTTTAGCTTTCTTAGAATCGGATATACAGTGCCAGGTGATAAACTAATTTTTAAACTCAAGGTGTCAGATATATCATATCCATACTGATCTTTCTTATCAAGCATGGATAAAACCAAAAGATCGAGAACACCTTTTTTATATTGTATGTTCATACCTGACGACGCTCCTTTGTTCTAGTTGTTATCACATCATCGTGATGCATTCTATAGATGATTGAATTGATTTTATAAAATAAGGATATGATAACCCAATAGCATGAAATAAGAAAAATATAGTAAGGTATATAGACTAATCCATTGATAACGTTCGTACCAAATGCGCTATTAAGCATTCTGCCATCTAATAGAGGATAAATAAAGAGATGACTATTATTCAAGGTAATTAAATACGGCATCATCAGTGTGTAGGTAATAACAAAAAATGTATAGATCAAAATAGCTTTTCTGCTTTCTTTGGTATACACATAGTTTTTCATAACAATCATACTTCCTAAATAGAGTAAACCGTGATTTGCAACGGAAAATAAGGTTGATATTAGTCCGTTATCAACGACCATTTGTGGTCCCAAAAATGGAAAAGTCAGTATGTAATTAATACCTGAGAAGAATGCAGCAAAGGTAACAAACGGCTTTAAGCTTTTAACGTTAAATAAATAGGTTATTGAAAATAAAAAATAGGAAATTGCTGAGTACTCTAAAGGTATTTTGGTAAAATCACCTTGAATCCAATTCATTCCATACTCAATCGATTTATAAGTAATTAAGTATAAACAAATAATCTTAAGGATGAGCAGGCTAGGCTTTTGATTGATTTTTAAGAAGCCAATGAGTATGATATGAACCAAAACGATCCATATTGCTCCAAGGATTGTTATTTCCATATTGGATAGATTGTACCAGATGCTGAACTGGTCTTTTGGTTCAAAGCATAAAAATGATCATATTGATATTGAACCTTCTTTTCGAGCATGGATAAAACAAGCAAGTCAAGTACACCTTTTTTATACTGTGTGATCATGCTTGAATGCTCCCTTCTTTGATTTGGTATCAAATCTTTCGTGATGTAATCTATAGATTCTGGAATTGATTTTATAAAACATTGAGATCATACCCAAATAAACGGTAATGATTAAGATGTTATAGGGTAGATAAATAAATCCGTTGATATCGATGTTATCAAACATATTATACAATATTCTACCATCTAAAAGCATATAAATAAAGAGAAATTTATTTTCGAAGTTGATCAAGTATTGCATGGCAATGGAGTAGGCAACAACAGCGAAGGTATAAATTAAGATTGTTTTTCTACTTTCCATGGAATACTGATAATTCTTCATCACAATCATACTACCTAAATAAAGAAGACTATGATTAAGTAAAGCCAGTAAGGTTTTAGTTAAGCCGTTACCAGCGATAAATGCAGAGCCTAAAAATGGAAAGGCTAATAAATATCCTATACCAGAAAGAAAGGCAGCAAAGGTAACAAATGGTTTAAGGCTTTTAATATTTAGTAAATACGTAAAGGAAAATAATAGGTAGGTTATTGCTGAATATTCCACAGGCATTTTCGTAAAGTCACCTTGTATCCAATGAAGTCCGTACTCAATGGATTTATATCCAATCAAGATTAAGCATAGAAGTTTGACGATAGTCATGCTATGGGTGTGATTTAATTTGAAGAAGCTTCTGAGTATGATATGAATGAGTATAATCCACAGTACGCCATAGATGAACATCTGCATATGGGCTCTCCTTTGTCTAGTTTAGTGTAATATTATGTCTACTACTATTTATTGTATACTAGTTGAAAGAAATTGTCAATAGAAAATACCAATATATTTTTTGCTAGATAAACAAAAAATGCTGTGGACATTTTCATGTCAACAACATCTAATAATTGTGGTCATCTGTTACTTGGTAACAAAATATCTAAGTACGGTCTTCAGTTTTGATTTCTCAGTTGTTAAGAAGTTGGATAGATATATTTCTCGATGTGTCATCATTCTTTTCTTCAATTGATGTTCTTCGATAAACGAGTTCATCACATCAAAGCTTCTTTGTTCATGATCAAAAGAGCCAATATGCATCATTTGAACACACAAACCATCTTCAATGGATTCTAAACGGACTTCATTTAAATTTAGATTCGTCTTCTTCTTTTTTGCCATATCTAAAGATAGATTGAAAAGATCTTGATCGACGAAATCAGGTTGTCTGATCATGAGTGTATAGATGAGTTGGTCTTTAGAAAACTGTTCGTTTTTCTTACCTTCATCAGTTAAATCCCACACACCTTCTAAAGGAAAGACTACATAATCAAAATATCCTAAAGGGTTAATTCCTTTATTTGGCAACATCTTGATGGTGTATGCGAGAGTAAATAAAGCCTCTATTTTTTTTGAGAACACTTCGCCATTCGGATTACCAATCCCTTTGATGGTTAAAAAGGTGTAGGAAGGAATTTGAATGAGTGTGGGTTCTTCCTTTGGTAGATAGTACTTCTTCTCTGATTTTCGATATTCGTACTTACTCATTATTCCCTACCTCCTTCTCACATCATAACAATAAACTAAAAGTCTTACTCTTCGTGTCTACTCAGCTACCTTTGCAACTATCTGCTGAATTTTTTCCTTAAGACTCAAAATGCACCCGCAATACCTTTGACAATATAACCCAAACTCTTTTGCTTTTTTCTGTCCTTGTCTATATCCTACTCTAAAATCTTCATAATAAAATGAAACATCATAAACCTTTGCATACTTTTTTGCTATTTCAATAATCAACTCATGTTGCTGATAAGGACTTACCAAAAGTGATGTCGTCACTGCATTATATCCATGCTCTTTAGCAAACTCGAAAGCCTTCTTTAATCGCATTTCATAGCACATATTACATTTATTCTGATCCTTTGATTCTAATGCAAGCCAAAGATCTTCCTTGAAATCAGGTAAGTAATGCACGAAAAAGCCTTCTTGAGCAGCAAGCTTTTCAATATTTTCTTCTCTTTTTTGAAATTCTTCATAGGGATGGATATTTGGGTTATAGTATAATCCATCAATTTCAATCCCTTTTTCTTTCATGACTTGCACCGGATATACTGCACACGGTGCACAGCACATGTGCATCAATACCTTCATTTCTTACCTCTGATATAAGGGTCTGGGAATTTGATATCATATCCCAAATCACTTGCATGATTTAAGAACAAATATGGTTCTCTGAGCAACACTCTTCCAAAATAAACCATATCACAACGACCCGATTCAATCGCGTGCGTTGCTAAAACCAAATCTGAGATTAACCCTCCACCAATGACTGGTAACCCAGTCAGATCTTTAACTTGTTTTGCTAAATCCAATTGATAACCTGGATAAGCTTTAATTTTAAAAGACACATTACCACCAGAGCTGACATCAATGATATCGAGCCCTAAATCCTTAACATAGTTGATGGCTTCTGAAATGGATTTTGGAGTTACCCCTCCTTCGACATATTCAAATGCAGATACGCGAAGTGCAAGAACTTTTCCTTTTGGCCACTGGCTTGTTACGGCTTTCATAACTTCTCTTAAGAAAACTTTGCCATCTTTATATTCATCATCTCTTAGATTGGACAAAGGAGATAAAAATTGAAAGATCAAGTAACCATGAGCACCATGAACCTCCAAAAGGTCATAACCAGCCTCATTGGCACGTCTAGCAGCTTCTCTAAAGGCTTCTACAACTTCCTTAATATCTTCCTTCGTCATTTCTTTTGGCGTCTTATAATCTCCACCATAGGTGATTGCAGAGGGTCCAACGGGATAATCTACTTTGGCCTTGCGACCAGCATGATTGATTTGAATGCCGGCAACAGCTCCATTCATATGAATCACATCAACAATGCGTTTAAGTCCCTTAACATGTTCATCATTCCAAATACCTAGATCATTAACTGTAATTCTTCCATCGGGTAAAACTGCTGTAGCCTCTTGAATGATTAAACCGACTCCGCCAATCGCTCTAGATCCATAATGTACCAAATGGAAATCATTAACGATACCTTCTTCATTTGCGCTATACATGCACATTGGAGGCATCACTGCTCTATTTTTAATTTCTAAATCTTTAATCTTAATGGGGTCAAATAACATAAAAAATCCTCCTTATACCGTTCATAACTATATATATTTTATCACGAATTAAACACAGGTTAGATATTTATTTAAGATTTGAAAAAGCCACATCAGTGACTCATTGGATATTTTATAGCAAATATTTTTTTAATACTTTGCTTTCTATGTGGTGCCTGAAAAATAATAATAATCTAAGACTTCCATGTTTTAAAGAAACACATGTAAAACCAGCGGTTCGCTCAATCAGTACTTTGATTGAACGATTTTAACCGATCAAAGAAATCGTGAATGTGTATTCATCTAAATCTAAAATACCTAAAGTGATACTTTCTTCAATTTTGTTTTTGTCAAGTTTTGTAAATAGATAGTCAAGTATCTTAAACGATAAATTTTTATCAGCAATTGAATACTCAGATAAAGTTAATACTACACTTATATTTAATAGTTCAATTTGAACATCAATGTCAAAAATCAAATAGATTGCTGAATGCATTGTTAAGTACCTATCAGAACCAAAACTCACACAAATAACGATTTGATTCGAATCATTCAGTTCTGCATAGACATAATCAATATATAACCCACTATCATAAATGACATAATTCGCTTCATTGGTATCAATATCTCCCAATGGATCATAAGCGGAATTAATATTTGTCTGAATGGAATCCAAAATGATATAATTCATGAATTCTTCGATGATGTTGTATCGCTCTTGTTCATTAGCGAGCACAAGTCCTAATATCTTCAGTTGAGAGATGGTGAGTAAATCACCGTCATCTGAGTATACATCTTGAGGTAAATCAGAATCAGTGACATCAACAGCAATTGATTTTACTAATATAAAAGCACCAATAACAAAAACTAATATGACGATAAAGATTAATGTAAATATTTTTCTTATGGTTTTCAATGATATCATCTCCTTTTGATTAAACCCATACAACTTATTGAATTGTTCTATGATGCGCGATATGAAAGTCATTCATTCTAGTCGTATTTAATAACCAAAACAATCTTTTTCTTAACGCACTAACTAGATATATTTTAACATGAATTAGCACTCAACTAAATATTTATTTGTGATTTAAAAAGAAGCCACATCAAGTGTCTCCTTGTCATATGATAAATATTTACCTGGATTAATTTATTTAGATGCATCATCAATGGTTTAATTCATATTTATTTTTCTTATGCGGAGAGAGTAATAACAAAATCACTACTAAGCTTCCAAATCCTATAATAAGATTTAATAAAAACAACCATCCAATAAAATTGGCATCATGTAGTCTTCTTACAGATAATGCAACAATGGGAATCAATGATGCAAAAAGAAAAGCTGCTGTCAAATCAATAATCCATACCTGTGCGGTTGTGTACACTGCTGCTTCTGGTTCAGTAGTCATATAAACAAACATGAAAGGTAAAAGGAGTAGAAAAAGAATGAGTTGAATTGACCAAAATTCCCCTCTACTTGTCGTTCCCTTAAAATTAAAATACTGCTTATACATATTGATGAAGCCTTTAAGGAAATATTGTTGAGGCTGAGGTTGACATTTAAAGCTTTCTTTTTCAATATTGTTTGCGTTATCAGATGTTGAGATGCTACTTTTTTTAAATTGAGGATTAGGTGCACCACAATAAGGACATGTTTCATCCTTAGAATCAATTTGAAGTTTACATTGATTACAAATCATCCCATAAGCCCCCTTATCAATACGTTTCTTTAGATTAATTGTAGCATATCTTTTCCAAAAGCAAAGAAAAAGGGGGGAAATCCTCTTCTCATTGATGAATCAGTGTAAATGATTGCTAATGATTATTAACCTCATATGGGTTCGATTGATATGAAAATGTGCATCCAAAAAAAGAAAACATCGTTTTTTATGATATTAAAATTAGAGCACACCATTTATGTGTAAAAAAGACTATTCGCCTTGAATGATCATTTAATCCTTTGTCTTATCATTGAGTTCAGCCCATTTATGTTTGATTGAAATTTTATTTGATTTGTCCATGAGAAAATACCTTTGAATGATTAATCCGGTAACAATAATCAGTGGTATAACCGGTGTCCCAGGACCAAACCAGAATAACATCACAGCACTTCCTACACCGAGTAACCATCCATTTCCACTTAAGATACCTAAAACAAAAAAAGTAAGTGCCCATCCATGAAAGATCATATAAGCAATAAAAAGCGAGATTAAACCACGCACCGATTTCATACTTTTGATGATTTCCCATATCATGATGAAAAAGTTTTTCCAAAATCTGATAAATTTCTTTCCCATAAGCTTTAAAAAAAGGGAAACACAAAAGTGCTTACCTTTTAGTTACCTCTGGTTTTAGTTTGCCTTGATCGAGTGCTTCAGGATAAGGATATGCTTCTTCTCTCATTCTCTTATAGAGAACATAGATTAGACCACGTTCTTTATCGATGCGTGTAATCACACCGATTCCCTTTTCGCCTTCAACCTTTGTTTTTTCACCAATTAGATATGTTTCATTGCTCCAAGCCATATTAATTCCACCTCAAGGATAATTATACCATAAATATTAAATAAAAATTGGTGCAATGATACGTGTGATTTGAGTTTCTTTGCAACAGTATCGTCAAAGAAAATTAACTTAAGATAAAATTTCAAAAAAATCTATGAATAGATGTAAATAATCTCTACTTTCTTCGTATGTTTACTTATTTTCGTCGAAATAATAATACAAATACTTTTTGTGTGCTTCTACTAATTCATTAAACACTTTTTCAGCCACATTTATTGAAGTTGTCATCGGATGTATTTGTAGTGCCAATAATGCTTTATTTAAATCTTTCTCATGAATTGCATCTACCAAAAGTTCCTCAAATGCTTTCATCGACTGCACCAATCCTCGAATTTGAACTGGTAATCTACCAATATGAACAGGTTGAGGACCATCTTTTGTTATGCAGCAAGTAATCTCAATTGCGCACCCATCAGGAAGATCTGTTATGTACCCTTTATTGATGGTGTTGACAACTTGAAAATCTTGTTTGTCATTATACAAAGAACTGATGATACTACAAGCAACATCGCTATAATAGGCACCACCACGACTTTCCAATTCCTTTGGTTTGACATTTAGATTGATATTCTTATATTTTTCAAAAAGAGATTTCTCAATGTCTTTAACGAGCTCTGCTCTGGTTTTACCTTCTTGATATGAAATCATGAATTTTGAAAACATCTCTTCATAGAAGTAATAATACATGTGATAGGGGCTAGGATAAACGCCCAATTTTTCGATAAATTCATATGTCCAGATTAATGGATTGATGTTGTTCATCGTCATTTGTTTTTCTTTTATTTGTTTGATGATTTCTGGCAATCGATCTATATCCTTGTGATATACATTCAAGACATAGGACATATGATTTAATCCAGCAAAATATGGAACTAAATCCTTTGCTGCTACATCAAGCACTTCAGCAAAATGATTAGTCAGATTAATAGGTACATTGCACACTCCAATAAATTTTTTAAAATCAGTATATTTAAATACGGCTTCACTCACAATGCCAGCAGGATTCGTAAAATTAATCAGCCATGCATTATTGCATAGCTCCTGTATATCCTTGATGATCTCATATATTACAGGTATGGTTCTTAATGCTTTAAAAACACCTCCAGCTCCAATGGTTTCTTGTCCAAGCATACCATATTTTGCAGGGATTCTTTCATCAAGAATTCTTGCATCCATCTGACCTACACGAAACTGTGTAGTAATAAAATCAGCACCAACAAGTGCTTCTCTGCGATTCAATGTCAAATGTACTTCGATCGGTAAACTGGATTGAGCAATCATACGCTTTGCCAATGCACCAACAATTTCCAATTTTTCCTTACCTTCTTCAATATCAACAAGCCATATCTCAGAAACAGGTAGTTCATCATAGCGCTTGATAAAGCCTTCAATGAGTTCTGGAGTGTACGATGACCCTCCGCCAATAGTAACGATTTTTATACCATTTTTCATATAACAAGGCTGCTTTCATCTAGATTTTGTTCAATAAATGAGTCTTGTTTGATGTTAAGCTCATCTAATGCAAAAAGGTATGCCCCAACAACTGGTTTATATCTAGGATAAAGGATGTATGCTTTTGGACATGTACGATGAAGATTTGTCTTAAACTCATCAATCAATAATGGACTGCTACCGTTAAAGACGCGACCTCCAATTACAACAGGAACTTCATCAGATTCAATACCTACTTGTTTGATGACACCTGCAGTTTGCTCTCCAATAAATTTACCAATTTTAATCAAAATATCCTGAGAGACTTGGTCACCCACAATTGCACATTGATTCACAAGTCCTGTAATTTCACCCAACTCCTTATTTGATATTTTTGTTTCAGGATAGAAAAGATCAACGACTTCATTCATGTTTTTACATCCTAAAAGCAAAGGTATTTTTCTTTCTAAAATCGTATCTTTGTATGTCAGCTCTTCAGCACGAAACGCATAATGGAGCGCTTCTCTTGCTATGTCTAATCCACCTCCATATATACCCAAGGTATATCCCAAGGATCGTAGGATTGCTTTTTTTCCATGCTTACCTATCGCAGCTGAGTTTGTTCCTGTCCCACTAATAGCTACTGCACCATATGCTGATTTTAGACCACTTCGCATAATAATCCATGCATCATTAACAATCTTAAAAGGGATTGCTCCAAAAATTTCGTGGCAAACCTTATTTAGCACCATGAAATCTGATGCTATATCCGCACCTGATAAACCCAAAAATATATAATTAATTTCCTTTTTATCAAGTTTCAACTGACTTAAAGCATCTAAAAAAAGATTTTCAATGTTGGCTTTATATACTTTGTTATCAGATAACACATGATCGCATCCAGCGCCGATATTCTCATAAAGCAAGTGACCAATTTCATCGAATACAGCAATATGTGTTTTTGTTCCTCCACCATCATACGCAATAATATGTTTCATATATCCTCCAATAATAGATAATTAATAAGTGCAGTTTAACAAGACGAAAATCTCAGGTAATTGTGCTTCTGCATTCACAAATAATATGTATTTTGATTGACAAATCCTAACTTTCTGGTCGATAAGCACGCATCATCGATCCTATTAAATATACCTTCGATTCATCCTTGGTATCCTTTAGTAATCTGATGAGCTTCATGACATCCTTATGGGGATTTAAAGCCATGAGAGCAACCAGTTCTCTTTGAAAAAAGGGGTGCCTGAAATCATGAAGATTCTTAATCAAGGGATAAGCAACCTTTTCATTTTTCCTAATGAATTTATAAAATGCTGAAAGTAGCGAAGGAATTGAAAAGAATAGTTCTTGATGCTTTCTATTTTCTAGGTCCATAGCAATCTTATAGAGCTTTGCTGCCTGTATTTTACTCATGTAGAGAATCACTTCATTCAGTTTTGGATCGGTTTCCTCCCAGTGAATCAATTTTTCCATTAATTTAAGACGCCATAAAAAGCGGTGACTTGATGTTTCATCCAGCTTGTATTCGTTGATAAACATCTCTTTAATTTCCTTAAGTACATCGTCATTAATCGTTTCAAACAATGCATAAATCTTTTCAGGAATATCTGTCTTCGTATCTTCATGCTGAAGATACAAATAGATTTCATTTAAAATGTTTTCCTTTTCAATCTTATAAGCATCAATCAACGGTTGAAACAAAACATCCTTGGTAATGACTTCCATCTTGTTTTTCTCATAGATATATGTCTTATAAGTCAGACTTTCTTTCGAAAGATTTTCCATCGATAATATCGAAAATCCTGTCGCACCATCATCATAAGTGCGATGTGTAGGATGTCCTACAATATCGTTTCTGATGAATTTGAGTTCATGAAGTGCTGAATTGGCATTGATGTTCACGTGATATTTATATTGGGTGAGTCCAATCGCGAGATCATACAAGGCATCAATTGCAACAAAGAATCCCTGCAACAAACCAAAAACATCCAAAAGAATGGCTCCTTGCTCGGTTTGTTTTTCCTTTTGATAGCGATCAATCATGAGATCGACGTGCTCGAGCATCAAGAAAGAGGATGTCGCTCGATATCCATGGCTATTCCTATTATCTTTTTCGGTTTCTGAAACATATTGTTTCAAATTGTCAAGACTCATAACGACTCCTTAATCTTTTGAATGAGTGCCGGTGCTGGAAGTTGTTTATAGATGCTACCTTCCATGTACATCACGCCTAAGCGTTCAAGCGCTTCCTTTTGATCTTTGGTTTTGACACCACGAATAACAAGTGCCATATTAAAACCTTCAAGAAGCTCCTTCATTTTATGAAGATAGCTGTTCCATTTGATATTTTCTTTTTTGAGTTCTATATGAAGAGCATTGAATGGATAACTAAGTGCCATATCAAGTGAGGTTGTATCTAAAGAGATTCCATGATCAATCAATTCCTGAATTTGAGTTGCATAATGATTGGCTCTTAAATCCATATCGCATTTCAATCTGACAAATTCATAAGGTATTCCGTATTGCTTGAATAATCCTAAAACATAAGGATTGAATGTAGGATCTAAAAATGTTTCTCTGGAAACAGGAATAGTGAGTTTAATCAATCTTTCTGTTTGTTTTTCCAATTCTACCAAAAACTCGCAAACACTCTTGATATGAAAACGTTCAAGATCAGCCAAACGATTTCTCTTTTTGGCGATTGCAATCAAGTATTTGCTGTCAATCGCGAGATTAAACATCACAAGCTCACTTTCATACTGCCAAACTCTATTTTTCTTAATATCGGTGATTTGATTAAAAATCAATCCCAAATTTTTATTTTCAATAGCAACATTTAAATGATCAATGACCTGCTGCTCAAAAAGCTCATCCTCATAATCCCGGTAAACGAAAAATTCAAATTTGTCTTCTTTTTCGCGTTTGGCCTTCTCTAAGGCAATATCTAAGTATCTAAATAATTTATCCTTTTGTTTTTCAACTGTGACGACTGGATATCTCAAGATACCCATATTGACATTAAACTTCTCGTATTTGAGGATTTTAGATTCATAGGCTTCTAGATACTTAATATAGTCTTTTATGACCTTGGTGACGCTTCTTATGTCATTATAAGGGATGATGACGAATATTTGATTGAAATCATATCGGTACGTCGTGCCATCGTTAAAGAACTTCTTGGTGTGCTGTGCAAATTCCTTAAAGTATAGGCTAATTTTTTCACTGCCATAAATATGCTTGAGATTTTGATCGAGTTCGATTAAAATCAGGCTTGCCTTATCCTTAAGCAAATCTTCAAGTTCTATGGTCAGTGCATAATCGTTAGATAGACCTGTTTCACTATCGACGGTAGCCTTCTCCATTAAATTCTTGGTTTGATCCACTGCTTTTGTTTGATCAAAGAATAAACTCATGATGATATGTTCATCTCCTATCTTTAGACTATAGAACTTTTCTAAGATGTGTTTTTCTTGATACTTATAGAAGAGTTCTTTTGTCTCTCCCGATTTATTCAGTAATCTTTGAATAACTTCCTTGTAACTATGAATATGTTCATAGGAAACATCTTTTAAAAATAACTCCAGATGATAATGCTTGTCGATACGAAATAGACTTTGAGCTTCATCATTATAGGTGGATTTATTTTCTGTTAATTCTCTATAAGCAAGAATAGGGCTATTGAGTACATTAGCATAAAATCTGTTTTCTTTTTTGAGTTTAGTTAATTTCTTTTCATCTAGAAGATGTGCAAATAGTATGGCACTCATCAATTTGAATAGATCATAATATTTTCCAGGGTCGTTGATGACTTCATCCATGTAGACTGCAAAAACACCTAAATCACCTAAGGGATATGTGTAAATGAAGTTAACATCTTCTTCATAATCCTTTTGGGTGATGATATTTTTTAGCCAACGCATCGTCTGGGCTTCTTCGAAGACTTCCTCACCTGTGTTAAACACATGGTCAATGACGGTTTCTTCTGCCAGACCATCGACGATAGTCTTATCGAATAACCGTTCTTTTTTATAGTGAAAGAGATTGGGTGATTCACCCTTCAGGTATATGATATATTCTTTTGTATTAACAAATGAATCCACATGCATGAAGAATACTCTTAAATAATCTCTAAGCATGAGTTTGTCATCGATTAGGTGTGAGAATTGGATCAAGTCATGACTGATTTCCAAATGTCTTAAAATATTACTGTGGGATATGGTTTTAGTCTCAACCTTTTCAATCATGACTACTTCAGGTTTGATTTCTTCAACAGGTTTGACTTTTTTATCTAAAACTCGTTGGATACTCTTTAGCTTCTTTTGATACAAATTGAGCGAAGGTTTGTTATCCATCTTATGATATAAGGTGATAATGAAATCATAGGCTTTCTTCTTATAGACTTCATCTTGTTTATCAATGAGCTCTTCATACTCGGCTTCAAGTGTTGAAGCCTTGTGATAATCCTCTTTATCTACATAAACCTCAAGCAGTGCAAGAACGACCTCGGGATTATCCTTTTTCTCTCTTAAGGTATTTAGCGATTTTAAGATGACATCATCATATTTTTTTAAATTGACTAAAAGCTTAAGTTCCTCAATAAAATATTTTGATTCCAAATCAAATCCATAAAGCTCATAAAGGCTGTTTAAAGCCATTTCATACTGGTGATCATTTTTATAGATGATAAACATTTCCTCTAGACAATAGATTTTTACAGGATCCGGAATGATATCCTTGAAAACCTTTTTCAAGTCTTCTAGATAGGGTAGATCTAATGCTTTTTTATAGTCTATTTCATCTAAGTTTACGAGGTACTGTTTTAAAATCGGCAGTAACTGTCTGCGCTGATCAATATAAACTCTTGCCTTTTCAAATTGTTCCAGTTGAATAGATGCTTTTATCAAATGCTTGAGTATTTTTTCATAGTATGGTGAGTCAGTTTGAACGGATATTTCCTTTAATACTTTTTCTCCCTCTTCAAATACCATGTTGAACAGTTCTAATTCGATTGCGATTTCAAAGTAATGACTAAAAGCCGCCTGATAGTCCAAATGACTAAGCGGTTGTTCAAGGAAGTCCTTGATTATAGATAGACTATGAGGTTGTTTCGGTAATTTCATGACATCGCTTAGGCGCATATGCTTATCCTTTACTTAAGTGATATGGTTTATTTGTCAAAATGTCGTTCTAATTTTTCATGATCGATTATAAAAGGTGACTTGTTGATTCTCGTAGATGGCATAGCTATGATGATAATCTCCCAATGCTCCAGGATTAATATAAAGAATACCTTCATCCACCATCATATAACGCTCATGCGTATGACCAAAAATGCAAATTTGTACGTCATTGACCTTTGCCTTAAGTTTTAAACGATCCAGACTAAATTTCACATGTTCAAGATGCCCATGGGTTAAAAGAATCTTAACCCCATCGAAATCAAGGACGCGTACATAAGGTAAATCACTACCGAAATCATTGTTTCCTTTCACAGAAACGATATGATATCTTTCCAATCTTTTCATATCAAAACACATATCTCCAGCGTCGATATGATAATCAACATCCTTGTGTAGACTGATAACATCCATGAGGGAGGCATGATTGCCATGAACATCACTCGTGATCAATAATTTCATCGATGTCCTCCTTGAGTTTGTTTAAGGCTTTTGCGCGGTGAGAAATAAGGTTTTTAATTTCAGGATCAAGTTCAGCAAAATGCTTGTTATAATCAGGAAAATAAAAGATGGAATCGTAACCAAATCCGTGGGTTCCTTTTTCTTCGTTGGCGATTAAGCCATAAGCTCTCCCCTCATAACTTTGGTATACACCATTAGGATAACACAAAACAATGACGGATACGAAGTAAGCATCCTTCTTTTCCTGGTCTTCCATCTCTTTTAAGACCTTTAGGTTGTTTTCATGATCATTTCCACCAGAATATCTGGCAGAGTAAATCCCTGGTCTTCCATCGAGTGCTGGAATGATCAATCCAGAGTCATCAGAGATTGTGATCTTATGATATTTAACTGCAAAATGCTTTGCTTTAATCAATGCGTTTGATAAAAATGAATCGCCATTTTCAATAACTTCCTCATCATCTTCTAAATCCTTCAATGAGATTAAACGAATCATTGGATGATTAAGGATGGCATTCAATTCTTTTATCTTATGCGCATTTTTACTCGCGATGATGATATCAATCATTATTTCGTCCTTTATATTACTATATTTTCTATTCTATGTTATCACATTTTTAAGCACAGGGTATCAATTCAATGTGATTTACGTTATAATGAAATATAAGGTGATTACAATGGACAAGGATAAAGAAATAATCGAATTTGAAGATTTATTTAAAACTGTGCCCCAAAACAAAAAAACAAATAAGTACCAACCTGAAAATAGAAACCATTACATGAAAGCAATCATTTATTATTTGATCGTTATGTTTGTTATTGCTAGTGTCTTTTATCTTATTATGGGTAATATTCAGGAATTTAGCCACACATATACGGAAAATGAACTCATATTTGAAAACATAGCATACGATACTCAAGGGATTGCTATTCTTGACGAATATGCCTATAATTATTATAAGGAACCATATACTGATTTCATCATTGAAGTTGATCAATACCAAGGATATGTCATCATCGTTAATGTAAACAACACCTATTATGATTCTATACTCTTCATTGAAGATCCTCTCAGTGGTGAGATGGTATTAAATGAAGAAGCTATCACAGGTATATTTGGTACCGATATGACGATAACAACGTGGGATAACGCTACCTATACCATCAATATCTACGCAGGAAAATCTCAAACTCTACCTTCGTTTTTTATGGCAGACTATTATGAGGTTGAAGGTCCTATTACTGATTTATCAGAATTTGGATCTGCACTTCTCAATTTCTTGATTTACTTGACATTATTGCCTGTCCTCATTCTACTGTTAAAGTTTGAATTTGTTGGTGACTTCAAGGAATTCAAGGTCATTAAAAATCAATGGATATCGATTATTGTTATTGGATATCTTTACTTGATGCTAGGAAATATTCTATCGGGGTATGCTTCAGATTTTCTTGGAGATCTCTTTAATTTAGCGCCAGCTGAAGCGGTCAATCAAATGACAATTATCCGAGCGCTCAATTCATCAGGTGCTATCTTCATGGTTTTATCCGCTGTTGTGATGGGACCCATTGTCGAAGAACTCGTTTTTAGAAAATCAATCTTTGGGTTATTTAAAAGCGATAAGATGGGTCTAGTTGTATCGAGTGTTTTATTTGGTTCAATTCATTTAATTGGCGAAGCCTCCATTCTTGCTGCCTTAGTCAATGGTATTAGTTATTTTGTCATGGGATTCATCTTTGGTTACATTTACTTAAAAAACAACAGAAATATCATGGCACCTATAGCAGTTCATATACTTTCCAATCTGATTTCAATTGTAGCTTTATTATTAATTCTATAACTAAAAGGAGCAATTATGATTCCATTCGGTAGAGCAGTCTGTTATTCAGGCTATAGAGAAAACCAAAGCCCGATAACACGTATTTACCCTTCCTATGAGGAGGTTCTTTTCGATCTCAGATTGTTAGAAAAACATTTTGATTATATTCGGATGTATGATCCCTATCAACATGCACAAATTGTGCTTCAGGTAATTGAGGAAAATGATATAACGCTTAAAGTCATGATTGGTGTTGAACCAGGTGGAGAAATATCCAATCCAAACTGCCCATGGGGCGGTCTCCACTCAGATGTAGAAATTGCAGAAAATAAAATCAAGAACTACGAACAGCTGGATAAACTAGCAGCATTGATCAATAAATATCCTCAAATAATACTTGCTGCTGCGGTCGGTAATGAGTGTACCTCTGATTGGCATCACAACTTGATGTTGCCATCGACAATTGCATCACATGCTAGATACTTAAAATCAAAGGTCAATTGCCCTGTAACATTTTGTGAAGGTGCTTATTATTGGAGAACTAACGCAAAGGAAATTGCAGAAGCTGTTGATTTTATCAGCATTCATTCCTATCCATTGTGGCATAAGATTCCAGTTAAAAAGGCTTTTCAAGCAACAGTTGAAGATTATGAACTCAATAAAAAAGCATTTCCGGACAAACAGATCATCTTTACTGAATACGGGTGGGCAACCAGTGCAAATGATAGTATGAATAAAGATGAAGCCAATGAAGCTTGCCAAGATCAATATTTGACAAAAGTAGAAGCGTGGAGTAAGAAAAATCAAATTCCAATGTTTGTCTTCGAAGCATTTGATGAACCCTGGAAGGGATCAAATAATCCAATTGAGCCTGAAAAACACTGGGGCATCATGGATGTCCAAAGGAAACCTAAACAGTACTTTAAAAAATTCTTTTAAAAAACATGTTGGAAATTAAAAAAGTCTATTTTAGTTAATAGACTTTTTTCGTTTCTCTAGGTATTGAATTGGATTCTTATGGTAATAAATCTTATGTATTTCTTTTAATACCACATCTGGATTATCAACCTCAAATACAAAATTTGCAATTGCTTTAACTTCTTCTTCAGCACTTGCAGTCGCATAGGAAAAATCAGATGCTTGCATCATAGGGATATCAAAGGATTTACTACCTATTGAAACGACTTTGTGTTCTTGATGAGATGTTAAAAATTCTTTAAGAGCAATTGCCTTGGAGGCATGGATGCTATTGATCTTTAAGAAATAATATCTTGGCATTGTGTCATAAGGATAAATGTTAAGCGTGATATCTCTACAAAATGTACTGCTTTTGATTTTCGTTTCCAGTTTTTGTATTTCATCATAACGATCAATGATAATGTAGAAAACAGCATCATCTTCAATCGATAGTTTTCCTTTGACGTGATTTTGAAAGTAATCGTGTTTGCGTTCATCAAAAAACTTTTGTTCGGCAATATGCTTGAAAGGATGATGATAAATTGAGAGTATGCCATCAGTGATGCTATAGACAAATGCATTCTTTTGTTCGCTTGTTAAAAGCAAGTCTAATCCTTTTTGTGCATGCTTGGAGATGGATTTGACATGATGATATGTCTCTTTGTTTAAATCAAAAACTACCGAACCATTCATAATCATTAAAGGAAGAGTGAACTCGACATCCATAAGAATTTGAGTTAAAGAGGCTGGAGTTCTTGTCGTAGACAAAGTAATGCTAGCTCCTTTAGAAATGAGTTGATTCAACTTGTATTTCGTATAACTGGTCAATTGTTTAAGGGGTGTAAGTATCGTACCATCAAGACCTGTAACAAATAAGATATTGGGATTTTTATGAAACCTAAAATCAACGACGTTAATCATCAATGCTATCATCACACCAATGATGGTTGATGCCATTCTGTTGATTGCAAACACCGTGACAGGTAAAAAGTTTCTAGAGCTGATGGTGACACTTAAATAGGTGAGTAAGGCTACGAAAATAAAGTCTGTTTTTTGTGTTGTAACTAAAAAATAAATGAGTGGGATAACCATCAATCCAACGATTGAATAAAAGATAGTCATATTTAAAATGTCACCATACACATTTGATATTGTGTCGGTTAAAAATTTTTCATATAGCAAAATAAGGATCATCCCAGATGTTCCACCAATTAAGGACCCAAATGAACGAATTCTTGCAAGCTTGAAGCTTGAAGACTGTTTACTTTGCATAGCATATGCTGCTGCAATACCAGCAAAAAATGGTGAATACCAATTATTCGCAAGTTCGGGATTGATAATCGTTAAGATAAGATTGATCAACATAACCATGGCAAGTGCTATCGCTGTTTTAATATTTCTTAATCCAATTTTAGGCATAATTCACCTCTTTCTCACCAAAGAAAAGACAAACATAAAATGCTTGTCCAAAGAATAAATCTTCATTAAATTTCCTTGATATCATATCAGTTCGATACAAATTATAACACAAATTATTGATTAATCAAGAGAGATTGTGCGAATTCATATCATTAATGATTACTATTCGATTTCCAACCTGAGACAACAAAAAAAAGCACGAATATATTTTTATATTTCATGCTTTCCATTGATTATTTAATTGCCATTGACCTCGATGTCTCTTAACAATCCAACACATAAAGATAGATTGTATTCTTTAGCGTAATCCATTGCTGTTTTTTGCAATCGATCTCTTTTCATAGGTGTTTCTCTCTCGAGAAGCTTCCGTAAATAGACATGATCTCTGTTGAGAACAGCTAATGCAAGTGCCTGTTTTTGAACAAGTCTTTCATATTTTGGTGTCACCATGTATTCTTGCAAGAATCTTAAGACATCCTGTTTATCAAATATCAATGCCGTATCGACTGGTGTTTCAAATCTTCTATTATGGATATCAAGATAGGCGTCACTTGCTAGAAGTAATCTTAATGTTTCAACCGTCCCAAAACGAACTGCATTGAATATTGGTGTTTCAAATTGGTCATTTAATGCATTTGGATCAAGATTCTGATTCATTAATAAATCTAGAATCTGAACACTTGAAGTTTTAGCTGCATGATGTAATAGAGTATTCCCATAGGTATCCTTTAGAAACCATGATTGCTTGCTTTCTTTGAGTAAAAATGGGATGATGTCAATTCGTCCACCAGCAATCGCATAATGAACAGGCAATTTATCTTCTACCGTTTTCTTATTTAAATAAGATCCAGATTCGATAAATAGTTTGATGATATCCATATCACCTTTATGTGCTGCTAAATGAATAGGAAGTTCACCCTGACGATTTTCGATATTCACAGATGCAAATTTCGTAATCAAAAGCTTTGCAATATCTAACTTGCCTTTACGTGCGCAGTCAAAAAGAGGCGTTTCGCCATGTTGATCCGTCATATTCACGTTAATATCCTGATCAAGCAAGTAATGGATTACATCCATTGAACTGCCAAGTACTGCATAATGGAGTAGACTTTTCTTTTTTTCGTCTACCATTTCTAAGTGCGAAAAATGGAGTTTAACATATTCTAAGTCGTTTTCAGTAGCTTTTAAGAAAATGTTCATCTCATAAATCACCACCTTCTACCTTAATCATATCATGTAACAAATGATAACTTTTCCACAAATTTTGTGGGAAAAAAAAGTACTTATCCACTGATAAGCACATTTTTTTTGTTATTTTACTGCTTCTTTGAGTAATTTCCCGGCTCTAAATGCTGGTGATTTTTGTTCGGGAACTGTAATACGTTCGCCAGTTCTAGGGTTTTTGCCAATTCTCTTCACACGATTCCTAACTTCGAAAGTACCAAAACCAGTAACAACGACCTTTTCACCACGTCTACCTAAAGTTTCAGAAACGGTGTCCGTAAAAGATTTTAGAACATCTTCTGCAACTTTTTGAGTCACTTGAGCTCTGTTGGCAATAATTGCGATTAATTCTGTTTTGTTCATTGGATATCCTCCTTAAAGTGATTATATTATACCAAATAATTTCTTTTTTTTCAAACGATTAAGCAATTTTAAATTGATTATTTGGCTTTATAAAGCATTTTTTTTAAAAATCCTCCGACTTTAGGTCTCGAGATAACATTTTTTTCAGTGCTTCACCAACTTCAAGCTTGTTTTGTAGAATCTCATAAGCGACATTAATCAGAGGTAAATCGATGTGATAAACCTGTGATAAGTGATGCATGGCTTCAATTGTACGAATACCTTCAATCGTTTGTTTTTGTTCGGCATAAATCTGTTCAATGGGGATGCCTTGTCCGATTTTTTTGCCTGCAGTAAAGTTTCGTGAATTTTCAGAGGATGCAGTAACAATTAAGTCACCTATGCCTGTAAGTCCAAATGCGGTTTCTCTTTTACCACCCATAACTTCAACAACACGAACAATTTCAATGATTCCTCGTGTGATAACAGCAGCACGAGCGTTTTCCCCAAGTCCTAATCCCGTACAAGCCCCAGATATTACAGCAATCGCATTCTTGACTGCGCCACCAAATTCACATCCGATCAGATCAGATGAGGAATAAACGCGTAAATATTGATCGTTAGAGAAAATTCTTTGAACTTCTTGGGCAAGCTCTAAGTTCTTGCTAGAGCTTACCAACAATGTGAGTTTTCTTAGGATGACTTCTTCTGCATGAGATGGACCCGTCAAAACGACAAAGCCCAAAAGATTGGATTCTGAAATTTCCTCTTCGACAATTTCACTGACTCTTTTTAAAGTGTCTGGCTCAATCCCTTTGGCTACATTGATGAAAACACATTTTTTATTTAAGCGTAAGTTGATTTCCTTAAGTACTAATCTTACAGCTTTTGTGGGAACACTAAGTAAAAAGTAATTCGTAAAATCAATGACCTCTTTAAGATTAGATGTTGCTCTTTCAGTCTCAGGTAAAACAGTATCAAAAAACGGATGTTGGTGATGATTGATTTTTTCAACTGCGTTGGGATTTATGTCGTAAATTAAGACTTCATGACCATTATCAATGAGTGTTTGGCCAAGAGTCGCTCCCCAAGCACCTCCACCTATGATGCCAATTTTCATATTACGCCTTCTTTCTTAAAAGTAATTTGATGGGTGTTCCTGTAAAATCAACTGCATTTCTAAATTGATTATTTAAATATCTTAAATATGAGAAATGAACAAAATCAGGATTGTTGACAAATATAGCAAATGTAGGAGGTTTAATCGCGACCTGGGTCACATAATTAAACTGAGCTTTGCCATGGTTGAAAATGGGTGCTGGATTCATAGCAACCGCATCTTGAAGCAAATCATTGATGATGCTGGTTTGAACCTGCTTATGATAGTTCTCATACGCGAGATTAATAGCAGGATAAATTGTATGTATGCGTTGATTATGCTTTGCTGAAACAAAAACGATTTGAGCATAATCTAAAAACTTGAATTCATCTCTAATCTTATCTTCCATCTTCTTCATGGTTTTGTCATCCTTTTCGATGGCATCCCATTTATTCACAACAATCACAACTGCTTTTCCATAATCGGAAATATAGCCTGCAACATGTTTGTCTTGCTCAATCACACCTTCTTCTCCATCAAGGATAAGCAAAGCTACATCTGATCTCTCTAAAGCTGAAAGTGCACGCAATACGCTATATTTATCGGCATTTTCATAAATTTTACCGCGTTTTTTAATACCAGCAGTATCAATAACAACGTATTGTCTTCTATCCTTTTTAAATTGGGTGTCAATCGCATCTCTCGTTGTACCTGAAATTTCTGATACAATAACGCGTTCTTCACCTAAAATTGTGTTGGTTAATGAAGATTTTCCGACATTTGGTCTACCGACTATACAAAAAGAAATCACATCATCGTCATAAGGTATTTCCTCTTCAGTCATATGAAGAATCACTAAATCTAATAGATCTCCAATCCCGATACCGTGATGACTGCTAATCGCAATCGGTTCGCCCAATCCTAACGCATAAAACTCATAGATGTTCTGAATTTGATTGATATCATCTACCTTATTTACTGCCAGTATAACCGGTTTTTCTGATTTATACAGTAATTTTGCAATATAATAGTCACTATCGACTAAACCGGTTTGTCCATCAACAACAAAAATGACGACGTCTGCCTCATCCATTGCAATTTGAGCTTGCGCTTTGATTTGGTTTAAAAAAGGAGCATCGCCAATGTCGATGCCCCCTGTATCTATGACTCTGAAGTTCTTAGTCAACCATTCGGCTTTTGCATAGAGACGATCTCGTGTCACTCCTGCTTCATCATCGGTAATCGATAGTCTTGAACCAACAAGTCGGTTGAATAGGCTCGATTTCCCCACGTTCGGACGACCAACGATTGCCACCTTATAAGGCATAATAAAACCTTCTTTATGTTATTTTTTTGCTTTGAAATCTTTAGCAAATAAGTCTCCAATAGTTGGATTCTTTTCTGTTTCTTCATCTTCAAGATATTGTTCAAATGAATCGCGCTCTGCTTTTTCAAGTACTCTGCGGATAGATAATTTAAGTGACCATTGGTCTTTATTTGCTTCAATGACATAAGCATTGACGGTATCACCGACAGCAAAATAATCTTCAGGTTTTCCAATCTTTTCATTGGATAGATCCTGTGCAGCGATATCACCGAGAATACCTTGAACCATGACGACTAATCCTTCTTTAGATACACTTTGAACAACTGCCTCTACAACATCTCCACGTTTAAGTGTGACATTTTTCCATGGATTATCGTCTAAAGCCTTTTTAGATAAGGCGATACGTTCTTTTTTAGGGTCCAATTGGATAATAGAAAGCGTGACTTCATCGCCAATTTTGACATAAGATTCAAAATTGTCATTAGGATTCCATGAAAATTCGTTTTTATGCAACAAACCTCTAACATCCTTGGCAACTTCAACAATAATACCAAATGGAAGCTTCTGAAAAACAGTTCCTGTAACCTGTTCTCCAACCTTATGTGCATCGTAGAATTCTTCATAAGGTGTTTTTTGAAGGGCTTTGATGGATAAATCAAGACGATTGCCTTCTTTTTTGATAATCTTAACATCAATTTCCTGGCCAAGACTTAAAACATCTTCAATCTTATCTATACGGTAATGGCTTACCTGAGAGATGCGGAGTAACCCAACGACATGATCAAAACGAATGGTTGCTGCATGAGCTTCTATCTTATCAATAACGCCTCTAAGAATATCTCCAGTGTTGATTTTATCAAGTTCAACCTGTCTTGATTGAAGACGTTGCTCATATGCTTCTTGTCTTTCTTTTTCAAAAATGGTTTTTCTTGAAGCAACAACACGTTTGCTTCTACCCTTAATCGTCGCTTCAATAATTTGAACCTCTAAGATCTTATTTTTTAGTGATTCTTTATCTTTGACTAAATCATAGTCCAAAAGGCTGTAAGGCAAGAAAACTTCGTTTTCCATATAGCTCAAGACTAACCCTTTATCCAAAATCTGTCTTACTTTCGCTTTGACAGTTTCACCAGATTCAACTAATTTTTGTATTTTCTCAAATTTTTCTTCAATCAAAAGAGGAAGACGTGATAATAAGATTTGAGCTGGGTCATCTGTAATCTTTTGAACTCTTGCTCTTACCTTTTGGCCTTCTTTGACTAAACCAAAAAATGATTCGGGTGCTGGCTTGTCGTAATTGTCCAGATGAATCTTACCTTCGGTTGTGTATTGTACGTCTAAATATATTGTATTTTCTTCTACTTTGATGACGGTACCCTCTACGATTTGGCCCACCTTCAACATCTTAAACTCCATGATTGTTCTCCTTTTTGTCGGTCAATTCTATAATTTTGTTAACCACTTCTTCAATGGTTAAGAAAGTTGTATCTAATTCAACAGCATCACTTGCCTTGCGTAAAGGCGACTCTTTTCTTGTAGAGTCTTTTTTGTCTCTAATGACGATGTCTTCTATCACTTTTGAAATTTGAGCTTCTTTGCCCTTTTTAACATTTTCCTTATATCTTCTTTTGGCACGTTCTTCAACATTTGCAGTTAAGAAAATTTTCAAATCCGCATGCGGTAGGACTACAGTTCCAATATCTCTACCATCCATAACGATATTTCCTTTTTGAGAAGCTTGTTGTTGAAGTTCCACAAGTTTTTGTCGAACATAAGGAAAACTTGAAACTAATGATACATTGTTGGTTACTGATTCGCTTCTGATAGCCTCTGTCACATCTCTATCGTCGATATAGATGCGATTAAAATCATAGTGAATTTGAGCGGATTCTAAAAAACGGTATGACGCTTCATCATTTAAATTTATGCCTAATTCGATGGCGAGCAATGTGACTGCTCGATACATCGCACCAGTGTCTATGTGCGTCCACCCTAATTTTTTAGCGATTAAAGAACTAATTGTGCTTTTTCCTGATCCTGCTGGTCCATCAATAGCTAATTTGTATCCAGGCATATCTTTCCTCCATACAACAGTAATTATACCATGTTTTTACTCTATAAATAATGAATTTTTATTTTTTTGGCTGTGAATGCGCATACAGTTTTTTAACTTCATGAATTTTAAGAAGTCGATATGCTCCTCGTTCTACGCCTTCTAAAGTCAAAAAATCATAACGTACTCTAGTCAATTTCTTGACGGGATGACCAATTGCCTCCATCATTTTTCTAACCTGCTTATTTTTTCCTTCAGTTAACGTAATGGAAATGAGGGTGCTTTGATATTGCTTATCAAGTTCAAGAAGTCTGACTTCCTTAGGGACTGCTAGATAATCATCATCGATAATGACGCCATTTCGTAAAGCAATAATCTTCTTGCGAATGACGATGCCTTCCACTCTAACTAGGTATTCTTTTTCAATTTGGTGTTCGGGATGTGTCATCTTGTTGGTGAAATCACCATCATTAGTCAGTATCAAGATACCTGCTGTATCAAAATCCAAACGACCAACCGGATAAAGACGAATGTCTTTAAAATCGGGATGTAGGAGATCGAGAACAGTTTTTCTATTTTTCTCATCTGATGTAGTTGAAACATATCCAGTGGGTTTATTTAACAAAAAATAAAGATGTTGTGCCATCTCAATTGGTTTGCCATCTACTTCGATTTTATCATGCTTGTCAACCTTAGATCCTAGTTCAGTCACAATCACACCATTGACCTTGACACGACCCTCTAAAATAATTTCTTCGGATTTACGTCTTGATGCAATGTTGGCATGTGCTAGTATTTTTTGCAATCGTTCCATTTTCTTCACCTGTTACATTATAGCATATTTTTTACAAAGTAAGAATTGATATGTTGTTATTATTACAAAGAGTTTATTGCTCAAAACATAAAAAAACCACGATTGCTCGTGGATACTATTATTTGTCTCTTGAGACATAAGAACCATCATTGGTATTGACAATGATTTTTTCGCCTTCTTCAATAAACATTGGTACTTTGACCAATAACCCTGTTTGCATGATTGCATCTTTCAAAGCATTGGTTTTTGTATCACCTTTGACACCGGGGACAGTTTCTTTGACTTCTAAGACTACCTTGTCAGGCAGTGAAACACCAAGAATTTCAACGTTGTTATAAAACATAACTTCAACAGACATACCTTCGAAAATATATTTGAGTTCATACTCGATTTGAGCTGCGGGAATCTCAATTTGCTCATAACTTTCATTATTCATAAAAACATGTCTATCGCCATTTGCATAAAGATATTGCATCATGTTTTTATCAATTTGTGCGCGCTCAATTTTTGTTCCTGCATTGAATGTGTAGTCTGTAACCGAGCCTGTTCGTAAATTTCTGAGTTTTGTTCTAACAAATGCCCCACCCTTACCAGGTTTAACATGCATAAATTCGATGACTGAATAAATGTTACCATCTTGTAAAATCGTTTGTCCAGTTTTAAAATCATTTGTACTAATCATAAGTTTTTAACTCCTTAAAGTTTTTGCCGTTTCTATTATACACGATTCAAATGCATTAAACAACGCTTTTAGTTAACAAAAAGGCAACAGCTTCAATATAACTATCGATTTTCTTCCCCATAAAGAGTCCATCGACTACATCTTTGATGTAATCAACCTTTCTAAAATCTTCTCTTTCTAAGATGTTAGAAAGGTGAACCTCAGCCTTAGGAATCTCGAGCATCTCTACTGCGTCACGAAGTGCGATGCTCGTGTGTGTAAGCGCACCTGGATTTATGAGTAGAGCATTATAATTTTCGTTCATTGAGTGATGAATGACATCAATCAGCTCACCCTCAACATTGGATTGGTAAAACGTGAAATCTACATTAGGAAACTGATTGGAGAGTTCCTCATAAAGTTCATCTTGTGTAAAGTTTCCGTAAAGTTCGGGATTACGCTTGCCAAGCATATTTAGATTGGGTCCATGAATGACTAGAATATTCATCGATTTACCTCGTGTTTTAAATAATTTAAAATAACTTTGACAGTTGTTTCAATATCAAAATTATTGGATATGATCACATCGGCAAAATCTTGATACCTAAAGTAGCGTTCGTCAAAAAGCTGTTCTAAAGTCTTTTGGGTCAATAGAGGTCTATGATAATCGGATTCCAGTCTTTTTTTAATCACTTTTAACTCAGTATCTAAATAAAATTTGATACCTTGCATTAATGCTTTATTTTCTTCAACAGTGACAATACCTCCGCCACAAGCAACAACTAAATTACCTTCGGGAAGTTTGAGCAGTGCTTCGGTTTCCAATTGTCTGAATTTCTTTTCACCATATTTGTTAAAAAATTCTTCGATAAACATCATGGCATTTTTTTCAATGACACCGTCTAAGTCTACATATGTATATCCTAAAATATTTGCAAGATTTCTTGATATGGTTGTTTTGCCTGATCCAGGCATTCCAATTAAAAAGATTCTCATTTTAACCCTCCTTTAGAAATGTTTGAATGATTTTGAGTGCATCTTCAAAGAGTGTGTCACTCAAAGCATCAAGCATGATGGGATGCATCTGGTTTTTAAACCAAGTCTTTTGTCTTTTCGCCAATCTCTTACTTGCCATAATGATTTCATCCTTAGCTTCATCAAGACCATAAGTACCATCAAGATAACGATTGAGCTCACGATATCCAATGGCATTGACATATATCTTTTTTTCTCTAAAGCCTCTAACTTCCTCGATGAACCCTTGTTCAATCTGAAGATCTAAACGTGATTTCAATCTTTGTTCTAGAATCGTTTTATCCAAATCTAGATAAAGAACCAGTGCATCATATAAAAGTATATCTTTTTCTGTCTTTTTTGAACGGAGTTCACCTGATAGTGCCTGTTCAAGTGCCCTAAGTAATCTTCTTCTATTTTGAATATCTATTTTGATATCCGGATCACGAAAGATGAGCATTTGATATAGAGATTCATTGGATTCATTCTGATATAGAGATTCAAAATCCTGATTTCTACTGGACTCAACAAATTCATATTGAGCGAGAGCAGCTTTTATATATAGTCCTGTACCTCCGACAATCAATGGCAAATCAAGCTTAAGAATGAGTGCTCTGACATCCCTTTGAAAGTGATATACGCTATAATCTTCACCTGGAGATACAATATCGATTAAATGGTGAATGATATTTTGTTTTTCTTGTGGCTTGATTTTGGCGGAACCAATATCAAGGCCTTTGTAGACTTGGACTGAATCACCATTGATAATTTGTGTATCTAAAGCTTGAGCTAGGCGAATAGACAGTTCTGTCTTGCCGGATCCAGTTGGACCAACTATGACTAAAACCTTTTTCATTAAACCACCCGCTTAAACATACGCTCGATATCGTAATGCGATAATTTGATTACCGTAGGTCTTCCATGTGGGCATGTATAAGGATTTTCGCATGTTCTAAGATTTTTTACTATCGCATTAATCTCATTTAAACTCAATGCTTTATTCGCCTTAATTGCTCCCTTACAGCTGATGTCTTTTGCCAAACGATCTCTAAGAATGGATAAATCAATAGTCTGTTTTTCAATGAGCATGGAAATCATGGCTTCAATTGCAATTTCAATTTCACTATCGTTAAGCCAGACAGGCAAACCAATTAATTCCATCTGCTCATTAAAGTAAAATCCATAGGTATTTAGCATTTCTTGATACCTTGAGAGGACTAAAATATCATCTGTTGTCAATCTTAATTGATGGGCAAACAATAAACGCTTTACTGTTTGATTGGGTTTGGCAAGCGATTGAAAATAGTGTTCATAACGGATACGTTCAGCAGCCGCATGCTGATCCATCAAATATAGACCTTCTTCATTTTGAAATAAAATATAAGTCCCCGAAAAAATACCAACATATTCAAAATCGGGAAGTTTAGGTGTTCTTTCATTTTCATTTGGTTTATTGTAGATGATATTTGATTCACTTAGCATGGCTTCACCAAAATTCATATTAATGGGTGAGTATGCTTCATTTTCCTCTTTGTGGATCATCTTCAGTGCTTCGGGAATCTGATGAGTCTTATCAAAAAGAGACTCTTTGATAAAGGTTTCAATATAATAGGCAAGAATCGATTCATTGACAAATTTAACCTCATATTTTTGAGGATGTACATTCACGTCCAATAAACTTGGATCCATTTCTAGATGAATGAGGGCAATAGGATACTTGCCAACCATCATGAAACTATGATATCCATCGATTACAGACTGAATTAGTTTATAATTTTTGATATATCTGCTATTGACAAATATGGAAATATCCTTTTTTCTCGATCTCGCTATCTGAGGACTTAAGAGATGGCCAGTGATTCTGATTTTTTGAATACGACGTTCAAAAACAGTCATATCATCTGTCATTTTAGATCCATGAATTTGATTAATCAAACTATAAAAATCATTGGTGCCAAAGGTTGTTTTAACAGATTTATCATCGATAACAAGTGAAAATCTAATCTGTGGGTGAGCTAAAGCCAATCGATCAAATATATCAATGATTGCTTGCCGTTCTGCGAGTTCTGACTTGATATATTTGAAACGCGCCGGTGTATTATAGAAAAGATCACTAACTTCAACGATTGTCCCCTTGTTGAGTGTAGCCAAACCATCACTTACAAATTGTCCGCCATGATAGATAACCTGAATGCCTTCATTTTCATCCTGTTTGGTTTTGAGGGTCACTTTGGAAACGGAAGCAATCGCAGCAAGAGCTTCTCCCCTAAATCCAAGCGTACCAATATGTCCCAAATCGCTTTCTTCAAGAATTTTACTTGTGGCATGTCTATCAAAGGCTAAATGCGCATCTAAAAAATCCATCCCTGCGCCATTGTCAGTCACGATAATGGAGTGCATGCCCATATCCTTGATCTCTATTGAGATGATGTTGGCTTTTGCATCGATTGAATTTTCCATAAGCTCCTTAACGACTGATGCCGGACGATCTACGACTTCTCCTGCAGCGATCATATTGGCAAGCTTGCTATTCATTTGTTTGATGATTGACATGAATCTCTACCTACTTTTTAATTAAAGATTGTAAATGCTTGATGAGTAATAGTGCTTCAATTGGTGTCATATTGTCCGTATTGATTTTCTCGATTTCATCTAATACAGCAACCTTATCAGCATCGATAATCTGTATGTTTTCTTCTTCAAATTTTTCGTAGTTAAACAAATCCAGAACAACTTTGTTTTCCTTTTCTTCCAGTTTCATCAAAATCTGCTTGCTTCTCGTAATTAAACTTTTTGGCAAGTGTGCAAGTGAGGCAACCTGAATGCCGTAAGATTTGTCGGTTGTACCTTTTCCTACGTGGTGTAAGAACACCATCGTATCATGCTCTTCTTTGGCTTTGACGCATAG
Source organism: Bacillota bacterium (assembly GCA_043819945.1). Classification (GTDB taxonomy): domain Bacteria; phylum Bacillota_I; class Bacilli_A; order Acholeplasmatales; family Acholeplasmataceae; genus Peloplasma. The sequence continues at coordinate 45,559 of JBDREH010000023.1, forward strand.
ATTTGTCAAGCGTTCCAGACTATTTTCTAATACAGTCAGTTCATGATAATGTGTGGAAAAAAGCGTTTGAGCCTTAATCTTTTCATGAATAAATTCAATCATGCCTTGAGCAAGTGCCATCCCGTCATAGGTTGCAGTTCCTCTACCAATTTCATCAAATAAGATCAAACTCTTCTGGGTCGCTTTTGTCAAGGCTTCATTGGATTCAACCATTTCTACCATAAAAGTGGATTTACCACCGCTTAAGTCATCTGAAGATCCAATGCGCGTAAATATGGCATCATAGATGGGTAATATTGCTTTTTCAGCAGGAACGAAACAACCGATTTGTGCCATATAAACGATAATCGCAAACATCCGCATATAAGTGGATTTCCCACTCATGTTCGGACCGGTTATTAAAAAGATTTCTCCTTCGTTCATGATGACATCATTAGCAACGAATTTAGTGAATTTCTCTACAACAGGATGTCTGCCTTTAATGATTTCAACAGTTCTTTCTTCATGAAGTATGGGTCTGATAAAGTTATATTTTTCAGATATGATTGAAAGATTTAAATAGACATCGATTTGAGCGATTTGAGTGGATAGTTCCTGAAGGGAAAAGGTGAACTGTTCAGTGTATGCTCTAATCTCTTTGAAGAGTTCATACTCTAGCGTCATGCTGCGTTCTTTAGCATGAAGCAGGTCATCTTCTTTTTCCTTTAAAACTGGGGTGATATAGCGTTCGCTATTCGCCAAAGTCTGTTTTCTTTCATAACCGAATTCATCCTTGACCATAGATGCATTGCCCTTTGAAACCTCAATATAATATCCAAATACACGATTATACCCAACTCTTAAATTTCTAATACCGGTTTTTTCACGTTCCGCAATTTCAAATTCCAATAGCCATTGCTGTCCGTATAAATCGATATTTCGCAGTTCATCCAATTTTTGATTGAAACCTTCTTTAATGATTCCACCATCCTTGAGGGTGATAGGAGGTTCAGGATGAATCGCCGATTCCAAAAATTCATATAGCTCATGATGATCAACCATCTGATCAACCAAGCGATCAATCATTGAACTTTGATATAGCTTTAAGGAGCACATTAAGTCAGGAACCTGCTTCAAGGTTTCCTTGAGTTGATATAAATCTCTTGCATTAACTGTGTTGAACGCTACGCGTCCAACAATTCGGTTTATATCGTAGATATAGCGTAAATGTTCAATCACACGTTCTCGTGGCTGATATGGCTTGAGTGCTTCTATTAAATCGTATCGCTCATTTAATGCTTTGATGTCATATAATGGATGATTAATCATCGATTTGAGCATTCTTGATCCCATAGCAGTTTTGCAATCATTAATCCAGTGAATCAGTGTAGTTTGTGATTGATTGATAAGTGATTCATCAATCTCTAAGTGTTTTTTTACACGATAGTCAATATGCATATGACCAATGCGCTCAACAACCTTAAAAGGCATCAGATGATTAATCATCTGTTTTTGAGTATTGACTAAATAATTTAACAAATGAGATGCTGCACGCTTCTGATCACTTTCAAGATGATTCATATAACGGTGCTCAATGATTTGATAATCATCACTATAGGAAACTAAACGATCATTTTCTTTTAAATTCTGAATAAATGAATCATCAAAACGAACAGGTAAAACAACTTCTCTAATATCGAGACTTTGAATCAAATCAAAGACTTGTTTTTTATCCAATCCGTCTGTGATAAATGACTCACCTGTCGAGATATCGATATAAGTGAGTGCATATCCTTTTTCTGTTAACAAAACATTAGCTATGAAATTATTGGTTCTAGCATCCAAAATGCCGTCTTCCAAGACGGTTCCAGGTGTAACCAAACGGATGACTTCACGTTTGACTAATCCTTTACCTGGTTCTGTCATTTGCTCAACGATAGCAATCTTGAATCCCCTTTCAATTAACTTTTGAACATAGGGTTTCACTGCATGATATGGTACTCCGCACATCGGAACCTTCGCACCTGCATCTCTTGAAGTCAAAGCGATTTCTAAAACCTTTGATGCTAAAATGGCATCATCGAAAAACATTTCATAAAAATCACCTAATCTAAAAAAGACTATCGCGTCTGCGTAGTCTTCTTTAATTTTAAGATATTGTTGCATCATTGGGGTGTATTTTTGTTTATCCATGGTTGCCCCCTCAATCTATTTTTTTTACAAGCCTAGTGAGGCTAGAATAGCATGTAATCTATCCAATAATCCTACACCGCTAATTTGAATGCTATTCAAGAAATTGTTGACACCTTCGAGGAAGGTAAGTGTTGTAACGAAATATGTCAATACTGCATATAGAATTAACAATATGACACCAATAACAGCCACAATGAGGGCAAACTTAAGAAGGAACTTGAGTAACTTCAATAAGCCCTTACCAATGCCTTTAAACATCTTACCGAAAAAGCGTAATTCACCAGGCATTTGGTCTTCATCTTCAGAACTGTCCGACCCGATCGACGATTCAGCTTTCTTTTCTTCAATAAAACGTTCTCTTTCATCAGCTTCATCATTTTTAATAATCTTTTTCAGTGATTTAGGGTCACCATAAAATTCAGCTGAGTTTAATATAACTGCGGCATGATCAGGTATTTCTACTTGTAGGTCTGATACTTGAATTGCATTAGCTTTTTCTTCTTCTTTAGCATCCAGCTTACCTTTTTGTGTCAGTAGTGCGATTTCAAATGTTTCCCTTAATTTTCTGATTTCAGCAACTAACTCACTGATATCGATGGAACTTTGAACGACCTGTGTAACAGGCTGCTTTTCAATGAATGCTGGTTTTTCTTCAATCTTTTCTTCTTTAATAACTTCTTCTACCTCAGGTTCGGATTCAACTTCGGGTTTTTCTTCAACTTCAGGTTCAGGTGTTGGTTCATCAAATACAATGGGTTCTTCTTCAACTACCTCTTCCTTTTCCAGATCATCATCTAAGTGCTCAGCAACCTCATCGACTTCCTTTTCGTATACTTCCTGTGATTCAGGGACAAAGTATGTTTCTTTGGTTTCTTTTGCATTGGCAAGAATATATTCAATAATTTCCTCTTTTTTCAATTCGGTAGAAGCTTTGATATCATGATCAATAGCAAAACGTTGCATAACCAAAACGGACATGCTCCTAATTTCACCTTCAAGCTTTTCAGTGTGTTGACCACGATCTTTAAGTTCTTTGATAATGATATTGGCAAGTTCGGTCTTCTTCAATCTGCGTGGGACATCGACATCATATTTAGAACCTAAGTCTCTAACCTCTGATAAAGTAGAACTCTTATAGAGCACCGGTCTAAATTTCGCTGGGGTCAGTCCGTCAATACGACCAAAACTATCGTAGAATAAATCCTTGATATTACGATTGAAGTTCTTCATATTTGGAAGTTCAAGCCCATGTTTTTTGACATAGGTAATACTGTCGTCAAGTAGTGTTTTTAAGTTTTTAGATGATACTTCTTTTTCAACTAAATACGAAATCAAGTCAGTCCAAAAATCTTCTAGAAAGTCTCTTTCAATTTTGTGATCATCAAAAAAGATGAGCAGATTTTCAAGCTGCGTTTCAGTAAATTCCGTGAACCATGACAGACGATAGTTAAGTTCATCGGCTAAGGTCAATCTAGATTTTCTAGTCTCAATAACCTTTTCGCGAAGTGTCTCTCTTAAGACAAACATTCTCAGCTCACGAGGAATTTTTAACCCGATCTCGATGAAGAAAGACTTGATTTGATCTGCAGGTAAATAAATGATAGTTTTGAGCAATTCTTCGATTTTATAGTCTTTGGTTCCAACAGCAACATTACTTTCTCGTGTAAGTCTTGGCATGGCAGACCTCCTACTAACTCTTTGTATTAATAATACAATGTTTTAGTGTTTTTATCAAGTTATTTGAGTTTTTTTATATAAAAACGGTCATTATCGACCGTTCTCATTCAAAATCCTTTTCAATGCCTTCTTCTATGATAGATTGTATCGTCTGCATCATTTCGTTAATGTCGCCTTGCAAAGCCAAATAATCCGACATCAACGGATAGTCTTCAATCTCCTTTAAAAGCGTTTCATAAAGATTTTCAAACTCAATGACCGCTTGCTTTTTTTCAATTTGCTTGGCATTGATCAATTGCTTTTGAACAGCTTTTAGCTGATTGATTTTTGCTTTAAGTTGTTTGTTGCTATTGATTGTTTTTTCAATACGTCTATATCTCTTTATATCTTCATTTTGAAGAATCATTTCGATAAGTTTTTCTTTTTCGGTCATACTTTTTCACCTAGTAAAAACCATGTCTTTGCTACCTTTATTTTGACATCGACAATTTGGCCAATCAAGCACTTGTCGCCTTTGAAATTCACCAATTTATTATGTTCGCTATATCCAGCAAGTACGTCTTCGTTATGTTTTGAAACTCCATCAACCAATACCTTGACAGTCGTATCTAGAAACCGTTGATTACCTTTCAAATACCCGGTATTGATTCGATCATTGAGCATGTAGAGCCGTTCTTTTTTTGATTCTTGCGGGATATCATCTTCATATTGTGCTGCAGGTGTACCCTCTCTTTTTGAAAATACAAAAGTAAATGCACCTTCAAATTGAGCCTTTTCTACAAGGTCAAGCGTTTCAAGAAAATCTTCTTCCGTCTCTCCAGGAAAGCCTACAATGATATCTGTAGTAACAGTTATGCCTGGCACATTCTTTTTCAGTTCGCTTAGAACTTCAAGATAAGACTCTTTTGTATAATGCCTGTTCATTCTCTTTAAAATCTTATTGCTTCCAGATTGGACAGGAAGATGGAAAAAGGGCATGACGTGTTTGTTATTTCTCATTGAATCGATTGTTTTTTTATCCAAATCATGAGGATGACTTGTTGTAAATCGGATGCGTTCAATCCCTAAATCATCTAATTCATTTAATAAATCTCCAAAAGTATAATCACTGTCTGTAAAATCCTTTCCATATGCATTCACGTTTTGTCCAAGAAGGGTAATTTCCTTATATCCTTCTTTGACGAGTTGTTTGACCTCAAGAATAATTTCATCGTGGGAACGTGATCTTTCCTTACCTCTGGTATAGGGAACGATACAATATGTACAAAACTCGTCACAACCAAACATGATGTTTACCCATGCCTTAAACTTGTGATTTCTAATTTTGGGCAGGTTTTCTATGATTTCCCCTTCTTGAGAATAGACCTCAATCACCCGCTCTTTAGAAAATAAAGCTGTTTCAATATATTCAGGAAGCTTGTATATGTTATGGGTACCAAAAACCAAATCGACATGCTGATATTTCTTAAGTACTTTTTCAACAACATTTTCTTCTTGTGCCATACACCCAGCAAGACCTAAGATCAAATTGGGATTTTGGCGTTTATATGCTTTTAATCTGCCTAGTTCGCCCCAAATTCTATTTTCCGCATTTTCACGAATAGCACAAGTGTTTATTATAATAACATCACTTGACGCTTCAGATGTTGCTTTAGTAAATCCCATCAATTCTAAAATACCTGCCATGGTTTCAGTATCAGCTTCATTACCTTGGCAGCCGTAAGTATGAATCATATATGTTTTATTGATACCAATCTTTTGATGGGCATCACTCAAATCAAACTTTAATTTTTCAATTGCATTGTTACTTCGCTTTCGAGCCTTTTTTAAATCAGGCTTGAAGTACTTATCAATATCAACGTTGCTCATTTTCAATCACCTATGCTCATTATACATGAAAAAACAGTATGTTTTATACTGTTTCGCTTTCAATATGGATTCTTTGAATTGTTTTTTTAACCAAATCAAGAATGACAGCATTGAGCTGTTTTGCTCCTAGTGCTACCTCATTTGGCTTAGAGAAACCATTTAAGAAACGGTCTAGCACAATTTCTTTACTAACACCAATAACTCCGTTTAAAGGACCGGTCATCCCGACATCAGTAATATAGAGTGTGCCTTTGGGTAAAACTCTTTCATCAGCAGTAGGGACATGCGTATGGGTTCCAAGAATCGCATCGACTTTTCCGTCTAGGTAATGCCCTAATGCAACTTTTTCACTGGTTGCTTCCGCATGGAAATCAATCAGAACAAAATCTGCCTTCTCATTATCAACGATGCTTTCAATGCCCGTAAAGGGATCATCGATATTGGGATTCATAAAAGTTCTTCCAAGTGCATTAACGATAAGCAGTTTTTGTCCATTGTAGTTGATTGTGATAAATCCTCTGCCTGGTGCATTTCTAAAATTCATGGGACGAACCACATTCGATTGATCGATAAATTCAAAGAGTTCACGATTTCCCCATACCCAATTACCCATGGTGATCGCGTGAATGCCCAGATTCATCAATTCCTTATAGATCTTTAAATTAATACCTCTACCATGCGATGCATTTTCTGCATTGGCAATGATTAAATTAGGATGGTATGTGTCCTTTAATTCGGGTAAGCGATTTGCTAGTATTTCTAAACCTGGTTTACCGTAGATATCGCCTATGAATAATATTTTCATCGTTTCACTTCTTTCTAACAAAAAGAGGCATAAGCCTCTTATTTTGCAGTATCTGTTGCTCGTGTTTCACGGATAACAGTAACCTTGATTGTTCCAGGATATGTCATCTTTTGTTCAATTTGTTCTTTGATTTCACGCGCAACCTTGAAGGTTGATAAATCATCTATTTGATCTGCTTTGACGATGACTCTTATTTCGCGTCCAGCTTGAATCGCATAAGATTTTTCAACACCAGGAATTTCGTTGGAAATGGCTTCTAATTGTTCCAAACGTTTGATGTAGTTTTCCATGGATTCGCTTCTAGCACCTGGGCGCGCAGCGCTTAGTGTATCAGCAGCAGCAACCAAGACTGCAATAATGCTTTCTGGTTCCTTATCGCCATGGTGCGATGCAATGGCATCAACAACTTCTTTAGGTTCTTTATAACGGTTGACAATGTTAACACCAATCTCAACATGTCCGCCTTCAATCTCATGATCCACTGCTTTTCCAATGTCATGTAACAGTCCAGCTCGACGTGCAAGTATTTCATCTTCACCGATTTCTGCAGCTAGCTTACCTGCTAAAAACGCAGCTTCTATCGAATGTTTTAACACATTTTGACCATAACTTGTTCTAAAACTTAATCTACCTAATAACTTCACTAAATCCGGATGAATACGACCGATGCCTGTTGTAAAGACTGCGTCTTCACCAGCTTCTCTAATAAAAATATCCACTTCGACTCTAGCTTTTTCAACAACTTCTTCAATACGTCCTGGATGAATACGACCATCGGATACTAACGTGGTTAATGCACGCTTGGCAATTTCTCTTCGAATCGGATCAAATCCACTAAGTACAACTGCTTCTGGTGTGTCATCAATAATGAGATCAACACCTGTCAATGCCTCTATGGTGCGAATATTTCTTCCTTCGCGACCAATAATGCGGCCTTTCATTTCATCATTTGGTAAATCAACGACTGAGACAGTTCTTTCTGTTGTGGTTTCACTTGCATACTTTTGTATGGCAAGAGACAACAACTGCTTGGAGCGTGAGTGCGCTTCATTTTTTGCTTTTTCTTCTTCATCTTTGATGTACGTGGCGATTTCGTCAGAGATATTTTCTCTAACTTTGACCATAATGATTTCTCTCGCCTGGTCTACACTAAGGCTAGAGATTTCAATCAATTTTTGTTCTTGCTGCTTTAATACTTCTTCCGCTTTGCTATTTAATTGTTCGAGTTGCTCTTTCTTTTCGTCAAGTTTTTCTTCACGTAGTGCTAACGTTTCTTCACGCTTGTCTAAATGAACAGCACGACGATTCAATGTGTCTTCGCGCTGAGTGACCTTGCTTTCTAGGTTAAGCACGACCTGTCTGCGTTCGCGCATGTCATTATCAAAATCCTTGCGCAACACAAAAATCTCTTGTTTGGCTTCTAAAACACTTTCTCTTTTTGCTTTCTCGGCTTCTTTTTTTCCGTCTTCAACAATTTTTTCAGCCATATCACGGCTTGCTTTGATACTCTTTTCGCGGTGCCAAACCCGAACAAAGTAACCAACAACAAAACCAATGATGGCTAGCAAAACGGAGATGACTGTTTCTACAACAGGGAATGCTACTGGTAACATTCTAACACCTCCATTAAATAATATTTTAAACAATCGATATAAACAAATTGTCCTATACATGATGTACTTTTACATTATACCTTATTATTGAGTTTCAAGTCAATGAAGAAACCGTTAGTATTTTTTGATTTGTCTTTTATTTTAATTAAATTCATGTATAATAGGTAATGAACACTTGATAAAGGAGCTATTAAGCCAAATGAAAAACCAAACAATAGAACCAAAAGCTTCATTTTGGAGCTGGTTGCATAAGAATAGATTAAAGGTTGTTGTTCTTGCTTTTGTAATCATCATTCCCATTGCACTGATCTTTACTGCTTATATTGGATCTTATACAACCAATCGAAAAGTCAATTTTGATGTAGAGCAAACAGATGAAACGGTTTATGTCAAAAAATTTATGAATCCTGATGAAATTGATGCATTTAATTTATTCATTGTGTGGAGTGAGCTCAAACACCCAGTAATCATTGCAGGCACAGAAGAATTATCTGGTGGATATTATAAGTTTACGATGTACTACGAGGTTAGTGAAAACTATACTGTTAAAAATGTATCCGTGACTCCAGTTTTGCAAACCGATTGGACGAATCTCAGATCAGTAGGAACGAGTGTTGCATTATCAACATTTGAAAAACCAGTGACAGTAGCATTCAATTACCTTCTACCAGTAAACCCACTTCTATTTGTTTCCGTTAGTGAACCAAATTTATACTTGAAAGTTCAATATACCCTAACAACGGGCGGTAATGATGTCAATTTTATTGAATATGTCAAATTTTCACTTGGTGAAATCAATCCATTAAATGTCGTATCATAGCCAAATTAAAAGTCCCGAGGGACTTTTTATTTATCATATGAAATTTTATAGTGATCTAAAACTTGCTTGAAGATCTTATTATAGATTTCAGGATGGTCCATGAGATACTGTTTTGCATTTTCTCTTCCCTGACCGATTTTTTCGCCGTTATAGGCAAACCATGCTCCACTTTTTTGGATTAAGTCAAGTCCCGATGCCAAATCGACAAGTTCTCCATATTTGGAAATACCCTGACCGTAGATGATATCTACCGATACTGTTTTAAATGGAGGCGCGACTTTATTTTTTACAACCTTAATGTTTGCTTTATTTCCAATGATATCCGTTGCATTCTTAATTTGTTCAGAACGTCTGATTTCTAGTCGAATGGATGCATAGAATTTAAGTGCTCTTCCGCCTGGAGTGACTTCAGGATTACCGAACATGACACCAACTTTTTCACGGATTTGATTAATAAAAATAGCTGTTGAATTCGTTTTTGAAATAACGCCAGAAAGCTTTCTCATCGCTTGGCTCATCAATCTTGCTTGAAGTCCAATATGGGAATCACCCATTTCACCATTGATTTCCGCTTCTGGAACTAGTGCAGCTACAGAATCGATAACAATCGTATCAACTGAGCCACTGCGAATTAAAGCTTCAGCAATTTCCAATGCTTGTTCACCTGTATCAGGTTGTGACAAAATTAGATTGTCGACATCAACACCAAGTGCTTTTGCGTATTGAGGATCCAGTGCATGTTCAGCATCGATGAAGGCAACATAACCACCTGCTTTTTGAACCTCAGCAATCGCATGCAGGGCTAGTGTTGTTTTACCAGAACTTTCTGGTCCGTAAATTTCGATGATTCTACCCTTGGGATATCCGCCGATACCTAAAGCAATATCGAGTCCTAGTGAACCCGATGGGTTCGCAGCTATATGACGGTCAGGCTCATCACCTAAACGCATCACTGATCCTTTTCCATATTGCTTTTCTATTTGTTTCATTGCAGCCTCTAGGGCTTGTGCTCTTTTATCTTTATCCATGTTTTGTGCACCTCCATATTATAATAGCTATTTGTTTGTTTCTTTACTCTTAAATACTATCCAAAATGATTTTTTTATTTTTAATCAAATAATCTATACCGCTAATTAAAGTAAATAAGATTGCAATCCAGAAGATGACATCACCAATAAGTTGTGGTAATCCAAAATCATTAAAAAGCATCAGTATTAATGCAATCATTGTTGACGCTGTTTTTATCTTACCATAGGGAGATGCTGAAATCACGTTACCATGCTCGACTGCAATCAATCTAATGCTGGTTACGGTAAATTCTCTTATGATTACTATCATGACAGCCCATAAGGGTACACGATCTGGTGTAATCATCATTAAGAAAAGAAAAGCGACCATGACAAGCACCTTATCGGCAATTGGATCTAGGAACTTTCCAAAGGTTGTGATCTGATGATATTTTCGAGCAACATATCCATCCAAAAGATCAGTAAATGACGCAAGAATGAAAAGAATGGCAAAGATGAATTGGTTGATGTTCAAATTTAAAAAGCCAATGGGTATTTGCAAAGGCTTTATATATATAAAGACGATCATCACTGGAATCATCAGCACTCGAAGAATCGTGATTTTATTAGCTGTAGTCATTTTCTTACTTCCTTTAACTTTATATCCTTATTTTACCATAAAAATGCGTTTACTGTTGCAATTTTAATATGCTTTTGATACAATAGGTATGCGCATATGGGAGGTGAAATTGTGGCAAATATTAAACAACAAATCAAACGTAATAAAACCAATGAAAAACGCCGTTTAAACAACGCTTCTTTTAAATCATCTGTCAAAACTGCAGTCAAAGCTGTAGAACTAGCTGTAGCAACTAAAGATAAAGAAAAAGCAACTGTAACATTGTCTTTCGCACATAAGAAATTAGATAAGGGTCTTGCAAAAGGAGTCTTTCACAAGAATTTCGTCGCTAGACACAAATCAGGTTTGGCTAATCTAGTCAATACCCTATAAGGATGCATCAAGCGGATGTGTCTTTTTTTTAGCTTTTTTCTATTTCCCTGTATCCACCCTTTTGTGCGACGTAGCGCACATGAGGAAGTTTGATTCCATTAACCCCATATGATGCATTATAGCCAATCACATTGACATATTTAGACAGGTTATCCGATTCTTGTCCCATCTTCTTTAGGGCTTCGAGGGTTGCTTTGATATCATCTAGGGCTCTATGCGTGTTGGAAACCTCAACTTGATAGGTTGCCACAGCTTGATCTAAGCGATGTGGATACTGGTGTCGATCCTTATAAACTGCCATGACATCTAAGATGTCATTTTTCATTTGAAATGTAGGTTTCCAATACTTTTTGAAAAAATGAATTAAAAAGGATAGGTCAAATTGAATATTGTAGGCAACTAATAATACATCCTCTTGATACATCTTAAAAAAACGGTGAAATGCTTCTTCCTGGCTAATGCCGTCTCTAAGGAGCATTTCATCAGTAATATGGGTGATTTCTATGATTTTTGCTGGCAAGGGTCTATCTGCTAAGACGAGAGTTGATAATTCATCAATGGCCTGGTATTGTCCAGATTCTGTTTTTTCAAGCAAAATCGCACCTATTTCAATGATTTGATCTCGATCACCATGGAGTCCTGTTGTTTCAAAGTCAAATAAAAGAATTTTTTGATGTGTTAACATACTATGCTCCTAACAAATAGAGCTCTAACCCTAATTTTTTATCGATCTTACCAGATTTAATATCATAATCCAGCTTAGATAGTTTCTTCAAATGGTTTTCTAAAATACTAAAGGATATGGATTGCGCATTTTTCACCAAATAATATGCTCGTCCGCTCTTCATATGAAAATGTTCTGCTATCTGTTCCTGACGATATCCCTTTTCGATCAAAAGTTTGGTATGCATGAGTTCTCTAACTTTGCCGACAATGTTGTTCAATATTCTTAAAGGATCTTCATTTCTTGCTACCAAGTCATAAAATATCTCAATGGTTTTGGGTTGATTTTTCGCAAGTAGTGCATTTGTTAATTCAAAAATATTTTCTTCTAAGTTTCTGCTTACGAGTAAGAGGACAGCTTTTTCGGTAATTTCTTTGTTATCATAGGCAAATAGCATTAATTTTTCTGCTTCTTGACTGATTAGAGTAAAATCAAGATTTGTTCTTTCCAGTAATGCTTCAATCGCATCATCAGTAATCATGTATTGATACTTTTTAAACATATTGCGAACAAAATCAGGATATTCCTTTTTATCCATCTCTTTGATCTTTTCAATATAGGCATACTTAAACAGTGCTCCACCAAGAGGTGAATCTTCGGGTATGATATCGTTGACAATCACGAGCAGGATAACATCAGGATTGGGTTTTTCAAGATATGAAACCCAATTCTTAATGACTGATTCTCCTTCTTTTTCGATTTCGCCAAGATTACGAACAATGATAACTTTCTTCTCAGCGAAAAAAGAAACTGTCTGTAAATCCTCTAAAATATCATCACTTGAATTTTCAAGTAAATCGTACTTAATGATATTAAAAGGATCAACATTAAATTCTGCAAGTTTTTCATCAATCTTATGATTCAATTGAAATTCATTGTTGCAGTAATAAAGGTAGATGGACTCCGCCATGGTCATGCCCCCTGACTGTTACATATATTATACTAAAAATCATGTCAAAATGGTAGATACATATACCATTTTTCTTTCTTTTGATGATTGCTATATACAATGGTGCCCATCGTATCTGTCCGGTAAGTGTCAACTTGAAGTATCTTAAGTCTTGAGATAACCTCTTGGCTTGGAAACCCATATCGATTTTTTCCATCTAAAGATATGAGTGCTATTTCCGGATCAACAAGTCTTAGAAAATCAACGCTAGATGAAGAATTTGACCCATGATGCGCTACTTTAAGAACATCACTTTTTAATAATCTTCCATATGTTTGAATCAAATCAAGTTCTACTTCTTGCTCGATGTCTCCAGTAAATAAAAAAATCTTATTTTCGATAAATAGATGAAAAACGAGTGAATTATTATTCAAATTTTCATACTCTCTAATCGGACCTAAAAATTGGATGGATAAATCGCCACATCTCATAAAATCATTAGACTGCATCTCGATGATTTGTCCATGAATAATAGGATATGTGTTATATGGATTGATGATAACTTGATGAACATCAAGATTGTCAATTATACTTTGAGCCTCTTGAATATGATCATTATCACTATGCGTAAGAATGAGATGATCCAAATGGTAAATGCCAAGATCATTGAGTAATGGCAGTACATGCTGATAACTATCGATTAATATTGTGCAAGTCGAAGATACAATCAAAATAGAGTCTCCCTGACCAACATCAATCATATATAACCTGATATCATTGACCATATGCACATCAATCACAAAATAGATGAAAAGCAAAAAAATCATTAAGCTTCTTTTCAACATAGAGATCAGCGTTTGAGATCGAAAAATGATAATGAGTAATGCATAATAAAGGATAATTCCATAGTCAGGTAGTGCGGGGAGAACTATGGTAATATTTCTCGATTCTATCGATTTCATCACAGTTTCAAAGTGACTAATCAATACGCTAAGAAAACCATCCAATTCAGGAATAAATAAAATCAAAATTGAAAATATGTACACTGGACCCGTGAGTATGAATATAATCACAGGTAACAATAGAATCAAAAAAGGTGAAATAGAAGATTGAAAAGGTAAGATACTCATGATGATAATGACAGATAATAGCAATCTTTTTAAATATCCATTCAGCTTTTGGTAGGTATGTGACATTAAATAGATAAAATTTAAAATGATAAACAGCATGAGTAAACCCAAATGATAAATCCATTCTATTCTGAATATTAACAAGATAAAAAAGGCAAGATGAATAAAATCCAATGGAGTGAGATTTATCTTCATCTTTTTGAAGAGGTTTTGCATGATAAAAATCAACACAATTCTCAAAACACTCATAGAAAATTGATTGAAATAAAGAATGATGATATAAATCAAGATGGTTAAGATGAATTGTGTCTTCTCAGATAGGCTAAAGTAAAAGAAGACCTTTTTTAGTAGAAGCATTAATCCATAAATATGAAGTCCTGACACCGTAAACAGATAAAGAATTCCAAGATCTTTATATAATGAACTTTGTTCATCGGTGAAACTCTTTTCACCCAAGATTAATGCTTTCAAGTATATTTGAGATTGAAATCCAGATAGATATTGATTCATTTGCTCTCTTAACGTGTAAATAGAAAATGAATCGCGAACATAATTGATATGATATATATCAAGATATCCTTTAACATTTTGTGATAAGTAATATGTTTTTTGATTGAATCCATAAGGAATCGTTTGACCGCGAAAGGATTTGACATCTGCTTCAATCAAGATGATGTCACCTACTTGATAGACTCCACTGCTCACAAAAGCTTGAAATTTATCATTTTGATATGTTAGGATAATCATATCCGAATACTCATAAACATTGATTTCTACTATTTTGGCTTCACCATGGATATAGGTGGGTACTGTTTCTAATGCAAAAGAATAGAAACGGACCAGTAATAATGTGGTACCTATCAAAATGACAGACAACTTGATATTTCTTCTTTGCCAATAAAGATAACTAGCTAAAATGACAAAAATCCAAGGATGAAAGCATCCTAGGAGCATTAAAAAAAGAGCATAACCTTCTATATAGTAATCATCCCAATGTAATATAGGGTTTGATTTTTTCAAGTGTGACGGTTCCTATGTTATTTACATTGATGATTTCATCGATATGATTAAACTTCCCATATTGCTCTCTATAGATAATGAGGGATGCTGCTCTAGTCTCAGTCATACCAGGTATGGTAATTAATTCCTTGAAACTGGCTGTGTTGACGTTTACGAGTACTGTTGGTGTCTCTATGGTCACATTGATTGATGAGACTGTAATCTGACGATCGCGGATAATCACTTCAGACATGTTAAATGATGTTTGATCAGCATCTTCTAACAATCCACCTGCATAGGTGAATGCCTCTTCTAAAGTGATTGGTTCAAAGAAATGATAAACACCTGGAAATAAAACTGCACCTTTAATCTCAACTTCAATGATTTCATAGGGGATTGCAGCTTGATCAATATACTCTATGCTCTCTTGTCTGGGAAATAACCAAAACCATCCTAAAATTACTAAGATGATTGTCATCATAATTGCTTGTTTCATATCATACCTCCATCTTATAGTAGATGGAATGTGAATAAGTACTATAATTTTGTATGAGGATGTTAGGCTAGTTTTTTCTCCATTCATTTCTAATATCTTAATTATACCAAGTTGCTATGTACTTATTCAATTTCAGTTAAAAATGCTACACTTTCAAGATAAAAAAGAACTCTTAAATCTTGGTAATAATGATCAAGATTGTGAATTCTTTTTTGTTTTGGCTCTATAATTATGTTAGAGGTGTAACACCATAATCCATTTTAAAGGTGTGTTTCCTAAAAACCACAACCTATTTTAAAGGGCCTATAATTATTGTGATTTTTCTGATTGAATTCATAATTTTACTCTTTTCTTTTCTCTTTATATGCGATTTCCCAAGTGATACATTAGTAAAATATCAGAAAAAGGTATAGTACTTAGATTCTTAAGTGCTATTGAGGTACTATTTAATTTGTCATGTAAAAATACTAAATAGTTGCGAATCTATTTAAGTCGAAAAACAAAAAATATGGATACTTATCGGTCTTTTTCACACCTATAAAGCCATAAGTATTTAATTTTATTTAGGCTAAATTAAATCACTTTCATATCTTTGTTGAATTTAAATCCTCTAAATATTAAATAGAATCCTAAGAATAACTCATTTGTTATGATTGGAAGTGCAAACAGTATTTGAATATTCCCACTAATGCCAAATACATTCATTGAAAAGATTAGTACTACTGCAATTATTCCCCATATTGAAATGAATCTAGGTACTAGCTTTGTTTTATAGAGTACATAATATAGAATCAAACCACTAAAACTAAAGAATATTGGTACTAATAATCCTAATATGTCACTTCTAAATCCATAAATTACATTCTCAATAACATTTAAATTTGCTGAGTCAATTGCTGAAAAATTTTTACTTAGGGTAATGAAAGACATAGCAACAACTGCTGCAAAGACACATGAGATTGCTTCAATAATTCTGAGTCCTGTGTACCCAACCGCTAGTCGTTCATTCAATTCTTTAATATATTTGTATAGTATTACTGCAATTCCTATTACTGCAATTCCATTAGTGATCTCAAGAATTACGCCAACCATTAGACCTAGAGAGTTATCTAATAACGTCTCTAAATATCCGTCAGTAGCAATGACGCCTTCAATGATTGTTCCTCCTAATAAACTTCCAATCATTGCAATTATAAATAAAAGTCCAATAATAATTGAATCTTTTCTTACTGTACTCATTCTAGTTTACTCCTTCTTTTCCTTTGAATCAGTGTAAAATATATCATCAATAGGTTTATCAAATACTAATGCTAATTTAAAACAAAGTTCTAGTGTTGGTGAGTATTGTCCTTTTTCTATAGCAACAATGGTTTGTCTTGAGACTCCTACTTTCAATGAGAAATCTTTTTGAATATTTTCTATACTTGCATCATTTACTAATAATCAATTAAATTGACTATCATATACTATGGTCATTCTTAAAAAACATCCCCACAACTAATGCCGAAATTTAATATAAAAACCTCTATTTTCTTCAAGTAACTAATAAGAAGACTTATTGAATCTCTTCTTCAGGATTAATAATAGGTTTTGGATAATGGATTTCAAATATTTCATTAAAATATAATGTTCTAGCTGTTATATGCTTTGGATATATCCAAAACCACAAAATACCCAGAGTAAATAATCCAATAAAATACCAACCTAAGTAGCTTAAGTCCAGTATAAACAAATCCATCTTATAACCCCTTGTTAATTCTTTAGATCGATCAATCGCTTCACTTGCATTCAATTCAGGTTTGCGATGTAGTAAGTAAAAACTCATAGAATATGCATAAGCTTTTACAATACCTGGAATAATGAGTAAGATTGTCCATAATACAACGAATAAAGTAATCAGAAACTGTAATGCTATAGATCTCATAGGATTTTCTTTCATTCCTACTAAAAGAATGTCTTCTATCACAGGGGTTTCATTTTGGGCTGTTTGTATAAACAATTTTGTAGTCGCATAAAGAATAATAGCACCGATTAAAAATGCTATAACACTAAATACCAATACAAGCGATGGGTTACCTGGTTCTACCATAACTTGTGTATATGTTTCCCAATCAATTTCATACTTAGGCCTGTAATTATTTGTTAATGCTGATAGTCCTGATTGCACGACTCCAAAAATAAGTATCGTAGGTATGACAATTGAGTATTTTCCTACCATATTTTCTTCTGCTTGCTTCTTGTAAAGATAACGTTGCTTTTCCATGTTTGAATCTCCTCCATACTGCTTTATTTATCTATATCATAACATATTAATACTTGAAATGGATATGTAATATGAATGTAAAGATAGTTTTTTAGATTACTGACATAAATCTTCTTTTTAAATCTATAACTTACTTAAATATCTTGCATTCTTCTCTCTCATCCCTCGCAATTTCATCAACTGATTCTCATTATTAGTCGAGTTTTCGAATGATCAAATTCCCAACTCCAATTCTCTAGATATATGTTACAAGAATTGAAGTATCTCTTTGATGCAACAATCTTTTTGTTGTTTTATTATATTTTCAAAACTGTGATTAAAACTTTTCCTTTTGCATGTCCCTCGCTAAGATATCGTACAGCTTCAGAGGTTTCTTCTAGTGGGTAGCGTCTATCAATGATGGGTTTTATCTCACCCGATTTAACCAAATCAATCAGAAACCTTAAGTCACTTGAACTAGATTTTGCCATTAGAGTACGAAATTTTTTTTTACCTAAAAACATCAATGGTCCAAATAATATTGATATTACTAATTGAGAAATTTTCCCCCCTACCATAACACAAATACCCGCGGTCGATAGAGATCGCTTGTAATGTGAAAGAGGATGATATCCGTTAATAGCCAAGATAAGATCATAACGATTATTGGATCGAGTAAAATTCTCCTTCGTGTAATCAATCACATGGTCTGAGCCTAGGGAACGCGCCAATTCTACATTATGTGTACTACAGACAGCAGTTACTTCCGCTCCAAAGAATTTGGCGAGTTGGATGGCGAAAGTTCCTACTCCACCTCCTGAACCATTAATGAGAACTTTTTGTCCTTTTTGAATGTTACCTCTATTTCGCAAAGCCTGCAAAGCTGTGATCCCAGCCACAGGCAGAGTAGCTGCTTCGTCAAATGATACATTGTCAGGAATCATTATCAATGAATTTTGTGGGACAGCAACATATTCTGAAAATCCACCTAGACCACAACCCAAAATACCTCCAAACACATTATCACCTGGGTGAAAAGAGTGTATATTTTTTCCAATCGCCTCTACATGTCCAGCTATGTCAGCACCGAAAATTCTAGATTTTGGAATGCCTATTCCCATTTGAATTGAACGATAATCAAGAGCATTTACTGAAGCAGAGTGGATTTTAATCAATACTTCATCATCATTTGGTACTGGCTTATCAACATTTTGGAATACAAGCTTATTGGGATGATTGTGCCTATCATACACAACTGCTTTCATTTTGCACCTCCTTTTTCTTTATAGTCAAAAACATCTATGATTTTGACACCGAATACTTCGGAAATGCGAAACGCCAATTCCAAAGAAGGCGAATACTTGTCTGCTTCGATAGCGATAATGGTCTGCCTTGAAACTCCGGACTTTTCTGCAAGTTCTTGTTGCGTCATTTCATTTGCAAAAAAACGCAGTGTTCGGATGTTATTGCATATTCTTAGTTTATTACCCATTTTTGACTCCTTTCCTGTAAAAGTATAAGCTCAAGAGTCCTTCCGACATTGCTCCTAGACAATACGACAAAAATAATATGTTGAGCATCACTGCGGGAGAAAAATCCATAACAAGCAAAACTAGCGATGCAACGAAACCGACTGCAGCAATGATGTATCCAATTTTAGATGACTTCAATCCAATCAACTTATCCATCTCATCTTCAACCATGGTCGATTTTAGGATGTTATTTATCTCTTCATCGCATTTTTTCTCTTTCACTGCAATCGCGATTGTAAGCAAAATGTGAAAAATGATTTGAATGATAATCATAGCAACGATTCCTACCGCGATAAATATCAGCATGGTTTCCGCCCAAAAATGGAAATCATCTGGTACAATCGTTCCTGATCGAGCTATAACAAATATATATGTGCAGTAGGCTCCTAAAAATACTGAAAGTGAAGCTATATTTGTGATTATCCTTTTTTCTTGATATGACATTATTTACACACTCCTTCTTATTTGTAATGCATTATATACATATTGTAATATATTTTTTTCATTATGTCAAATACTTTTTACATTTTGTGTGTATTTTATACTTATTCCAAAAATGATGAAATGCAGTGTGTAATTTGAATTTTTCCCTTAAATATGATTGTATATTAGAAAAAATCAAAAAATATTGGATACAATATACCCAACCCACCGAAGGCAAAAAAAGAGCCACTAGATCCTTATTTCTATCGTCAGTAAGCCTATATCTTCGATTATTCCAATATATCATATCATCAGTGGGAAGCTAGATCATCTGAGAGAAAGCAATAAAACCCGACTTTTGCAGTAATTTAATATAAAAACCAACTATATGGCTATTTTAAGCCATCTAGCTGTTTTTTTATTTTTTGCAATATTTATTATTAATTTCTAAATAAAAACAAAGCTAAATGATAGCCTTGAATTTAAATTGATTATTCTATTCTGTTTTGTCATACTAAGTTATGATAAAAATAGAGTCATATGTTTACAGATACATACTGCGTGGAAAGTATCACGTTGCTTTCGAAAGTTCCGTTGAATATACCATAGTAACATATAAAAAGGTCAAAAATATGTTCCCTAACTCCAGGTTAAAGGCCTTATCCTGGAAAGTGGGAACATACAAAACTAATATGTTTTCACACACCAGCTGTATGGTTAATATGGAATTGCTTTATTAAAAGGTGTGGTCTGTACGTATGTTATATGAATATGTTTACGAAGATGAAATGCTTAATTTACAAAATGTCGAATAAATCAACAAACCCTATTTAAACCCTATCAGTATTTATCTTGAACACAGTTATTTTTTATTATTTTTTTCTCTATTTCGAAGAAAGGAATCTGTATATAAAAACGCCTATTTATAGGCGATTATATAGTGTTTTCTTTCATCTACTCCATCTTTAACTTCAACTTTAAATCCTAATGATTCAAGAGCTTCCTGATAATAAGAAATGGGATATACATATTGTTTAATCTTTTCAACTTCATCTTCAATCTTTACTGTGTGAAATAATTGATGATTCTTTGTTTTGACATACCATTCATAGTGAATGGGTTCATCATCAATTTC
The DNA here is from genome assembly GCA_043819945.1 of Bacillota bacterium. GTDB lineage: Bacteria > Bacillota_I > Bacilli_A > Acholeplasmatales > Acholeplasmataceae > Peloplasma. The sequence continues at coordinate 66,104 of JBDREH010000023.1, forward strand.
TGTATAGTTATCATACAATTTGAAAACTTCCTCTTTGTAGATGTCAAATATGAAAAGTCCTTGTTTATTAAGAGCTTGATAAATATGTTTAAATACTGAATGAATGCCTTTAAAATAATTAACAACATCAAACATTGCTAAGACAACATCAACCTTCACACCTAAAGAATCTCTTAGGTCATGCTCATAGAGCATTGGATTGAGTTCATTTTCCTGTAACCGGTTTTGGGCTAAGGATAACATTTCAGTATCATGATCAATACCAATAGCCTGATATCCGTTTTTAAGAAGCTCTAGCAACAAATATCCTGATCCACAACCAGCATCTATGATTGTCTGATCTTTTTTTATATATGGTTTTAACCATTGATAGATGGCTTCATAGTCCACATCAGCCATCAATAAGTCATATGCTCTTGCAAACATTATTTAATCCGCTTAATTCCTATAAGACGTTGATCAAACCCATAATATTTTCTATCTTCTTCTTGAAAAAGATGAACGATGACATCGCCGCAGTCAATTAAAACCCACGTGCCACCCTTGCCTTCAATGTGCTTGACATCATCAGCAAGTAAGGCCTTTTTTATATGATTGATTGCTGCATTTGCTTGTCTTTCATTGGTTGTAGCAATCACGAAATAATCGTAAAATGGTGATGTTTGATTGAAATCGTATACCTTTAAATCCTTAACCTTTAAATCCTCTACTGCTTGAATTATTTTATTCAGTTTTTCCACGGTTTACCTCCATATAGTAAATGTATGCTTCAACCTGTTCCTTAGCTGGAACAAGTCCTTTTGTTTTTATATAATCAATACTTGCTTTCATGACGTATTCACAAGCCAGATCAAGATCCCTTAAGGCTAGTTGATAGATATAATTGGCATCATCAAATTTTCTATTGGGCTCACAGCTATCGCTGATTAAGATAACCTTTTCAATATCTGACATGCCTATTCTACCCCAAACATGATAACGCATGGCATTTAAGACATCTTCATCAAAAACCTTAAACTCCAATTCTAATGACTTTGCTGCTGCAAATGCATGATAGATTACAGGTGTATCGACATAATCCTTAATCGTTTCTAAATCAAGATGAGCAATTTGATCCTCGATTGAATCATATTTCGCATAATCATGATAAAGAGCTGCAATTGCAATTTTTCCTTCATCCAAGTGATGTGCTTTAGCAATTTTGATTGCAGTTTCATAAACTCCCAAAACATGTTCTAACCTTTTGGGATGACTTTTTAGTTTTTCAATCACTTTTCTTTTGATTTCTTCAATCATTGAAACATTGCCTCCGTCATACTTAAATGCATACCCTTTGGATAAATGATTTTCAAGTGCATTGGACCAACCACATGTAAAAATCCCATATCGGCAAATGTAATCTGCATTTTTCCTTTGGGAATTCTTAAAGCTTTTTCCTCATATTCATCAACATAGACATCAAAGTGCTTTTCCTTATTTAAAAGCAAGTCTTTAACCCGAGATGCATTGGTTTTATGTATTTTTAAATTGTGATGTCCATAAAAAACGGCATTCATGTCCTTACCCGTGAAAGAAATGGATATTAATCCTTCCAAAATCAGCGTTTGTTGATCTTTTAGCTGATAGATTCTTGGCTTGATTTCATTTTCAGGGATTAAATGCTTATAGACTTCATACGGCAATAACTGGTGCAAGTAGCCTTCCTGATATAAACCTGGCATATCATAGATGATCTGGTCACCAAATGGCGCAGACAAGGCTTCTTGAGTCAATCCTGCCTTTTTGTAGGCTAAAGCTTTCGTTTGATGGGTCAGTGCTTTGTATAATGTTGTCTTCCCACTGTTTTGTACACCGAGAAGATATATATTCTTGTGCTTATATGATGCAAGGTATTTCTTTAAATTTTCAATGTCAAATGTATTTTTCGCTGACATTAATATAATATCTTGAAAAGGAATGTTCATCGAACGTGCTCTTTGAGTCAGTTTTTCAACGAGCTTATCCAAATTCGTGCTGTTGGGTAATAAATCAATTTGATTGATGACATAGACAAAATGAGCTTCTGGTTGATATCTATAGACCGGATAGCTAAATAACATATCCAGATGCAAGACAGAGCTGACCATCACAATCAATGAATCGCTTTCCAAGTTGGGTAAATCTTCAGGATGAAAATGAATATTGGCTTCACCGTAGTGCATCAAGCGGTAACAGGATTGACAATATTCGTGCTCTAGTGATAAAGCATATCCTACTTTGGTGTCATCATCAGTTTGAAGGATTGCTCCACATCCTTGGCATTTAATGACCTTCGACATATGCTTTGAGCCTTTCGTCATAAATAGCAGGAGATTTTTTCTGTATCTTTTTGATAAATATCAATTCCAGTTTCCGGTTGAATTTTGTAATCATTCGATCAGATTTGCGTTTGACGGATGCAACTAAAATGGAGCGCATGCCAAGTCTGGATGCCCCGTAGACATCAGTCATGAGTTGGTCACCAATAATGATCGTTTCCTCTTTATTTGCATCAAGCATTTTTAATGCTTTTTTAAATCCAAATTTGAGTGGTTTCTTTGCATGCCATAAATATGGAATATCCAAATGGTTGACAGCTAAGGAAACACGTTTAAAATTCGTGTTAGATAGGATGAGAACTTTAAAATCTTTTTTCAGATCATTGATGAATGCGATTTGCTTATGATTCAATTCTGCTTCATCATAGGCAATAATCGTATTATCTAAGTCAAAAAACAAGGATTTTATACCTTGCTCTTTCAGTTTTTGATATGGGATTTCAAAAATGGAGGCATAATATGCATGCGGTATACATTTTTGGTAAACTGACATTAGTTAATTTCCACAATCTCGATTGAAAAGATGCGTCCTGTTTCTGTTTTTACTTCGACTGTGTCACCTTCTGCATGGTTGAGCATAGCTCTTCCGATAGGAGATTCAATTGAGATTTTTCTTGCTCTTGGATCGGCTTCAATACTACCGACCAAATAGAACTCTTTACTTTCATTTGATTCTAGAAAACGTACACGAACGGTTTTTCCGATATTGACGATATCTTCAGAAGTCGTTTTAATGATTTTAACATTCTTGATGATGTTTTCAATTTCAGCAATTCTAGCTTCAATACGAGCTTGTTCATTTCTAGCAGCATCATAATCGGCATTTTCTGACAAGTCGCCTTGTGCTCTTGCTTCCTTGAGCGCTTCTAGATTTTCACCACGCTTTACATCTTTTAAAAATATAAGTTCTGTTTTTAAATTTTCGACACCTTCTTGAGTTAATTGAAACGATTGCTTTACAGCCATTGGTGTACCTCCTTAAATTTCTTAATTATTATACATCATTTTTCAAATAATTGCTATTTTTTTTAAGTCTTTTTGATAAACTCGGTGATTTGGCATGAATTCAGATAAAAGTTTATAATAATCTTTTGAGTGATTGAAAACAATCGCGTGAGCATACTCATGATAAATCACGTATCTAAGATAGATGACATCTAATCTCGCTAAAAATGTATTTAAAGTAATCTCTTTGTTTTTCCGGTGATAACTGCCAAATTTGGACTTGAGATATTTAAGTTTAAAGGGGATGGGTGAAAGTCCCTTCTTAGAAATCGTTTGATCAATCTCAGCTTTTATTTCTTCAAGATGCTTTTGTATCTCGGATGCATAAATACGTTTCTTGATCTTTTTTTCATCTGTCCAAGTTGAATGAACGATGACTCTGTCATCTGTGATTTGATAACGAAATTTTCCGTGGGATATTATGAATTCATACTTCTTTCCCCACAACATGATTTCATCTGTAGATTCAACTGATTTAGCAAGCTCAAGTTTTTGATGAAGCATTTCAAACTTGAGATCAATATAAGTCAAAATTAATTTCTTTTTAGTTGCTGGACCGGTTGTTACTTGAAGATACCCATCTTTGAGTCTGAAATAGGTGTTTTTGATTTTTTTCGTTGTGATTTGATATGAAATGGATTTTCCGTTTTTTTGAAATATATCCATCATATTTTCCTCAGCATTGCGTAAGGTTCTACCTTGAAGGGAACCTTGATTTTTAGTATTTGCTTTGGGTGCCTTGCTACATTAAGCTTTTCATTATTTTCATCCGTCATCTCTTCTAAAATAAATGATTGCTCAATACCGTTTGGACCAAAGATTTCAATTTGATAACCAACTTCAAAATAATTGCGTTGTTCAATCGTAGCAATACCCGTTTTTTCATCATAATCTTGAACTAAACCGATGAAAAGCTGCGAAGGTTGCTCGCTTATTCTATCATACAACTGTTGTTTGGTACCCGGTAATCCTTCCAAATATCCATGTGAAGTTTGTCTGTTTTCTGCTTTTTGAAGTTCATTTAAGAAAGGTTTGAAATCTTCTATTTTGCCATGCTTAAAATAGGTGTCAATGAGCTTTCGATAGGTAGAGACAACTGTTGCGATATAATGCAGGCTTTTCATTCTGCCTTCAATCTTTAAAGATGATACACCTGATTCAATCAGGAAAGGTATTTGCTCTAGTGCTTCCAAATCTTTTGAAGACATCGAAAACATATGATTGCTTACACTTTTTCCATTTTGAACCAAATCATAATTCCATCTGCATGAATGTGCACATCCACCACGGTTCGCATCTCGATCAGTCATATTATTGGAAAGACTGCATCTGCCTGAATAAGACATACACATTCCACCATGAATGAAAACTTCAATATCAGCTTTTGTTTTTGGAATTAATTTTCGGATTTGATTTTTATCAAGTTCTCTAGCTAAAACAATACGTGTAATGCCTTTATTATGCCAAAAATTAACTGTTTCAGCATTCATTGCTGATTGCTGTGTAGATAAGTGAACCTCAAGCTTGGTATGTTTGAGTGCCATATCGATGATGAATGGTGAAGCTGATATGACTGCATCCACATGTCTTTGTTCTAGTGCTTGCAAATATTCTACTAATCCATCCATATCCTCTTGATGAGGAATGATATTAGTTGTCATATAGATTTTTTTTCCTCGTTCATGAGCAAAGGTGGTTACTTCTAAAATATCATCAAGTGTGAAATTTGATGCACGAGCGCGAAGTGAAAAATTCTGTCCTCCAATGAAGACGGCATCTGCGCCATACATCAGTGCAATCTTTAATTTTTCTAAATCACCGGCAGGTGCCAATAGTTCAATCATTTCTTATCCTTTATGTTGATAAATTGTTTTTTTGTAAAAGAATCCCTCATCCCAAATCTCTTGATATTTATTCTTTATTTTCTCAATTTGAATGGTGTTTACCTTTTCAGTTTTATACATCTTTAAGATTTCAAAGGCATAATCGTCATCTTTAAAAAGTGTGTCTATAACAAGATAGTCTACAAATTCTTTAAGGTCATTTAAATGAAAAAGCGAGGAAAAGACTTGACTTCTAAAAACGTGAGTTCCTGCTTCATCTTCTAAGATTGGGTATGGATCTTCCTTCCGGTTTTCCTCAATAATCTTTAAATCCTGACGATTATGATAAGGATTATCAGATTCAATGAAATACATGAAGTTATCAATCAGTTGACGCTTTGAATAAAACATATTGAGATGACCATGACCAACCATAAACATCTGATATTTTTTACGCTCTCCAATATATCTAATATCATCTAAAGTGATTTCCTTAGCAACATAAACGCCTTGAATTTGAAATTCAGATAAAAAATTAAAATCATAGGCATTCGTCATCAATGTTTCAGGATTATAAATAATCTTTTGACCTAATCCCATGCTTTCTAAAATGCGAAAAGCACCGAGATCAGCAACAATCACACCGGAAAATTCAGAGATGGGAAGATTCTCAATCCAAATTTTAAATGCTTCTAATTGCTCATCATCAAACATTTGATTAGCTACAATAAAAAGTGATTTGTTGAGTTTTTGAGTTATTTCTAGCATTTTTAGGATTTCTTCAGTTGAAAAACTTCTGGTAAGTCTCGTTCCAAAGTGATTATTACCAATTAAAAAACCATCAGCATGAACTGAGAGTTTGTGGATATTTTCCAATTGATAAACTGTAGATATTATTCTCATAATCTAATCCTTTGGCTAATGCTCATGCCATCACCAAGATCGAAAAAAATAGTTTGAAAGTCTGTGTGATCGATCAAGTATTTTTTAAATGATTCTATTTTTCTTAAGAGCTGTTTTGTGTGTCTGTTGACATTTTCTGGTTTTAAGTCATGAAATCGCAAATTATCACAAATCACGATACCGCTTGGCTTTAAATAGGGTATATATTTTTCAAAAAAGCGTTGATACTGTGCTTTTGAAGCATCGATAAAAATCATATCATAACTTACTAGTTCACCCTGATAATCAAGTGCATCAAATGGTATTAGATTGATTTGGTGATCTTTATCGAATTGATCAATATTTTGTTTGGCAAGATCAATCATATCGAGATCCTTTTCAAAGGTATCGACTAAACAGCCCAAAGAAGCCATAGCGAGTGCACTATAGCCAATGGCTGTACCAATTTCTAAAATATGTTTCACACCGTATTTTTCAATCGAGTCTTTGATCAATGAAAGACCATCCTCACAAATAATGGGAACATGATGGTCTTGTGCATAAGCTTTAAGCTCTTCTAGCATTATGCCTCTTCTTCGACTTCTTCGTCTTCCTCTTCATCTTCTTCACTGTCAAAATAGGCTTGTAAAACCTTGTCTAGCATATCCCATTCTTCATCAGTTTCGATGTCAGAAAAAGTGCCTTCTTCTTCATTTTCATCTGCAACGTAGACTGCAGCACTCACTTCATGAGTATCTAAAAATTCAAATACCACATAGTTTTTTCCACCATGCTCATGCGTGAATATAATCTCGCATACGGATTCTTCTCCTTCAGCATTGGTAACGATCATTTGGTTTTCTTCTAACATAAACTTGCTCCTTTATAATCTAAATAGTTTTGTAATATCACAACTGCAGCAAGCTCATCCTTCTTTTGTTTTTGAGACTTGCGTCGCTCTGAGCCTCTAATCATTGCACGTAGTGCGGTTTGTGTTGATAATCTTTCATCCCAAAGAACGACTTCGGCCTTGCATCTGTCTTCAATCAGCTTTTTAAAGTCTTCACTGATTTTACCACGAATGCCAATATCGTTATTCATATGCTTGGGATATCCAAGAACGACAATTTCAATTTTGTGTTCTAAGACAAGTTTTGCTACAAGATCTGCAGCAGCTTCATAATTATTCGCAGAAAATCGATAGGTTGTGAGTGCATAAGCAATCACACCCGACTCACTCATCGCTACACCTAATGTTTTACTTCCTAGATCTAAGCCTAAATATCTTTTCATAAGTTCTTTCTTACCTGGTTAATCGCTTCATCAAGATTGGTCAAATCCTGAGTTCCACCCTGTGCTAAATTGGGTTTTCCACCACCAGAACCATTGGAAAGTGATGCTGCGAGTTTTACCAAGCTTTCTGCTTGTTCCAAAGCACTCTTGCAGAGAAATGTTGCTTTACCTTCTTGCACATTCACAATAAAAAGTGTTTGCGCTTTTATTTTATCATAAAGGGCATCCATCAATTGCTTTAAAACCTTAGAATCAATATCATGCGTAATAATCACTTGTTTTTTTGCCTGATTATCATCAATGAAATCATCAAGTCTTTGAAGAACACTCCGTTGTTTCATGCGACTGACTTCTTTTTCTTTTTCCTTGATGAGTTCCTTGATATCCATGATGTAATGGCGCATGTTGATGATATCCATATAACTTCCAATAATCTTAGGTTGCTCAGGAATATCAATGTTGATTTTCATTCGATTAATCTTATCATATAAGGTTTCAAGTTCACGATAAAGTGGCTCTAAATAGCCCTTTACCTGCTCTATAACATCTATTCCGGTCACACCTTCCATACGGTAGATACCAGATCCTATGGACTCATAAGAAGTGATAGCGAAATCGATAATTTCCTTTGTATTCTTCACGTGGGTTCCACCACATAATTCTTTACTCCAACCCATATCGACTACACGAACAATATCCTGATACTTTTCGCCAAAGAGTGCCATGGCACCAGTCTTTTTTGCTTCCTCAAGAGGCATTTCACGGATGATGACATCTAGTGGTTTTTCATGGATATAATGCTTGACTAGTTTTTCGACCTTGAGTATTTGTTCATTACCTTCAGTTTCATAATGGTTGAAATCAAATCTCCAGCTCTTAGGAGATACTTGCGAACCCTGTTGGTTAGCGTGTTTTCCTAAGTTTTCTTTAATCGATTGGTGAAACAGATGTGCAGCACTGTGGTTTCTGATGGTTCTTAGCCGTTGATACGCATCAACAATGGCTAGAACTTCATCACCTTCAGTAAATGCACCTTCTTCTACTTGATGTAAAAATTGTCCGTTTGGAAGCTTTGAAACATCTAGGACCTTAAGACCGTTGATTGTCCCTTGATCGGACACCTGGCCACCGCTTGTTGCATAAAATGGTGTTTCATCTAGCACAATGCCCTGATCGAAAACCTTGATTACTTTAGCTTCTGTCTGCAGTGTATCATAACCGATAAACTTTGATGGTTCAGTAAAATTAAGGAAGGCTTCTTCTTGAACTTTCATGCTGCTGTGATTGACTCTGGCACTTCTCGATCGTTCTTTTTGTTCTTCCAATGCTTCAAAAAATGCTTTTTCATCAACAATCACGTGATGTTCATTAGCATATTCAAGTGTGAGTTCTACCGGAAAGCCATACGTGTCATATAGTTTAAAAGCTGTAGCTCCGGATATGACATTGCCTTCCTTTTCTATTGCGTCTAGAAGATGTTTTTCACCATCATTGATAGTTTCAAGAAATTTTCGTTCCTCTTTTAAGATAATTTTTTTAACGATATCTTGAGTTTCATAAAGATTTTTATAAAAGACACCCATGATATCAACAACATCATCAACAAGTTTGTATAAAAATGGTTCTGTCAAATTGAGTGAACGACCGTATTTAACAGCACGTCTCAATAGTCTTCTTAGAACATAACCTCTACCTTCATTTGAAAGCATCGCTCCATCACTAACAGCTAAAACCAATGCTTTAATGTGATCGGCAATCACTTTAAATGCCATCTGTCCGGTATAGGGGATTTGTGTTAACTTCTCAGTATGTTGGATAATCGGAAAGAATAGATCTGTTTCAAAATTAGTAATTGTTTTTTGAATGACACAGGCAAATCTTTCCAATCCTGCACCTGTATCAATATTTTTATGGGGAAGTTCAGGGTAATTTTCTCTTGCTAATCCCGATTTGGAGTTGTATTGTGAAAATACAATATTCCATATCTCGATATAACGTTCATTTTCAATATCATTTTCGATTAATTCTTTACCCCGTTTGTCATAGGATGTTCCTCGATCGAAATAGATTTCAGTATCTGGACCACAAGGACCTGATCCAATTTCCCAAAAATTATCTTCTCTAGCAATTAGATGTGATTCATCGATACCACAATCGATCCAATGTTGTTTCGCTTCAAAATCATCAGGATAATAAGTCATATAAAGCTTATCAACAGGAAAACCGAACCATTTAGGATCCGTTAAGAGTTCTAGTCCCCATTCAATAGCTTCTTTTTTAAAGTAGTTTCCAATAGAGAAATTGCCTAGCATTTCAAAAAATGTTTGGTGTCGCGCTGTTTTTCCAACATAATCAATGTCGTTCGTGCGAATACACTTTTGGACATTGGCCATTCTAGGATTCACCGGTTTTTCACTGCCATCAAAGTACTTCTTTAATGGCGTAACTCCGGCATTAATCCATAAAAGGGTTGGATCGTTTTGGGGTACAAGTGATGCTGAGGGCTCAATCTTGTGTCCTTTTGATTCAAAAAACGATAACCATGTCTGTCTAATTTTTTCTGCTGTCATATATTTCATAAATATTCCTCCAAAAGATAAAAAAATAGACGCCCTTAGCAATTTCTAAGGACGTATGTTATACGCGGTACCACCTTAGTTCTAGAGAAATCCCTAGCACTCTTTAGTCGTTAAGGCCGACATACCTTTTGCTCCCAGATAGCATTCATAAGGCTCTCATCTTCGTTTTCACCGTCCACGAAGTCTCTGAAAAGAAATCCTTACTACTCGTTCTGTTCATTGCGATTACATTTTAACACAGTTATTGATGAATGTAAAGTTAAATTCCTATACTTATTGATTCGGATGAATCATCTCATAGTGTAGGATGTCTTCCTCTAGGTATGGTCCTTTGACAACAGAAAATCCAAGCCCTTCATAATAGGTTTTCAAATAGGCTTGACCAGAAATTCTAATGGGGTGTCCCTTCACGTCACGAATCGCTTCATTGATGATTTTTGTTGCAAGTTTGTTGCTTCTATAATTTGGGTCCGTAGCAATTCTACTTAAGGCATATTCATTGAATTTGACCTTGGGTGGAATCAGTCTTAAATAACAGATAAGCTGATCGTTATCTTTGATCATATAATGCATGCTCTTTTGATCTTTATAATCCGTATCCACATACATGATTTGCTGTTCCATTACAAAAACTTTCAATCTTAGATCAAGAATTTGATATACTTCTTCATTTGTCAGTTCTTGAAATGATTTCTTAACGATGTTTGATAGCATATTTAAATACTAGGGGTGCTCCAACTGCAGCCCATACTCCAATCAATAAATATCTAAAAAAGTCAAATATCAAATCTAGTGTTGTTGGATCAGTCTCTTCATTTAGGCTGTAAGGAAAGATCAATTTAAGTCCTTCCTTAATGAGTAGTGCGATGATAAGACCAAAAACGATCTTGACGATTTGAACCCAAAACAGTTCTTTAACTTCATATTTCACATATTCTTTTTCCAGATAATAACCCACTGCAAATCCAACAAAACCACCTGCAGCAATATATAAATCCTGATTCAGAATGAAAAACATCAATAAAATAAAAATAGGTGCGAGTATAATCGTATAGATATGCTCATTCTCGCCCATTTTATCAACTAATTTGAAAACGAAATGTGCAATGACAAAACTTAACAAAACCCCGACGATAACATCTAATGGGTAATGCTGGCCTAAATAGACTCTACTCAAAGGAACTAAAATCATAATTGCTAGTCCGATGTACCAAATCCATCTTTTTGATGTTCTCTTCGACACATCATGAAGCATATAACCTAACACCCCTGACGCTTGAGCGTGACCACTGGGGAAGGAGTATCCTCCAGTCATCCATGCGGGTTCTGTAGTCACACCATTTTGCGTATAGGGTCTAGGGCGTTGAAAGATTTCTTTCAGACTTGAATTGACCAAAGCACTCGCCATAAATGTAAAAACAAACTTATGTGCATATTTTTTACTGATTGTCCAATAAATGATGACTGCAATCGCGATGAAGAAATATTGATCTCCAATTTGTGTAATGATATAGAAGAACCAGTCCAAGACTGGGTTTCTCATCAATTGTATGATCTTGACTATATCTAAATCCATATATTCTTAACCTCTTCTTTCACTATTTTTTCTTCATCTTTTTCTATTCTCACAAAAGTATATCCATCTGGTCGGTTCCAAGTATTCTTTTCACTTAAATAGCCTAGGCTTTTGAGTTTTTCAATCATCAACTTTCCCATGCGATATCCATATTCAGCTTTGTCAGAAACGATTTTTGGTCTAAAATCGAAAATATCGTAAGGAATCATGCTAAATAAATAGTGAGTTTCTAAATTGATGAGTAAAATATTTTGATTATGATACTTTTTCGGTCTAAACCATCCATCAATCGGTACGGCAATAATGATATCACATCCCTGGTCAAGTAAGGGTTGAATTGGACAATTGTCAACTGCTCCCCCATCAACATAATGATCATCATCAATGCTTGTTGAACCAAAAAGAACTGGAATGGATGCGCTAGCCAAAACCGCTTTATGTGGATCCTTGAAGTCATTTAAATGAAAAACCTCTTTTTCCATCCGGTGAATTAGAACTTGATTGATTAGAGAATCCTTTTTGATCTTAGCTGCAGTTGCATAACCCTGAATTTTGCTGTTACGTATTTCGGAAAGTGAAATTTCCCTTGAGAGAACACTAAATATATCCTTCAAACTGAATAATCCCAATCGGTCCATTTTCAATCGGTCGGGTCCAGTTCCGTAAATATCCGAATTATCAATTTGTTGCCAGATTTCTACCATGCGCTCATAGCTGATTTTAGCCATGACCATCAGTGTATTGATCGCACCGATTGAGGATCCCGATATATGATGAATATCATCTAAAATGTTAGCCTCATCAAGTGCTTTTAATATACCAATTTGGTAACTTCCCCTAGCACCACCACCACCTAAGGCGAGTCCAATTTTGTTGTTCATATTTTTACCTGTTTTTTATTGTTTTCTTTAGTCTCATCTGTTGGTCTTTTTCTTTAAGTGCTGCTCGCTTATCATAATTCTTCTTACCTTTGGCAAGACCAATCTCAACCTTGCATAATCCTTCCTTTAAATAAACCTTGAGAGGAATTATAGTGAATCCTTGTTCTCTGGTTTTTGAAAAGAGTTTGACGATTTCTTTATGGTGAAGAAGTAATTTTCTGGCACGTGTTTCCTCATGGTTGAAACGGTTGCTAAAATCATACTTGGCAATATGCATGTTATTAACATATGTTTCACCATTCTTAAAAGTCACGAAGGCGTCGTTAAGATTTACTTTTCCTAGACGAATTGATTTGATTTCACTTCCAAGCAATTGAATACCAGCTTCAAAAGTCTCTTCAATGAAATAGTCATGTCTAGCCTTTTTGTTTTGGCTTATAAGCTTCATGTTTGTATTCCTTCTTGTTTTTGTTCTTTTCGAATATGACAAAGTCCATTTTCTTTGTTGCTAAATCAACATCTAAGAGTTCTACTTTCACAGCATCACCAAGACGATATTTTTTACCTCTTTTACCAATGAATGTCAACTGCGCTTCGTCATACATATAATAATCATCTAAAACACGTAATGGCACAAATCCTTCAATACCATTGGAAAGCTTAACAAACATACCCGAAGGCATCATTTGCGTGATGATTGCTTTAAAATAATTCCCGATTTTATCTTGCATGTATTCGCAACTCTTGAGTTTGGATACATCACGCTCCATCTGAATTGATTTTCTCTCTTGATCAGATGTATGTGTAGCAACCTCTGGCATTATGGATTCGAAATGGTGCATTTCTTTTTTCATGTTCTTAGATTCACCGATGACAAATGTGTGAATCAATCGATGTAAGATAAGATCTGGGTATCTTCTGATCGGCGATGTGAAGTGTGCGTAATACCGCGCACCCAAGCCATAGTGTGGTAATAATATCTCACTGTATTTCGCCTTTTGCATAGCCCTTAATAACATCATATGAATGATATAGCTATAGGGTGTATTTGATGCATTCCTGGTTAGAATTTGAAGGGGTCTTGGATTTCCGAGTTGCTTCATGTTGACGGGAAATCCCAATCTTGAAACCATGATCAAAGCATTTTTCAATTTAACAACATCTGGTTTTTCGTGGATACGATAAAGTGAAGGTAAATCAGCGTGATGCATATGAAAAGCGATTGTTTCATTTGCGATTAGCATGAAAGACTCGATAAGCTCTTCAGCATCGTCGGTGGATCTTTCATAGACATCTAACACTCTACCTTGCTTGTCAACAACAAATCCTAATTCACTGCTTTCAAATTCAATTTCACCACGTTTTTGACGCATCACTTTTAGTTTTAAGGAAAGCTCGTTCATTGCAATCAGCATATCTTCAACTTTTTTATCATGTAATGTATGATTGCTTTTTAAAAATTGATTGACCTCATCATAATTCAAACGACGATGACTTTCAATATAGCTTTTTTGAATATCATAGGATACAACCTTGCCGTCCATATCCAAAATCATATTACAAGATAACGTCAATTTGATCTCGTTGGGATTCAAAGAACACCAATCATTGGATAAGAGATGAGGCAGCATTGGAATCACACGATCAGCCAAATAGGAAGATGTGCTTCTTCGATAAGCCTCCTGATCAAGTAGGGAATCTTCTTTAACATAATGACTGACATCTGCAATATGAACACCTAAATGATAAAACCCGTCTTTAATTGTTAATGAAATGGCATCATCTAAATCCTTGGCATCTTTGCCATCGATAGTCACGATGAGTTCATCGGTTAAATTCAAGCGATGCTTCTTTTCGTCATCGATATTGATATGAATTTCCTTTAGGGATTCCATCAATTCTTCACTAAACTTCTGTGGCCACTCATAACTAAAAACAATTTTTAACGTATTAATATCAGGATCATTGATATGTCCTATGATTTTTTTGACGTGAGCAAAAATACCATATTGCTCAATCGATTCAACCTCAAGCATGACAACATGCCCTGAGACTAATCCTTCAGTTTCTTCAACTTCTAATCTACGGTCAATATAGGTATCCGGTTCAAAAAATAACCCTCTTTTGGTTTTTTTTACAGTAGCAATAATAACTGTCAAAGCGCGTTTAACGATATAGACAATTTTGGGTTCAACACCTTCTTTGACAAGAATGATATCATCATGCATTGAGTCCGATAAATATCTTTGGTCAATATAAATATCTTCGAGTTCTTGTCTGAGAAACCCAAATGTTTTCTTATGATCCAATCTTCCAATGAGTATGTCTGGTTTTAAACACACATAAGGATCTTCTATCGCCAAAAATGGATATTTGGCTAAATCAATATACTTATAATTTTCTAGGCGTAATTTTCTAGTTTGTTGATTATAAAACTCTAAATACAGGTTTTCCATGAATTATACCTCTTTATCATTATATCATAACAAGGGTTGTCATCTAGAAATGAAAAAAGCGATTTGCATCGCTTTATGTATGCCATAAATCAATTAGGATTGGATCATGAGCAGATGTAATCACATCAGAATTAATAATTATTCCACCTTGTCGATATAATTGAACTGCTTTTTCATATGCCACAGGTTTTTGATTGATTAATATCTTTTCTTTTCCAACATGATAGCGTATGGTAATTTCTTTACCCTTGAATTCGTAATTCATGGATAATCCATTCAAATGCTTTGGTAATATTGGATCAATCATTAAATTCCCGTGATATAGTCGAATACCCAAAATATTGGTAATCAGCTGATTGATATAGATTCCAGGTCCACTTGAATATAATCTCCATCCACCTTTAACTAAAATTTCACCTTTTTTTATCTTATGAAAATTTTCCTTTGCTTCATAGCGATTTTTAAATCCCGCATCAGAACTGGAAAAATAGACATTACTTTGCCGGCAATAAGCATTGGGGACGGTTTGCTCGATTAAAATCGGATTGATAGCAAATAACCCTTGATAAGCTTCATCAGCATGCCCAATTTTTGACATGGCCTCAATATAACGAATATGTGCATGAACATATTGAAGTCCGATTTCTCGACCAAAATTAGCAGCCGTTTCTGCACGTGTAAAATATGTTTGTTGACCACCCTTGTATTCTACAGTCGTATCCATTAGCCTCACCCCGTCCGGATGTTTCAAATATTGGTTGATGATGTTAACATAGGGGTCAATCTGATTATTTTGTGCGATTTCGCTTATCATTGATCTAACGAAAGGTAGCAAGCGATATTTTAATCCCGTTTTCAAATCTCTAGGGTGAAGCAGATAAGTGATTTCTTTATCAAAAACAACGAAGCCAGCAGGAATTCCATCAATCATAATATATTTTTCGTAATCACTTTTGATTTGTTTAGCCAACGCTTCTAAAGTGATATGAAAATCAATATTAAAAAATGATAGTTCATCAGATAGCACCTTAACTGCCTCGTATAATAGAGCTACGGTCCAACCACTTACCATTTTCTTCGTCAAATCATGATTTGCTGGTTGGAGGGTATCATCCCAGTCACCACCACCATATGCAGGAAGATGCGTACATGATATAAATGAGGATTGAATTGCCTCAATTTGTTTTTCAAGATGTTTCATGAGATTAACCGGCTCAGTGAACTGATAGTTGTTTTTTGACATATAGGGAACTGATTCATTTAAAATACTGATATCTCCGGTTGTTTTTATATAATAGGCCAAAGAGCGCATCGGCCATATGATGATATCCCCATGCGATTCATGAGCTTGTATCTGATAATATTTGTCAAACATATACCATTGTGGGAAATCACCAGTTTCCAAAAATTGTCTGCCATAGACCTTGAGGATAATTTCTCTTTCAAGATTGGTATGCTGTGTAGCTGAAAAAAGTTCAAGTGGTCCTTGACAAACATCTCGCGTACCCCAAGCTCCACCATTATATTGTTCGAGACCATGAGGTGAAGCATAGTGTACTAAAGCATTATGTGTATACCAAAATGTGATAAGTTCGAGCTTATCGACCTCTTGCTGATAGAGGGGATGCTTTAAATGGAAGTTTCCAGCAAACGATTTAAAATATGTTGTTCCTATTTCATCAGCGTCATCATATGAAAGATCCTTAGGTACAAAAGAAATGCCGTTTATGGATGCAGTCAAATCAATTTTGATAACAGCTTGTTCGTTAAATGAAAGGATGAGCAATCCATGTTGATTTTCACAACCGAATGCAGTTTTTTCATCCAAAATTGAAAATAGCGTTTTACTTTGCATCCAATAGGTAAGGTTCGGATATTTTTGATTAATCATCGATTCTTTAGGTGCCATGAACTTAACGGTTTTTCCATCAACTGTCAAATCAAGATCATATGCGTATTCATTTACACCCATGACAATTTGTTGAGTAACAATGATATCGTAAAGCAATCCTTTTTCTGATGTGAAATAAAGCGATTGTTGCATATGATTAATATCCACGATGGCATCAATGGTAATCACATCATGATCAAGTATGTAGACCCATCTTGCAGTTGCAACTCCTATGTCATAATAACTTGGCAGTCCCAAAAGTAAATAAGAACCATGGTATTTCAAATAGATACGTTGTCCTGATATTTTTTGGATATTGAGGGGACTACGAGTATCACCTAGTAACTTATTAAAGCTCGTATTTCCCAAAACAACGTGTGAATTAAAAACACCAAACATGAAATTTGTTGTAGCCATAACGTCATCAGAAACATGCATCAAATCACCATGAATCATGATGTGACCATGAGGTCTTTCAACAAGTAGCTCTTTTTGCTGTAAAACGATATGATGGTTATTTGCTGAAAAAAATGAAAGTAATCCATGCTTATTTCTTTCAACTTGATCCATTATTGGATAAATTTGTTTTGCCTTGTTTTCGTCAATAGATAAACCATTAAGTTGTTTTAAAGGATTAAGTAATTGACTGGTTTTTGTTTTAGATGTTTGGGCAAAAGAATGTTTTATCTGATCATCAATCAAAATAAATTCTTCAGGTTGTGCGATAACTTGATCATATTGAGGAAGATATAAACCATAAAAAACAACGGATTTCTCTATTGGAGATATGTGTATTATTTCGCTTTGCAAAGCGAAATAAGAAAATTCATATTGATAGATTTCCGAATCGAGATGCGCTTTCTTCATAGACTCTGGAATGCCTGTTTCTTTATAGGATAATCCAAAAAACTGGAAGCCATCTGTGGCGTAGGATACATTTGGAGTTAAACTGCCTATTTGTAAAAGTTGTGCTTTTCCTTGATTTTGTCTGGCACATAATGTATAGCCATGCTTATCGTTAAAAGCCTTATAATCAATATATTGAACGGTATAAGGTTCACTAGATGAAACGCTTGATTTTGTCTGAATTGCAATATCTTGACCATAGAAAATATCAGCTTGACAATTAGTATTCCCCTTGAGTTGAATACGATAGATCCAACTAAATTTGTTAAGTTCAAAAACAACTCTGTAATGAACTTGGTGAAAAACTCCTTGATAAATTGCATTTCCATTTTCAATTATAAACTGACTTGGAGAATGCTTTCCTATCAATCGTGTGAAATGAATTTGATCATTATCATGAACTCTTAAATAGAGATTCATTACTGATCCATCAATAGCATTTCCCTTAAGCAAATTGATTTGATTTTCTTCATAACTAATATCAAATATATCTCCATTTTCGAGGAGATTGAAGGAGATTCCACCGTGATTTAGTTCATTTATTTGTATGCTATTATTTAGAATCATTTTTTGTCTCCTTTATCAATCTAAAAACTTTTCTTTTAGCATGAATCTCTCATGATGATTGATCCTTTTGGATGTCCAATATCACTTACTTTCTGATGAGCTACAATGTCAATGATGGCACCTGCAACCTGCTTACCCCAAAGTATATGATCAATACCGATGGTAGTGAGTTTAGGAGTAATAAATTCACCCATGTAAATATTGTCAAATCCAGCAACAGCAATATCTGAAGGAACTTTGAGTCCACCTTCTCTTAGAGCTTGAATAAAACCAATTGCAGATTCATCATTTGCACAATATACAAATCTTGGTTTATTGGGTTGAGTCAGAAGTTTCTTACCAGCGCTATAACCGCCTTGAATAGTGAAATCACATGCTAAAAATTGATGATGCTCGATATGATTATCTTTAAGTGCTGTCTTAAAGCCTTCATATCGGTGATTATTATTGAATGCGACACTTGGACCGCTTAAATATGCCAAATCTCTATATCCCTTATTAATCATCTGGGTAATAAACTGATAGACAAGTCCCTCGTTATCTATGACACTGGAGTAGATATTTTTCCCATGCAGTTCGCGATCGAGCACATAAAGTGGAAGTCCATAGCTTGCATAATTTAGCAAGATATCGTCAGATAACTGAACATCAAAGATAATTGCTCCATCAACCTGTCGTTCTTGCAACAGATTCGTTGAAGATATTCCACTGCTAACAATAATATTGAAGTTATTCTCCTGTAATTTCTGTCTGATTCCTTCTAGAACATCACTAAAGATAGGTCCAGAAAATCCATAAATGAAAACACCAATGTTTCCGGTTCTTTTGGTTTTGAGATTACGTGCATTACCGTTTGGATGATAATTCAATTCTTTTGCTACGTCAATAATCCTTTTTCTTGTGTCGGGGTGTACATTTGGAAGATTATTGAGTGCATAAGAAGCGGTTGAAATCGATACTCCAGCTTGTTTTGCTACATCCTTTATTGTTGTCATCAAATCATCTCTTTCTATTTATAGTTTTAATTCTTATTTCTTTTTTCCCAGTGCAACACTTCAAAACCTTTTTTGATCAAAGAATGATTCATGAATGCAATTTGCACATCCTTTGATAGATAAGCATTAACCATTAACATTTCAAGTCCCTTGTCAACTCCGATATAGCGATTACTAATCCAAGGTATCTTACTTTCGAGATTGAATGCATCGTAAAATCCATATTTTCCCCATAGATTTTCAATATTAAGCATGGCATTAATTGATGACATGCTTTCGCTGGGTGTAAATGGTAAAGACCCGATAGCAGCAAATGGAGCTACGGTTCCATCAGTAATCAACTCTTTATGATCATTAGGCAAAGCGCTGAAGACACGATAACCTTTTGGTGTGTCTGATGCGGTAAACCCAAAAAAATTTTTAGTCAAAGTGTGATAAGATTCATGATGATCAATTGAACATGACAAATGAGCAAGTGTAGCAAACCTTGCATTTTCAAACCATGAAATCTGTTGATCATCCACATAGTCCTTCAAATCGAGCCATGCAAGTGGGAACTGATAAACAAATAACGTGTTGCCAGGCGAATATATATATTCATAAGCACCATATGTGCCTTTATTTCTCGTGAACCCGTGGTATAAATCATAGGCTTGTTCAGAAAAAGCACTACCACCGATAATCACATACATCATCAGTTGTTCGGCAAACATGTCCCATTGATGAATAAATCCTGGATTTCCAAGGGTATATGCACCATCTTTATCAGGGTTATAGGACATATGAAGTAATTTTTTACCTTCTTTTTCATAGATGAATTTTGACCAATCAACACGATCTAAGATTAGCTTACTTAACCGCGATATTTCCTCATCATGAAAAAATGAATCAACCGATATGACTCCACATAATACAAGTGCAGTATCAATCGTTGAATATTCACATTGATCTCTTCTTTTTCCAGTTTTCATCTCAAGATAATGGGCGAAGAATCCAAATTGCTGGGATGCATGATGATAAAGTGTAGATAAAGTTTTACGTGCTTGCTGAAGCGCTTTTTCACGCTTGATATAATCATGTGTCACACCGATGATTAAACTACTCAGCATAAACCCTGTTGTTGCAATTGATGAAAATTTCATATTGTTTGTATGATCAACAGAAAGACCATAACCTTTTGAACTCTCATCCCAATTTGAAAAATCCTGGAAAAACTGAAATGCTGTCTTTTGAATCTTTTCAAGCAATTTAATATTCATCATTTACCTCATTTAAATGTTATGCTACATTCACTTTTCCTACGTTACAGGTACAAAATCAAGATTTTCCAATCCACTTTGGATATATGGGACTTCCATATAAATTTCCCAAATCATACCTGATAAGTAATTTTCAATCATTAAAACGGAGATACCCTTGTCGATACCGATGATATCATTACCAAACCAACCATTGATTGATGTCGTTAAATTATACGCATCCTTAAATCCATAAATACTCCAAAATCGTTCGTAGGTCCGATAATTTTCAGCAGCAGTAATTGCCTGTTCAGGTCTAAAAACAATAGAACCAAGCGCACCATAAGCAGGCACTGTACCATCATTAAAGTGTGCGCTACCAGCAGATGGTCCACTTCCGTAATTACCAATGTAACCATCTGGTCCGTCACAAGCCGACATCCCCCATGAATTCTCATTAATTCCGATATAGGTATTCGTTTGTGTCTTTGCATAAGCAATCGCTGCATCTACGGCATTAACACTGTTATCAAACCAGTTATATCCGGTTTCATCATCATAGCCTTCAAAATTAATCCATGCATGTGAAAATTGATGTGTAAAAAGACTTCCCGTATAGGTTGGATAGAAGCTACCATAATCAGCTGTTGAGCCAACCTTGGTACTTACTAGTTTCATTAATTGATATGCACCCTTACCAACACTATATTGAGGACTTCCTGCAGCGAGAACAAAGATCATCAACTGTTCAGCGTATCCGCTCCAATAGCCTTCAAATCCAGTTTCAGGCTTGTAACCCATATAGAACTTATTATTGGTATGATCAAAGTACCAGTCCCACTCAATGGCTTCATAAAGCTCATAGGCGATTTTTTCAACACGGCCTCCAAAATATCTACCCGCTGTTAAAACACCATTGATTAACAAAGCGGAATCAATGATGGAAACCTCTGAATTCCAAACCCGAATTCCTGTTTGCATATCCAAAAAGTGATTCCAGAATCCATGGGTTCTAGATAGGTTACTCAAAGTGACCATCGTAAAATAGGCACGTTGTTCACCTTCTTCTCTGGTGATCCATTCATTTTCGATGCCGATTGGAATTGCCGATAAACCATAGCCGACAGATGCTATGCTAGCAACTGAACCTCTTGTGTTGGTATATGTGTTATAGCGATCTGGGATAAGTCCATATCCTGCAGAATCGAGGTTAGAGTTGGCAGTTTCCCAAAAGAAATTAAAACCCAATTCCAATTCATCCAAAATCACAGCGCTGACATCAATTAGAACATCTGTGCGATATTCTTTCGTGTTTATAGCAGGTATTTCATCATCAATTGGATTACCTTCTATACAGGCAGTTAATGTCAATCCAAATAATAATATAAATAGTAATAGTATAAATTTTCTCTTCATCGGTTTTTTCATATTATTCACCGGTAACTCCGGTTTTTTCAACTCCCTCTACGAACCATCGCTGAATGGTGAAGTAAATAATCAGCATTGGTAATATGATTAATAGTGTTGCTGCTAAGCGTACACCTTCATTGATTCTAAGTAATTCTTCACTTGAATAAAGTTGAGTGTACTCAGATACGAAATTGGCTAGTCTGAGTTGCAAATTAGGGTATCCTGATCCTAAAAACAATGATGATATATATGTTTCATTCCAATACCATACGAGTCCAAATAAAAATGAAGTGATAAATGCAGGTCCGGCAAGTGGTACACCGATACGGAAGAAAATATAGTAAGGTCCAGCACCATCAATTTCAGCAGCCTCATTAATGCTGTTGGGAATCATTCTAAAGAATTGATAAAATATCAAAATGAAAATTGCAGAATTGATTCCTTGACCAAAGGTTGCTGGCAGAATAATCGATAATGGACTTTCCAATAAGTCAAGTTCGAAAAACATCACATATCTAGGAATCATATAGACCTGAACAGGAATGACGAAGGTCAATAAAACCAAAACAAACCACATCTTCTTAAATTTGAAATCGAATTTAGCAAATCCATAACCAATTAAGGCAGTAACCATCGTTTGAATCAGTGCCGGTAGCATGGTGACAAATAAGCTTTTCCATAGTGTTGGAAAGAAATTCAAGACTCTAAATGCTCGTTCATAATTTCCAAAATAAAGACTTGTAGGTACCCAGTTCACCATAGGATTGACAATATCAGACTGGCTCTTTAAGCTATTGGATAACATATAGAGCATAGGATAGATATATAAAAATCCAATACTGATTAAAAGCGTGTAAATTGCGATCTTAGTAAATAGTGAATCAGTAACTTGTGTTCCAAAAAAGAATTTTTTCACTTTCGTTTTGAAATCTCTAGGGTAGTTTTGTTTCATTGCTTTTTTCATCTCTTGACCCCCTTGACCTTGACATTCTTAGGAATGAAAATGAGGGCAACAAAGCCAATAATAGCCATGACGATAACAAAGTAAACCCAAGCCATCGCGGATGCCATACCATATCCCGTATTGATGTTGAACATATTGGATTTGATACTCATAATGACTTCATTTTCAGAAAAGGTTGCTAATAGCACAATTGTATAGATGATATTAACAAAAATCAGACTTGATAATGATGGTAATGTAATCTTCCAAAATGATTCCCAAGGTCCAGCACCATCAACACGAGCTGCTTCATAGATTTGTCTATCTACCTTTTGTAATCCAGCAAGGAAAATTAAAATTTGAACGCCTGAGAACCAGAAGATGATGATAATTTGTGAAAATACGGAGACAATAGGAGCTGCAAATGCTGGATTCAAGGTGTTCTCGATAATGCTGATAAATCCATAACTTTCAAAAATATTAGCTCCACCAGCTCCTTGAGAAATCAACTCATTGATAACCGGACCGGAAGATATGATGACAGGAAGGAAAAATATCGACCGGAAAATACCTCTTCCCTTAATGGGTTGATTGAGTAATACAGCAATCATTACTGAAAAAACAATGATAATTGGAACCTGAAAGACAAGTTCTTTTAAAAATGTGATCAGTGCTTCTACAAAAGCAAATCCTTCCTCTAGTTGAAAAATATTTCTAAAATTTTCAAACCACTGAAACTGAAATTCAATACCCGTACCCAAAATTCTGACATCACTTAAACTATAAATGATGGAAGAGATAAAGGGATATAGCATGAAAACCAAAAAGCCGACAATCCATATGCCGATAAACGAATACCCAATTAAATTTTCTCGCAGTCTATGACTGATCTTATGTTTTTTCATATGATCACCCCTTAATCCAAAGGACTCAAGTCAATCACAAGATAATTCTTGGGAGAGACCGATTGACTGCCATAAGGCACAATTTGACTGGAATAGTTAACGACAATGACGTAATCATTGTCATAAACGATCTCAAAAACGCCTGATTCTAATACTTTGCGTCCGATGATTTTTGCATTTTGTACATGTTGTAATGCTTCATTGACAAAATCATAATATGTTGAAATAGAAAGCTTTAAATCATCAAATCTAGATGAGTAGATGGATTCCAATCCTGTTTCTTGAAGCATCTTTGATGATTGGTCAGTAACAATAAACGAAGGAAAGATTCCAAAATCAATTAAGCGGAGTAATTCGTCTCTTGCGTAAGGATAAAAATTGGCATTTGAACCAAATAAATCCATGTGACCACTCAGTGCAATTGCTAAAAATGGGACAGTATCATCAAAGGTAACATATTGACTTGAATACATAGGAAAATCATAGAAAGCATCAATTTGACCCCAAAGATATGCATTCACATCGTAGAGAGCAACCTTCTGCTCGTAGGTATCTAGTAATTCATTGAATAGACTGATTTGATTCTTCAAATAGAGCTGATTACTAAAATCATTATAAAGTAGGCTTCCCATGGATTCAATGGCAATCCCGCTCACATCATAACCCTGAAGCTTTTCAGTACTCGATCTAAATAACGATGCCAGCTGTTGATATTCTAGCAAATATTTCGTATCAGTTGATGATTGATATTGATAAGGCTGATCATTAATCTTCTTTGCCAAATCAAAATACTGATTGTATCCTCGTGATCGATTGCTAGCCATTATGTATTCTGTCATCAAATACAAGTCAGTGACTTGATCTAATAAATTTTTGAAATCGTCGTTATCACCAAGTTTAGATGATACCTTTTCATAATAAGGTGCTGACCACGTAACCCCTCTTGAGGTAAACCCGTTGATATTGGCAACAATATTGTTTATTCCCATGGCATTTAATTCTGAAATCATCGATGAAAAGGCACTCAATGTTGTCATTACAATGGTTTTGGTAAATAAAATACCTTCTTTCTTTTCGATACCGATGGTTTCCAACTTCAAAGGAATATTGAAATGATGAGGGAAATCATTATAAAGTAAAACTTCGGCTTCCAGATATTTTCGATATGCTTTTGCCATTCCGACATAATTTGCATCATCATCTTCAAGCATCGTATATTCAATCTTGATATCTACTTCATTGGGATAGCTCTGTAATAAGGCGATTGTATTTCCCACCTTATCGATGGGTTGCCGATATGTTTTTCTAAAAACAAACTCTGAGAAAACAGTTGTAAATCCTCTTGTTCGCGCAGGATAGTAAACATTGATTAAACCATATTCTGCTCCACTGATAATATTGGCAAAAACAGCATTTTGATCAACGCCGTGAACAAAACCAAAAACAGGTGCATAAATACGTGTTCCACTGCTGGCAAACTGATTTAGATCAAATTCAATATTATAACCGATACTTCGATCATAAATTTCTTTTTGATAATTGGTACTGACTAAAGGATTAACGGTCTTATAATCTACCAAAGCTCCAATACCGTCAGGTAAAAAGACATATCCGGGAAGATTATCTTCCAGAACCGCTCCAAAATAAGGATAGACCTTAATAGATGAAATTTTGAAATCTCCACTCTCATCGATGGCTTCCCGAGGAATTTCAACTAATATTTTGTCTTCCAAGAATGTTACTTCTAAGAGAATCGAAATATCTGATTTCCCAAAACGAATTTCTGAAACAAATCCATTTTCAACGACTGTTGTGTCAACAACCGTTCCGTCAGTAAAAAGATTTTCTTCAGTAATAGCGTAATTGCTGCTAATGGTGTTATATGATTCAAGAATGATTGCACTGCGTACGCGCTCTTTAAATGAATTCGGATAATCCGTTTGATCATAATCGACCGTTGTTGACCACAAATATCCATTATTATTCATCCATTGAAAAGATAGAGATTCATCATCTAAATAGACCATACCTGCATCTGTTGAAATGATGGTTGCCAAAGGATTAATACTTTGTTGATTCAAAGCAATATCATCACTTTTTAGATGTGTGTATTTGTTTGAGTCGACAAAAGGACTAATGACATCAAAACTTGGAAGTGGCGTATCCATTAGACTTGTGGCGTATAAAAGCTGCGTAATTCCAGTCCAAGATAAAAATATGGCAAGAAAAAGAATTGTCATATGCTTTAGAATAGAGCGTTTAGACACGATAAATCACCTCCTTGATGATGGATATAACGAATTCGATGAGCTGTCCTAAGAACGAATAGATCAGTAACCCAATAAAAATTAAGATGAACATTCCAAAAATGATGATTAAAATGTTCTTAACGGTTTCCCAAAAAGTATAATTATGAACACTCTTAATCGACAAGACGATTAAAATGATTGTCCATACTAAAATAATTTGATGATAAAAGGTAAAGATAAATGTTTCATTGTATGTTAAATAATTGGAAAGAATTGTCATTGGCAATGTGAAAATGATAAAAGGAACGAGAACATAGCTCGTTGAAATCAAAACATCCTTAAATCTGCCTTCTCCATCGTTTAGTGTGCTCACAAGATAGTTAACAACCACATAGAGGAAAAAGATGCCGATGACGATGGATAATTCAATCAACACATTATTTAGGTTTGTATCTCTAAATAGGAATCCAGTTGCGTAAATATTGATTAAGTAAACTAAAATAAACAGAAAGAAAACAATAAAACCTGAAAGATAACTTGCAGAATTATAACGCTTAATGCCAAAAAACATGTCGTTTGGTTGCTTGATCACATTGAGCGAATAAACAACCTCTGAAGTCAGTTTTTGGCTAAGGATCTTTTTCTTTTTTTCAAGGTAGATATCGTAAGCGGGTGATTTTCTAAAAACAGACCCTAAAACCTTCCATAGTATATAAATAGCTAACAATGAGATTATCCATGTACCAAGTTGGTCTTGAATGACTACATTTCTGATTTCCCAGTATGTATCTGAGTAACCCTTATAATCCTTCGCATCAAAAAACTCGCTCAAAGCAGCTTCATATTTACCTTCTTTTGCAAGTGCGGATCCAAGTGCGGAATGTGCAAGTGCAAATGAACTGTTTTGTCTGATGATTTCTTCCCAGATGGGCTTTGATTCAACATATTTTCCGTCATTATACATCGTGACAGCTTCATGAACCAAATCAACAAAGACAGTCCGTTGATAGACCTGAATAGAGTTGTATCCTTTGTCTAGGATGTAAAGATTACCTACAAAATCTGTAATGATTCCTTTGGGTTGAGAAGTCAACCCAAGCGTTTGGGTCATGGTATTATCATTTGTGTTGAAATAAAACAGCATGTTACCATTGGAATCATATTCGTAAACCTCGCCTGTATCAGCAATTAAATAGATGTAATTTTCATGATTCATCCAAATATCTGATAAACCGACCGCAGGATATACCGTAGTGTCAAACAATGTATTAATTCCAGAAATATTTAAGCGTTTGAATGTTTCCCTAACATTAGCATTTGTCGTTAAGATTGATCCTTTTGCACCTAATGCTAAATTCGTAGGTGATGGTGGAGTGCTTGATGCGAGTTCAGAATCTTGAACGAAAAAGTTGTAGAGAATTTTTCTAAGACTTAATGGAACCGTGTTAATCCCGAGATAACCAACAAATTCACCAGCATAGTTGACTTGAATCACACCACTTGTGGAACCTTCTCCAATGATGTAAATACTGTCGCTACTGTCTACGGCAACCTTAGTTGGAACAAAATCATTTTGCTGACCATAGATAGGTGAAATTGGCTTGAGAATGGTTTGTGCAATACTAACCGTATCTAAATCAATTTGAAAAACAGCTTTTGCTACTTTATCCGCGACATATAAATATGTCCCTTTGACAAATATGCCTGTTGGGCTTTTAAATTCAGGAAATTCATAGATTTTTATAAGGTTCCCTGAAGCATCTATCTTAATGATGCGTTTATTCCCTGTATCTGCTATATAGAGTTCGTTATCGATATAAAAGATATCTTCAGGCGCACTTAATCCCAAATTGCTACCGAGTACACCTACAGGTATATATGCCGTTTGTGTAGGAATCAAACGATCTGAAGACGATAATGTATATGTTTGATAAGGTATGCCATAATTTGTTAACTGGCCGGTTGCATTCACTGAAAGATGAGCTTGTGTGAAAAGAAATACAAAGGAGAACAAAATGAGGAAAATCCATATTTTTTTCATTTGCACACCTACTTAATTCCCGAATTAACCATTGTGCTCATAACCTTGTTTTGAAGGAAAATGAAGATGATTAAATTCGGTAAAAACATGATCAGGGATGCTACAGCGTTCATCCCTTGACCGGCAACAACATTCGAAGACGACGAGAGCGTCGCCATATAATAAGCGAATGTTTTCAGTGAATCCGTATTGATATAAGTTGCTGAAATATCTGCATTATTCCAAACGGATTGGAAAGAAAGAATCGCAATTGTCGCAATTGCTGGTTTGATTAACGGTAAAATTATTTTCAAGTAAATGGTAAAACTGCTTGCTCCATCCATTTTTGCAGCATCTAAAAGTTCGTTTGGTATTTGATCGATAAACTGCTTGACCAAAAACAGACCTACTGGAATGGCAATCATGGGAATGATATGAACCCAAAAACTATCAATGAAGCCTAATTGTTCAACAATGATGTATCTTGGAATAATGACCGCAGTACCGACAAACATCATAGCAAGCGTATTAATTTGTGAGATAACACCTTTGATATGAAATTTCAATTTAGATAGTGCATATCCAGTGATCGTACTTAAGAAGATAGATAGCACAACAACAATGATGGTGATGACAATACTATTAAACAAATATCTTGAGACGGGGATACCTGTTGTTGTTGAAGTTTGAAACAGCTCATAGACATTGATAAGTGTAGGTCTTCTGACGAAGAACCGTGGAGGATACTCAATCAATTCGTCAAACGGCTTAAATGCATGATTAAATATGTAGACAAGTGGCATTAACATAAATAATGCAACGGGTGCTACCATCAATAAAAACGGCATTTGATCTAAATTAAACTTAGGTGGATTAACTTTAATGGCTCTATAACTTTTTTTCATATGTTCGCCACCTAGTCCCTATCTCCAAAGAATCGCCATGAAAGACGGCTGAAGAAAAAGATGATCAGAAGTAAAACTAATGATAATGCTGCTGCATAGCCCATGTCATACCGAATAAAGCCATAGTCTTCGATATGGTTAACAATGAGCGATCCTGCATAATTAGGCGTAGGATTAGATCCGGAAAGCTGGACGCCTAGGGCTCCAGCACTAAAGGTACCGACAATGGCCATTACAGCTCCAAAGAGCATTTGCGGTTTCATTGAAGGAATGGTAATGTAAAACACTTCTTGAAAACGATTCTTCATACCATCGATATAAGCAGCCTCATAAAGCTCTTGATCAATATTTAAAATACCTGCAAGCATGGCCAAAAATCCGATTCCCATGCTTCCCCATAGGGCAACAATAATCATGATGGTAAAGAGAAAATCAGGTGATTGAAGAAATGATATGGGTTCAACAATCATACCAAGCTGCAGTAAGATTGCATTCAAATATCCAGATTCATCTCCTGCAAAAAAGACACGCCAAACAACTGTCATGGTGACCCCTGCTGTAAGTGACGGTGAATAGAGGATGATTGCCAATACTGTTCTTAGTTTATGAGGCAATTGTGAAAGAGCCCATGCCATGATAAACGATAGTACATATCCTCCAGGACCGACAATAACAGCAAACTTGATAGTATTAGGAAGAATATATTTCATGAATTCTTCATCACTTGTCAAAAGGTAGACATAATTGTTGAATCCATTGAAATGAGGAAAACTAACCAAATCAAATGTTGTAAACGATAAAAATACCGCAAGCATAATGGGTATTACGATGAATGTTAGAAATAACAATATATATGGCAGTGAGAAAAGATAAGCTACCTTATCATCTTTTTTAAATAGTATTTTTTCCTTCGCGATGAATTCTTTTAGTCTGTTATCTGTCTTGGTGGTCTTATTCATTTGGATACCACCCTTCTATTTGTTCACGCGTCGGTAGAATGAATGGTTTAATTACATTGCCCTTTGAATCCAAATATCCAAATTCTTTCATTTTACGAGCAAGTTCTTTATCAATCTTGATGAGTGCATCACTGACAGTACTTCTAAGATTTGCGTCATCATAAACGACACTATTCCATGTGTTACTGATTTCACGTTCAATGATATAACTACCAGGAATTTTGGGAATCTCTTTCAAATGAGTCCATTGTTCCAAAATGATTGCCTTATGTTCTTCGTTCCATCTAAATTGTTCAAATGCCTCAAGGTTTGCACTATTCCACATATATCTTGTGCCCAATGTATTGACCAAGGTTTCAGAGAACATAATTTGTGTATCGGTTGACATCCACCATGATAAAAATTTCCATGCCTCTTCTTTCTTATTACTCTTTTCGAAGATAACACTAGCCTGTTGAGCACCTGACATAGACCGGTTGATTACCGTTTCCATGACATCTGTTTCAGGATTTAACACTTCATGCTCAATACCTGGAATGAGTGCGATATTCCACAGTCCGCTAATGTCGGAAGCTGCATTCATCAACTGCAGATACATACCAAAATCACCAATACCAATTGGAATGTTTGAATATCTAAAACTATTAAAAAAACTAGGAACCTGATATGGCATACTGTATTCTCTATATAAATCCGTCATAAAGGTCATGGCTTGAATTGTGTTTTCATTGTCCAAAGCAGCTGACAAACCGTCTTCTGCATAAATCTGACCTTCGAATTGATTGATAAAGGGTCCCGTAGCATCAAAGGACTTTAATGAACTGGTATTGGATAATGGTATATAAAAGCTCATACCATATCTTCTGAGTACAGGAAGCATACTCAAAACATCATCCCAAGTATTGGGAACATCCAAATCGAGTTGATCCAAAATATCTTTTCGATAAAACATAACGAAGAAATTTTCAGTTTCGGGAAGTCCATACAGTTTACCATCATAAACCATAGGAATAAGCTGTTCAGGATTAAATACGGAAATAGTTTGTTCAAATCCTTCAGCTTGACGCATATCATAAAGCATGCCACGCATGCCATACTCATTGGGAATCCAAGCTGAAATACCTAACGCAGCGTCAGGCTGTTGATCTGCTGAATTAGCGAGTAAAAGTTTGCCATCGTCGCTTATCAAAGAGATTTTGACTTTAATTCCGGTTTCATTTGTAAATTGATCATCTGTGATTTTTTGGAGTAAATCAACATATTGACGTGAACGATTTACCCAAATTTCCAATTCATCTGATGATGCGCGTTCCGAATAGGAAGGATCAAAAAATGATAGAAAGAAACGCCCTACTGAAACCCTGAGGCCATCCCAAAAGGTCCCGTTGGCATTGGGTAAGTCCTGGTCTTGTGAATGGATGAAAAGAGCATCTAAAACCATTGGTTGACGCAAAATGCTATCCATCTGATTGCTTAATAACTGTAATGCACTTGATGATCCAGTCGATAAAAGTGTAAGTCTTCTTGGAAGTTCGTTGATATCATCTGCAATTTTTTCAATTTTACCCATTGCAGCTTTGATATCCTGAACAATCTGAGCATCATTTTCGAATCCGTAGATTTCATTTAATGCATCAGCTATCACTTGCAGCTCTGCAAGCCAATCGCCAAGTTGCAAGTTCAGGTCTGGAAAATAGAGAATCATATCCCAATCAATGCCTTGATCTGTATTATTTCTTGTTAATTTTGTAATATCAAGTCCTAATTGACTCATTTGAGAAGTGACAATTTTCAAGCGATCGATAATGGTAACAAACATCGAGCTATTGACCTCGAGTGTAATGGTATCTCCTGGTTCCAGGTAAAACATCAAAGGTTCCTTGTCCATATTTTGAAGTGTCATATTCTGCCAGTCCCTACGATAGGGGAATGACAAGTATTGTGCTTCCTCAAAAGGAATTTCGCCATTGATATATAAGCTGCGGTATACAGATGTATTTTGACGCGATTGCTTAACCTTGAGGGTAATTTCGTAATATCCAGCTTGTTCAACATCTGCAATCCACGTTACTGCATCGCCAGACACATCAAATGAATCCGTTCCCAAAACATTAAGCTTAAGTTTTGTCATCGAAAAAGGAAGCACTAATGGATCCCGATTCACGCCTCTTCCGATTGTTGATGAATTTTTATAGTAAGACTCTTCAGCTTCAAGACGAAATAGACCTGTTACAGGTATATCGTCATGGAGGTTAAGATAGTTTTCATAGGTAGGATAAATAGTATTCGCTTGAATCTTGATTTCGCGAAGTAAAAATTCACCAGCCAGTTTTTCAATTTCAATTTGATTGTCGCCTGCTGGTAAATAAAACATCAATCCATCTTGATATAGCCTTCTTGCATCCCTTAAGGCAACATATTGCCATGCCTCAAATGTTTCTTGCATGATGCTAACATCGTTGCCATAGCGATCTGTTCCCAGTTCGCTAGTGGTTTCTTTCCATAGTGTATTTAATATAATTTGTGAAGCTTCATAATAAGGAGCATTCTCTTCTCCATTCAGTTTAACTGAAAGTGAGATTGGCATATGAGAGTCTGTTTCTGATAAATAATCTAGGAAAATATGATAAAGACCAGTTGTTGTAATAGATACGGTAAATGATATGGAATTATCCTCTATCCATTGATAATATGATAAATCATCGGATAGTTCCTCTCCAGGTGCCAGTACAAAATCGGTTACTGGTACTAAATGAATCTCTTCACTGTCAGTTATTGCCTCATCATAAGACAACAAATACGCAGAGTAATAATCCTCAACTGCGACGGCAGGTATGATATTCAAATTGGGATGAGCAACGGTGGTTGAACTCAGAGTCCCACTCGCTCCTAAGACTATGAGCACTAAGATAAGTCCTAAAAGAACCCACGTTATGTATTTTTTGAGTTTAATCGTCAGTTTCATATGTTCACATATCCTTTTTGAAAAGGACCCCCCAGAGGGGGGTATCCTTAACATATAAAGAAAGCATTATTTATTTGCTAATGCTGTTTCGAATTCTTGTCGTGCTTCATCGTATAAAGCGTTGGTGCGTAAATTCAGTTGAGTCTTAATATCCGCAAGAAGCACTTCTCCCGCCAATAGACTATTGATGATATCTCCCATTTTGTTTTCAGCATCATATGTGCCTTGATATCTCGCATTGATGTATCCTGGTAAGTATTTAGGTGGTTCAACGATCAATGTGCCATCTTCAATGATACTTCTTAAACTCGAAAATGAGGGGTACAAATCAAAATAAGCATCCAAAAGGTCTTCATCATTTTGGATAGGTGCAAAATTAACCTGGGGAATACCAGTAATAGTTTCGCTAAGTTCTAATCTCTTTGAATATCCATCTTTTCCATAACCCATCCATTTTGCAAGTAGATATGCTTCTTCGGGGTAATCGGTATTTGATGCTACAGTAAAGAAATCAGCAACGATTGGAACACGCTTCACACCGTTAACGACGGGTGTACCAATAAAATCCAAATCCCAAGTATATGTACCGGAGTTGATTTTTGCTTGAATCCACCCAAAATCCCATGAATAGTACCATTTAATTAAAATGATGCCATTGTTGAAATAATCGCCTTCTGGAAATATATCACCAAGAACAACTGTCGAGTCTTCCACAGCAGCTGCATCAAATAAAGCTTCAAGAACATATGTTGTATCAGTTCTCATTGAGCGATAAAGATCCATCGTTTCTGCAAACTCTTCTGAATCGAGATTAAATCCTTCATCAGATAAAGTAAACCAGCCAAAATCAGGATTTAATTGAGCAGGATACCAGTGAATGATGTGTTCGATCCCTTCGAACCCAACAACACCTGTATTATTTGTACTTGCGTGATTCGCAGCAGCTTTTGTCATTTGAATGACTTCTGCAAAAGTGGAATCGACAGTAGGATAGTCTTGTCCCTGACGATCGTATAGAGATTGATTGACAACATAACCCGCATAGTGCACGGCGTTAGGCAATGCCATGACTTTGCCGTCATAGGCAGCTACTGAACGGATATCTTCACTTACGTTCAGATATTCCGCATCAGCCATTGCTATTTCAGTTAAATTGTAAGACCAATCATTAATGACGTAATATGGAATATTATCTGACTGGAAAACATCAGGTAAAGTTTGCGTTGATGCACGAGCAGCTAAAAACTCATTCCATCCTAGATCATTGTTTGTTCCAGGAATTTTAGGACGTTCAATAATCTCAATTTCGATATCTGGATATTCCTCCATAAACGCTTCAAGCATCAAGCGTTCCATATTGGGTTCTTCAGATTCTGGGGATCCAAGATTCCAAGATGCATAGGTAATGACTGGATTTCCACTAGGTACTTCATCGTCCTTGCAGGCGACTAGACCAAATGTAAATAAAATCAATCCTATGATAATCAATAATTTTTTCATAATTTTCTCCTTGATTAAAATTATAACATGATCCAATCTAAAAATTGCGAGCAGTTGCTAAATCTC
This sequence comes from Bacillota bacterium, assembly GCA_043819945.1. Lineage (GTDB taxonomy): Bacteria > Bacillota_I > Bacilli_A > Acholeplasmatales > Acholeplasmataceae > Peloplasma. The sequence goes on from JBDREH010000023.1 coordinate 100,475, forward strand.
CATTTGGCCACTAGCTCGCAATCAATTAGATATATTAAATCAAATTTATTACTCTATAATAGGTGCCGTATAACTTAATGTTGCACTCAAAATGCTGAATGACCCTGTTATTGCCGTATCTACACCTGGTTCTGCAAAAATGATTAGATTGTAGAAACTGCCTACTTCGATAACGATTGTTACTGGTTGGTCATCTGTAAATGTAATCAGCTGTTCAGTTGCCCAGTAATCATTTGGCTTAATTAATACTTTTTGTCCTGCTGTTCCCTGAAGTACCAATGTCAGTGTATTCATACCAATGAGTTCACTTGGTTCAAATGTCTTCTTGATGAATACGTATGCTTGTCCTGCTGTCTTCGTATAGTCAACAGTTACGGATCCATCTAATTCTTCAGTCAACGTATAAACGCCTGCTGTTCCTTCTGTCCATACATCATCTGCGATATCAACGACTAGTTCTTCATCAAATGCTGTTTTGGATAATACCGTTGTTACATAGAATGTTCCTGTAACACTGACTGTGTCTGGTTCAGCGAAAATCAGGAGTGTTGTGAATGCTCCGTAGAAAGTGAGTGTGACTGGATTTTCATCGGTAAATGTGACGCTTGCTTGCATTGCACCCAAGTCATTCGGTTTAACTAATACAGTCTTGCCGACGGTTCCCTTGAGTATGATAGTCAATGTATTGTATCCGATAGCTTCTTCTGCAGTGAAATTCATTCTCATGAATGCCCAACCCTGAGTTGCACTCTTCGTATAGTCCACCTTGACCGATCCATTAGCCTGTGCTGTGAAGTCATATGTGTCTACATCGTTTTCAGTCCATGTGGAAGGCATATTTGAATAGCTTAGTGTAGCAGATAGAATTTCAAATGATCCCGATGCTGGTGCCACATTAGGTTCGGCAAACAAATAAACACTTATAAATGATTCAGCATATAGAGTGACAGTTACTTGGTTGGTATCTGTAAATGTAACTGATTGTTCCAATGCGCTGTTGTCATTTGGTTTAATAAGAATTTGTGTGCCTGCAGTGCCTTTTAGAATAAGAGTCATCGTGTTCAAGCCATAAACCTCATTAGAGTTGAATTGTGCTCTCATCCATTCCCATTCATTACCAGCAAGTTTAGTATATGTAACTGCTGTCTTTGATGCTTGAGAGTCGATTACATAAATTGTATCGACATTTGCAACCCAAGTATCATTGAAATCAACTATTAGTGTTGGGTCAAGATCTGGTGTTACATAAGATAGGATTGCACTGATAATTTCAAATGTGCCAGTTGCTGTTGCTATTCCACCTTCAGCACACATGAGAATTTCTGTAAATGATGCTGCAGTAAATGTTACAGTAGCTTCATCAGTACCAACAAATGTAACCCATTGTTCGACACCATTGGCTTTGACCAATACTTGTTTTCCATCAGTACCCTTAAGTGTAATGTTTAATGTATTTAATCCAGCAACTTCATCAGTTGTAAAGACACTCTTCATGAAGACCCATTCTTGATTAACTTTAGTATAAGTAACTAAAACTGTATCATCAACAGTTGTTGAGAATGCATAGGTTCCAGCATCAAGTTCAGCCCAAGTATCTTGTAGACTGAAATCAGATGTCATAAAGGTTGTGCTGTGAAGTGTGAATTGTCCTGCACCTGAACCACCTGGAGCTGCAAAGATAACAACTTTATTAATCGTTTCAATTGCAGTAGGTGTCATTGCAGATAATTCAATAACGACTGTTTGTCTTGTGCCATCGAATGTAATACTTTGTTCAATATTTCCTGATGGACTTTCGACCTTAAATAGTGCTGTTTTGTTTAAAGTACCTGTCACTTCAAATTCAAGTTTAGCAAATGGACTTAAATCACCTTCGATGTGAGCAACCATGTAAGCCCAATCAGCAGTTTTTTCATAATCAACGATTAAATCTGTACCTGATACGGTGAAATCATAGTTCATGTCTCCGCCATCATACCATTGATCAATAGAAAAGGACAAATCAGTACCATTATAGATATTCTTAATAATGATTGGAGCTTCATAATCATATTCTTCTGTCATAAATGCTTCGTGAATTACAAAATTACCAGTACCCGCCATACCTGCAGAACCAAAAGCAAAAATAGCTGTGATTGCATTCTTTTCAACAACTGTCATTGCTGAAATATCGACAACAACTTCTTGTTCTTCTGCAGTAAGGAAAACGAAGTTTTCATAATCATTAGCTGCTTTTAATAAGAATTTTTGTCCTATTGTACCACTTACGATAGCAACTACATAGTTGAAATCAGTGAAATCGCCTTGTACTCTTGATTGCATCGTCGACCATTCTTGGCCAGTTGCTTTATCAAATGCAACAACGGTTGTAGCACCTACATAAGAAATGGTATACGTTTCTTCAGCAAAATTTTCCCATTTCATATTGAAATCGAAATCTACATCCGTTCCATTGTATTCATTGACATTTGTTGGGATGTTGGTAAAACCGCTTTGGATGATATATCCATCAGCAACTTCCACATCGAATTTCAAAGTTGAAACGCTAATCGAACCGATGGATGCTTCTTTGCCTGGAGCTGCAATGATGACAATCTTGTCAACCTTTGCCAAGAAGGCTGAATCATTGATCAAATTCCATTCGTATGTTCCTTGAATTCCAGTGACGTTGAGCCCAACTTCTTTTGCAGGTGTGGTGTCATTAGTTTCCAATTTTACAAGTATTGTTCCTGTGCCTTCAACTGTAATGACCAATTTCTTGAATATAGAAAGATCTTGAGTAATATCGGCACTACGTATGAAAGCATAAGGGAAAGTTGCTTTGTCATACGAAAATTCCAATTCGGATTCAGTATTTGTAGTGAGTGTATAGACATCGTCACCACCATCCGTCCAATTTCCTAAAACGTTGAATTCAGTTATTTCTGGAATTTCTTCATCCGGTTTACATGCGCTGAGTCCAAAAACTAATCCAACCATAAGCAATAAAGCAAATAGCTTAAAAATTTTGTTCATTTTTCTCCTCCTAATTTCTTCCTAATTCCTTTATATATTTAACAAAAAGTTTTATTCGAAACGTTTCGAGTTATGCATAAAATATAATCCAATTTACATTTCATCCTATCTGAAATCTCTTACGCCATGGCTATTGCAAGGATTAGATATTGTTGTCATGAAACTGGATGTTAAAAATCTATTAATGCCATCGCTCGATTTATGTATCGAAACGTTTCAACCATATTATAATGTAATCGCTTTCTTTTTGCAATAGCTATTGATTGGAAAATTTATTTTCATCATGTTGTTTCTTGGATTCTATTTTTATTTTGTTATTTGAATAGAAGATAACGTGATATTTTTTTTAGGTTTCATTTTTATTCTGTTTCATACAATACCTAACATCGATTGAGTTTTTGATTATTTAGCGTATAATATCGATTGTCATCATCATATGAGAGGTTATATGAAAAAGGTTTTATCATACATAATCAAAGATAAAGTTTTCTTTATCGCATTCATTTTTGCAATTATTTCCATGATAATCATTCCTCCAAATACTAGTTATTATGCCTACATCAATTGGAAGGTTTTGATTATTATGTTTACTATAATGATTGCTGTATCGGGGATTTATGAGACCCGTTTTTTTGATTATATTGCTACTAAACTGGTGATGCATTTAAAGAGTATCAAATGGATTGGCTTTATGATTATCCTAACAACTTTCTTTCTTGCGATGTTGCTCACAAATGATGCTGTCTTATTAACACTCATTCCATTTACAATTTTTATCACAAAACACACACACCAAGAAAAGCATGCGATTACTATATTGATTCTTCAAACGATAGCTGCTAACATGGGTAGTGCACTTACGCCTATGGGTGATCCGCAAAACATTTATCTTTATGCTTATTACGATATTCCATTTTCCAGCTTTCTTCAAGTCACCTTTCCAATAACAATCATAGGATTTTTGTTGATATTTACGACTGTGCTAATCAAGATTCCTTCCACGCAGTGTGAACTCAATATTATCACTCCTCCAGTGGATATCAAAAAGCTTGGTTTGTATATGCTTATTTTGATCAATGCATTACTCAATATATTACGTATTGTTCCAGAATTTTATACTCTATTTACCACAGTTTTCTTAGTAATGCTCTATGGAAGACACTTGTTGAAAAGAGTCGATTATCATTTATTACTCACCTTTACCGTATTTTTTATTTTTACTGGTAATCTCTCTCAGATGGTTTTTATTCAAGAACTGGTTTCTGGCATACTTACCACCAGACATTCCATCTTTTTTTCCGGATTGATAACAAGTCAATTCATTAGCAATGTCCCTGCTGCAGTTTTACTATCAACCTTTACTCCTGCATCACTCTGGCAACCCCTTTTGCAAGGTGTCAATATAGGTGCTATGGGGACCATTATTGCTTCTTTGGCAAGTTTAATCACTTTTAAATATATCTTGCATGATTATGCATTGGAAACAAAAAAATATCTAATCTCATATTCGTTGATATCGATTATCTTCATGACTATCATTAGTCTCTCTATCTTACTATTTTTCTGAAAAAGAAAAAGCCTTAGACAAATTATCCAAGACTTTTTTGTTTGAAATTGTTAATTATTCTTCGATGTAAGCTCTACTAAAGTCTATAGAACCAAGAACACTACGTCCCCAATCCTTCAAATATGCTTTAACATACATGAAATCTGAATAGTGGTAAACTGGAACGATTGGCATATCAGCCATGAATATATCTTGAGCGGCATATAACTTAGCAAAGTGAACAGCAGGAACAGTGGTAGCTGTAGCTTCTTCAAGCAACAAATCAAATGCTGGGTTATTGTACTTAGGGTCATTATAAGCATTGCCATCAGTAAAGATTGCAAGCATACCGATAGGATCCATGAAGTCTGTTAACCAACCACCACGAGCAACATCAAAATTACCATTCTTTCTATCAACTTGGAAAATAGCCCAATCAGTATTAACTAAATCCATTTGGAATCCAAGAACTTGGTTCCAAGATTCTTGAACTAGTTGAGCAACCATTTCATGAGCTTCAGATGTGTTATAAGAAAGTTCAGCAGCAGCAAGAGTAGTTCGAAGTACTGCAACTGTCATACCCATTTCAGCAGCAGCTTCAGCAAATAATGTGACTGCTTCATCAAAGTTCGAGTCGTCAGCAACCATGCCGTAAGTACCAGCTGTAGCAAAGAAGTCAAGACCAGCATTGTCAATAAATCCTGGTGGGACGAAGCCAGCAGCAGGAACTTGTCCACCACCTAATGCTTCAACAACTGCTTCTCTATCGATTGCATATGATAATGCAGTACGTAGTTTAACGTTGTCAAATAAACCATCTTCATGTTCAAGATTGAAACTATAGTAGTAAGTACCTAACAATGGGAAAACCCAGAATTCAGGATCTTCAGCAATCAATCTTGTCATTTCTGAACTTGGAACTGAAGGAATGAAGTCTAATTCGTCAGAATTGTACTTGTCATAAGCAGTTGATTCATTGTCAATGAATGATCCTTCAATTTTTTCTAACTTGACACTGTCAGCATCCCAATAATTTTCATTCTTTTCAAGAACTAAGCCAGCACCAAGTGTGTATGCAGTTAAGGTGAAAGGACCATTATTTACAGCTAAATCTGGAACTTTTGCCCAAAGGCCATCTTCACCACCAACAGCTTCTACTGAAGACTGCTTAACTGGCATAAAATGAAAGAATGACATCAAACTTACAAAGTATGCAGTTGGGTTGATGAGTTCAACAACAAATGTATTATCATTTGGTGCAGAAATGCCTACATTATCCAATGATTCTTGCATTGTAAGTCCAGTTACGTCATCAAGTCCATCAGGTACTTCTGTTAGAGGTGTAACATTGTCAACAGCATCTGTAAAGTAAACTACATCCATAGAACCAACAACATTTGTATATTCCCAAATCCAGGAATATTCACTAGCAGTTTCTGGGGTCATAGCTCTAAGCCATGAATACACAAAATCTGCTGCAGTTAAATCTGATCCATCACTCCATAGGGAGTCACGTAAGGTAAATGTTATTGTTTTACCATCAGCTGAAGTCACCCAAGACTCAGCAATACCTGGTTCTACAAGGCCATTAAACTCACGAACAAGTCCTTCAAATGTATTATTGATAACGTCACCGCCATCTGAAGCACCATTCAATGATGGGTCCAAAGTTAGTGGGTCAGCACCGATGTTCCAACGTAAAACTGTCGTGTCTCTTCCTTCTTGACATGCAGCTAAGCCGAACACAAACGCTAGTGCCACTATGAGTGTTACTAGTTTTTTCATTTTTTCTCTCTCCTTATTTTTCTATTTAAACACCTATTTGGTGGTTAAACCGTTAATTGTTTCTACCAAATGACATGCAACAAATCGATTGGGTAACACTTCTTTAATTTCTGGTGTCTCATTGTGACATTGCTCAACAGCATATGAACACCGAGTTGCGAAGCGACATCCTGGTTTAGGATTAATCGGACTTGTTACATCACCTTGTAAAATGACTCTTCTATCGCTCATTTTGACTCTTGGATCAGCTACCGGAATTGCCGATAGCAATGATTTAGTATAGGGGTGAAGAGGTCTTTCATAGACATCATCACTAATTCCAATTTCCATCATCTTTCCAAGATACATGACACCAATACGGTCACTGATGTGCCGAACCATGGATAAATCATGTGCAATAAACAAATAGGTAAGATTAAATTCTGCTTGTAAATCTTCAAGCATGTTAATAACCTGTGCTTGAATCGATACGTCAAGTGCACTGATGGGTTCATCAGCAACAATCAATTCTGGATTTAATGCTAGAGCGCGTGCAATACCGATGCGCTGTCTTTGACCACCGGAAAACTCATGAGGATATCTACCAGCATGTTCTCTTTTTAGACCAACTTTTTCTAGAAGTTCATGAACACGTTCTTCAATTTCTTCCTTAGTATCAAGAATTTTATGTGTTTTGATACCTTCGGAAATAATTTCTGTTACTGTCATTCTTGAATTCAAGGATGCATATGGGTCTTGGAAAATCATTTGAACACGCTTGCGGAAAGGTTTAAGTTTCCTTTCGGATTTTCCAGCATAATCAATACCATCAAAAATAATACTGCCTTCTGTAGGTCTATATAATTTAACGATTAATCTGCCTGTTGTTGTTTTACCACAACCAGATTCACCTACTAATCCAAAGGTTTCTCCCTTGTAAATCACAAAGTCGACACCATCAACTGCAGCAAGTATCTTCTTACTTCCAATGGTACTTAAATCAAAATGTTTCTTTAAATTTCTTACTTCAAGCAAGGGTTGTTTTTCATTCGACTGCATCGTAGGCATCTCCCTTCACTTGAATATAATCCTCAATCTTTGGTGCATCTTCGTGATGTAGCCAACATGATGCCTTTTGTCCTTCACCCAACTTAAATAATGGTGCGGCATCTTTCATGCAAATTTCCATCGCATGTGGACATCTTGGCGAAAATGGGCATCCTGTAGGAGGTTCCAATAAATCCGGTGGCGTACCTTCAATTGGGATTAATCGTGCTTTGTTTCCTCTAACATTTTTAGGCACCGATTGATGCAAACCTTTTGTATAAGGGTGCTGTGGGTTTTCAAAGATGTCAAAAACAGTACCTTGTTCCATAATCATTCCACCATACATGACGATAACCTTGGAACAAATTTCAGCGATAATACCCAAGTCATGAGTAATCAATATGATGCTCAAATCTATTTTACCACGTAAATCTCTCATTATCTCTAAAATTTGTGCCTGAATTGTCACATCTAATGCAGTTGTGGGTTCATCGGCAATCAATAATTGCGGATTGCACGATAAAGCCATGGCAATCATTGCTCTTTGTCGCATGCCACCTGAAAATTGATGGGGGTATTGATTGATTCTAGTTTCAGGTTCAGGAATATTGACTAGCTTTAGTAGTTCTATCGCACGCTCATGAGCCTGTTCATTTGTCATATCAGTATGTGCTTTAATAACTTCTATAATTTGATTTCCAATCTTAAAGACTGGATTTAGTGATGTCATGGGATCCTGGAAAATCATGGATATTTCTTTCCCACGAATGTCCGAAAATTCCCGATGAGTTAACTTGGATAGGTCTCTACCTTGAAATAGTACCTCACCTTTAATAATTCTTCCTGGTTGGTCAACCAACCCTAAAATAGACAGTGCAGAAACACTTTTACCAGATCCGGATTCACCGACAATACCTAATATTTCACCTTTTTCAAGGTCAAATGTAATGCCACGAACTGCTTGAACTTCACCCATATGAGTGAAAAAACTGGTATGTAGGTTTTTAACTTCAAGTACTTTCATCTGCAATTACCCCTTTCTCAACTTAGGATCAAGAGCTGATCTAAGCCCATCACCAAAGAAATTGAATGCCAAAATGGTAATTGCAATTGCTCCTGCAGGAAACAGCAACTGATAAAATGACGATCTAAAGACGCCGATTGCATCATTTGCTAACGATCCCCAAGAGGATTGTGGAGCTGATGCTCCAAGACCAATAAAGCTTAAGAACGCTTCTGTAAAAATAGCACTTGGAATCATCATGGTCAATGAGACTATAATTGGACCTAAAGCATTTGGAATTAAATGTCTGAAGATGATTTGTCTCTTAGGAACGCCTAATGCTCTAGCAGCAAGTACAAATTCCTGATTTTTAAGTCCTAGTACCTGGCCTCTAACGAGTCTGGCCATACCGACCCAATAAACAAGTCCAAGGGTGAGGATGACCGTAAACATGCTATTGTCATCAAGGATGACCATAATCAAAATAACATAGAGTAATAGAGGTATTGAGTTGATGACATCAATGATTCTCATCATCACATTATCAACCGTTCCGCCTTCCATACCAGAAATACTACCATATATAACACCGATAAAGAGATTAACAAGTGCAGCTATCAAAGCAATAAACAATGAAATACGTGCACCATACATGACTCTTGTCAGAACGTCTCGACCAAAATTATCAGAACCCCAAGGGAACATTCTATTGGCGACAGTGCCATAAGCTTCTTTGTATTCAATTCCTTTATATGTAACACTAAAATCGATACCCTCATCTGCTAAATTGGGGTCTAATTTATAAGAATAGTCAAGGATGACTTCTTCACCATCTAAATCAAAATAAAATTTGCGGTCAGGAATGTCTTGTCTTGTCTCATCAAGTTTTTCTAAAAGCATACCTTTTTCTGTGACCGTATATAAATCATATTGAGTGCCATTGAAGTAGAAAAAGGTGCCATCCGCATCCGTTATTGATATTCTAGGTGGAATATTGGTAAAACCACGTACCTGATCGCTATAAGTGTATGGTGTAAAGAACGGTCCGAAAATACCAAATAATGTGACCAGGATAATAACAACCAAGCCAAGCATTGCTAAAATATTCTTTTTTAGTCTTCTCCATGCATCCTTCCAGTAGGTTAAACCTGGTCTGATTTTTTCATTGCTGATTCTTTGTTCAGGACTGACAAATTTAAAATCGTTCTTATTCACATTACTCACCACTCTTCTTGCCAAGTCTTATGCGTGGATCAATAAGCGAATAAGCGATGTCCACAAGTAATACCATGACGATATAGAAAGCTGCATAGAAAACAGTTACACCGACAATCATCGTATAATCGCGGTTTGAGACACTGCTTACAAATCTATCCCCGATTCCGGGAATATCAAATACATATTCAACAACAAATGATCCAGTTAAAATGGCTGCAATCATTGGTCCAATATAGGTGATAACTGGAATCAATGCATTTTTTAGTGCATGTTTGAATAAAACTTTAATTTCTGATATACCATTTGCTCTTGCAGTTCGGATGTAATCTTGTTGAAGGACTTCCAACATGCTGGATCTTGTCAATCTAGCAACAAATGATAGAGAATAACCAGAAAGAGCTATGACTGGACCAATATAGTAAAGCGGGTTTGGTCCAATACCACCCGTAGGTACCCAGTTGAGTTTCGCTCCAAAGATATAGATATACAGGGTTGCTATAACAAAACTTGGGATAGTCACCCCCAATGTAGCCATAATCATTACGGCATAATCGATGGGTTTATTTTGTTTCAATGCCGATATGATGCCAATTGGAATACCTAATATTACAATGACGACAACAGCCACGATGCCAATCTTTGCAGACACAGGAAATCCTGCTGCGATAATGTCGTTTACAGTGTATCCTTTCACTTGAAATGATGGACCTAAGTCAAATCTAAGCAAACCACCCATATAATCGAAATATTGTTCAATTAGTGGGGCATCCAAGTTATATTTGGCAAGTAAACGAGCTTCAATAACTGGATCAAGTGAACGCTCACGTGTAAATGGTCCACCGGGAATTGCACGCATCATAAAAAACGTTAAAGATGCAATGATAAAAAGTGTGAAAATAGCTGATAAGACACGTTTAACATAATATACCATGCTGACCTTCCTCCATAAAAACGATAGTAAATATTACTTTCATATATTTGTTTATTATACTTCTTTTACAGAAAAATTACAATACAACTGTGAATAATAATGAGAAAGTAACACTTTACAAATAATTATTTTATTAATCAGCCATTAAGTATTGTGTTTTTATAATACAAGTATTATAACTCAAATGTTATTTTATTATTACATGAAAACACTTTCATAAAAGTTACTGAAAGTTTTCAGTTTTAGTGGTTTTAAAATAGAGGTATAAAAATAGAACCCGGTTTCTCCGATTTCTATCTTTTTTTGTCAAATTATTTCTTTAAATTATAAAATGATTTTAAACCTAAATACTGTGCTGTTTCAGCAAGTTGATCTTCAATTCTGAGCAACTGATTATATTTTGCAATACGATCTGTTCTAGATGCACTACCTGTTTTGATTTGACCTGCATTGGTTGCAACGGCAATATCAGCAATTGTAGTATCTTCCGTTTCACCACTTCTATGAGAAACTACTGCGGTATATCCTGCGCGTTTAGCCATTTCAATTGCATCGAATGTTTCAGTTAAAGTGCCAATTTGATTGACCTTAATTAAAATTGAGTTTGCTATACCCATTTCGATACCTTTAGCAAGTTTTTCAGTGTTTGTAACGAACAAATCGTCACCAACCAATTGAATCTTCTTGCCAAGCTTCTTGCTTAGATAAATCCAGCCTTCCCAGTCGTTTTCATCTAAACCATCTTCAATAGAGATGATTGGATATTTTTCAACAAGGGTTGCATAGAAATCAGAGAGCTCTTCACTCGTGAATTCTTTTCCGCCTTCACCTGCAAGTACGTATGTCTTCTTTTCTTTATTGTAGAATTCTGAAGATGCAACGTCCATACCTAAGAAAATATCTTTTCCAGCAACATAGCCAGCTTTTTTAATCGCTTCAAGAATGACTTGAAGAGCTTCTTCATTTGATCCTAGATTAGGAGCAAACCCGCCTTCGTCACCAACACTTGTGTTATATCCTTTTGCCTTAAGAACGCTCTTAAGATTGTGGAATACTTCAGCACCCATACGAATAGCTTCTTTAAATGTCTTTGCTCCAACTGGTAAAATCATGAATTCTTGGAAGTCGACGTTGTTATCAGCGTGAGATCCACCATTGATGATATTCATCATGGGAACGGGTAATTGCTTCGTATTAAATCCTCCAAGATATTGGAACAATTCAACACCTAAAAAATCTGATGCAGCTCTTGCAACTGCCATAGAAACGCCTAAAATTGCGTTTGCACCTAATTTTGACTTATTTTTTGTACCATCAAGTTCAATCATTAACATGTCGATACCAACCTGATTGGTTACGTCAAATCCAACCAATTCTGAAGCAATAATTTCGTTCACATTATGAACTGCTGTTAAAACCCCTTTACCTAAATAACGTTTTTTGTCTCCATCTCTAAGTTCTACTGCTTCGTGTTCTCCTGTTGATGCTCCTGATGGAACAATTGCACGTCCAAAAGCACCAGATTCCGTATATACTTCAACTTCAACAGTTGGATTACCTCTAGAATCTAAAACTTCACGTGCATAAATATCGCTAATAAATGGCATATTTTCACTCCTTTATTTAGTTTTGCCTTGTTATCTACTACTATTTATTATACACAAAATGTCTGTGTTTATAAAGCAAATCATCAATAAAAACGTTTACTTAATGTACCGAACCACATAAATGTTCACGATCAAGAAAAAGATGACGTCTAAAAGGTTTTCAATAGAGAAAAATCCTGATGTAAAGATATTAAAAAATTGAAAATGTATCAAAGGATTGAGCATATAAGAAAAAGAAGTGATACTCAAGCTATCAACCATATACAATAACCCAACATAATAGACCACATTGAGTAAATAGAAAGTGATAAATACAGTTAGAATGGCGATTATTGCATATAAAATATGGTATGTATGATATGCTGCATGCATTCTTCTTGCAAGTGTAAATGCAAAGATAAATAGCATGATCCATAAAAATGAGAATCCAAAGACTTGGATGATAAGCAAATGGAGTGCTCCAATCAACAATCCACCTACGATAGACATGAAAACGCCCTGTCTGATGACGGGCATTAAATCACTTTTATTCACGGGTTCTTTAAATAATTGGATGATTTTCATTTTTATCCTCAAAGATATTATATCATATTATAATTCTAGGTACTTGAGTTTCGGCTTCAGGACCAGAAAAATGGACATGATAAATACACTTTTCATGATATTAAAGGGCACATAACTGATGATTGCCGCAATGAGAAACGAGAATAATGTGAACGGAGGAACACTATCTTTTACATATGAAAAAACTGTGAAATGCAGTGATGCTGTGCTTTGAGTTGCTCCAAACATGCTCAGATATAAAGGTGTAGCAAAAAGATAATTTGCAAGTAGCATTCCTGTGGATAAAATAAGGATACTTAAGCCCAAATAAATGGCCCAATCCTTTTTTGTCAGCCTATCCTCTTGAATCGGCAAGACATAAAGCAAAGGTTGTTCTTTTTTCTTGAGTATTTTGCGTGCAGTTAGATAAGCAATAATTAGTGATACTGATGCCATTACTGCTAAAAATTCGCCTACATAATCCATCGCAGGTCCAAATTTTGGTAAAATCAAGGGTCTGATTCCACTTCTCAATAAAATGACAAACAGTGTTTCCTTAGGTCCCAAAACTACCAAAGAAACTAAAATAACGACATCACTAAAATCCAGCCTTACAAATGCTGCCCATGGTCCAAAAAATGAGAAAGGATTAGGAATCTCAATTAATCCAATCACAATAGAGACTGCAGCTAATGAAACGATATAAAGCATTTTTTTTAATCGTAAGTAATTTGACATGTTTTACCTCCTGAGTAAGAACAAAAGTAATTTTTTAGACAAAAATACTCTTTCAAACGGTACCTACTAAAATAAGTATGTCCGTTTAGGCGTGTTCCAACCTTTAGACCCTATCCATAAGGCATCGGGCTTACCTTTTCTTAAAATATTAAGTGCT
>JBDREH010000024.1:0-20795 GCA_043819945.1 Bacillota bacterium
AAAGGTATGTCATACACTTTTCTTCTGTGCTAAAAAGATTGATAAATTGGATTAGAGAAAGTTCCTTAGTCATAGTTAATCACCATGCTAATTATACCAAATTTTAAATTATAAAAGTTGGGCTTTCTGTGCAGTCATATAATTTTTTTATAGATAAAGAGATTTAGCAAAACATTGAACTTTTTGTAAAATTAAGTTAAAATGTTATTAACGAAATGAGGTGTCAGCATGATTACAATCAAAGAAGTCAAAACAAAATTGGATGGTTGGAGATTTACTGAGTTTCCCAATAAGCTCTATAAGAAGGTTGAACCTTTTGTTCCAGCATTATCACTGGACGAAAGAACTGTCTTCAATCCCAAGAAAAATCCGATGTTTGAATATTACGATGCAATCCGATTTTTAGCCTATGACGGAAACAAGATTGTCGGACGCATTGCCGGTATTATCAATCACAAGTGGAATGAAGCCTACAAGATTAAAACTGCCCGCTTTACTAGAATCGATATGATTGATGACATCGAAGTGACAAAAGCATTGATTGAAGCAGTAACAAAGTGGTCAAAAGAACATGGTATGGATACCTTGATTGGACCTATCGGATTTACCGATATGGACCGTATGGGTCTACTCGTTGAAGGCTTTGAGCATTTAAATATGTTCATAACCATCTACAATCATCCTTATTATAAAGAACACTTAGAACAATTGGGATTCGTCAAAGATGTCGACTGGACCGAAAAGCAAATCATGTGGCCTACTGAAGTTTCAGATAAGGTCAAACGTGGTGCCGAAATCGCAAGAAAGCGTTACGGATATCAATTAATCAAATGTGATAAGAAAAAACAAGTCTTCAAATACATCTATGATGCCTTTGATATGTATAATGTCTCATTTAATGAATTATACGGGTTTTACCCTGTCACTGAAAAGGTGATGAATTATTATATTGCCCAAATGATTGCCTTAATTGATTTGGAGTATTTATGGTTTGTCTTAGATAAAGAAGAAAAGGTTGTCGGATTTACCATCATTATGCCAAGCTTGGCAAAAGCCAATAAGAAGAATAATGGCAAACTACTTCCATTTGGAATCTTCAGATTACTCAGAAGCTTGAAGAAGCATGATGTCATTGATCTCTATTTCATCGCAGTCGATCCCAAACATCATGGTCATGGTATTATCGCATTGATGTTCGAAGATGGCATTAAAATGGGAATGAAGCATGGTGTCAAATTTGCAGAATCAGGTCCTGAGCTAGAACTGAATGCCAACATTCAAAATCAATGGAAAGACTTTGAGTATAAAAATCATAAGCGTAGACGCTGCTATACCAAACCTATCTAAGGAGTCCAATGGGCTCTTTTTTTATCTAGTTTCAGTCTAAATGAAATGTGGAAATATAATCAATTAATTATTTTATTAAAACAATAAAAATAGAAAATCGCTTTCATTGTGAAAAGATGTAAAAGCAAATTATGGATCTAATCATGGTAAGATTAGGATGAAACAAGAATGAAAGAGGCGATTTAATGAAGAAATTTCACTTAACTGAAAACTACGCGATTATCAATTTTGATGCGACCATTTGTGATTCAGAGATAAAGATTATTTCATCCAAGAGTTTTGAATATGTACTCGTTCAATTCGTAAGAAAGCTTAGAAGCGAAAAAAGTCCAATTATTGATGATTTTTCAGGCATTCGAGTATCTCTGATCCATGATGCATATAAACTGCTTCTGATATGGAATTATGATGATGTCAAACGAAAGAATACTTATTTGAGCGAGTTATTCAAAAAGCGAGACGCTTTTTATCATTTTACTGAATCATTTTATGACTACTGGCGTCGAATTGAACGCTTTGGAATTATGGCTAGCCAAAAAGGATATGCTCAAAATGCAAGAACTGCAGATTTAATTCAGGCATCCGATCAATTCAATCAGCGCGTTCTTTACTTATACCGGACGATTACCCAACATATCCTTGGTCATGACTTTTTGGTTTTTCGTCAATTACCAGCTGGTGTTAATGCCAATATTATGATGATTCCTCACAAATTCACCAATAATGAAAACTATGCAAATCTCCAAAATGTTGGTTTTATTACGAGTCTTTTAACAAGACCTCCATTTATTGTCTATACGGATTCCAATATGCGCAGTGGTATTTTTGAATCCATAAAGAGTAATCCAATTAAAAATCTATCCATCAATAAACTACACTACTTTACGTATCCCATTAAAGTTGGTTCTTTGCTTGCTTTTGTCTACATTCATCGCGATTTTCTTCATCACGGTGTAGCACTAAGTAATTTATTTGAACCAGCATCCTATAACGAATTTAAAGATAAGAAACCTGACCTACTCTACATATACGGCATTAGAGAAAATGAATTTGATGGTAAATACTTCTATGATCAGGATGAAAATATGTATGTTGGTTTTGTATCTAGAGATTCTAAAAACGATTATTTTGGATATATGAAAAAAATGCTTTTAACCCTACATAACATTTATATGATTGACCACAAGAGGTTACCGATTCATGGAGCGATGGTCAGCATTATTCTCAAGAATAATAAGGAAAAGAATATTGTAGTGATTGGAGACAGCGGAGCTGGTAAATCAGAAACACTTGAAGCGCTTCGCTTGATTGGCAAGAACTATATTAAAGATATGAAGGTCGTATTTGACGATATGGGTGTTTTTTTCATGAAGGATGAACAAGTTTATGCACATGGCACCGAAACCGGTGCTTTCGTAAGATTAGATGATCTAGATAGTGGGTATGCCTATCACGAAATCGATCGTGCCATCTTCATGAATCCAAATCAAGTTAATGGTAGAGTTATTCTTCCAATTTCCTATTATGACTTTATCATAAAGGATCATCCAGTCGATATGGTGTTTTACACCAATAACTATCAAGAAACTAATCAAGGCATCAGATTCTTTGATGATCTTGATGCTGCATTGGATGTTTTTAGGTCAGGAAAAAGATTTGCTAAAGGCACAACCTCTGAAATTGGATTGGTTGAAAGCTATTTTGCTAACCCATTTGGACCCGTTCAACGTATAGCAGATACTGATATCATCCTCAAACAACAATTTGCATCTCTATTTAAAAATCATGTCGTTATTGGTGAAATCTATACTCAACTTGGCATTCTTGGCAAGCATATGAATGGACCCCAACTTGCAGCTACAAAACTACTCGAATATTTAACAAAATAACAAGTATCCACGGTCAACCTGTGGCTACTTGGTTTCTTTATGTATGATATTGCTTGATATTGACATCTTCCTTTTGACTTTTTTTCAAAACATCCTTATAATAGGTATAGCAACCATATGGGGGTTCTCATGAAAAGGTTAGAATCATTTTTAAATAGCGGAGCCTATATTTTCATCATCTTCTTGATCACGTTTGTCTCGTGGTCTTTTTATCAAGAGACTCCACCCTCTGTATTTAATTTATATAACATGATTGGACTGTTTCTATTGATTCTAATTAATACAGTCCTTCTAGGACTATTTAGAAACACCTTATACACGATACCTACAATCCTTTCCTTTCTCTTTATTATCAATCAATCAGATATTTCATTTGACTCAGTTTCAGCTTTAGGATTTCCCTTAATTGCTTTTGCAGTCTTTTTAATAGGACCAGTCATTCATTTCATCAGATTCAAACCCAAGATGAAAAGAGGATACTTCTTTTTAGGGATTGTCTTGATTGCTGTTTCCTATCTGGTTCCCTTAGTCTATACGCCATTTGAAATTGCTGCTATCCCTGTATCGCTCATTGCAACCCTTTACTTAGGTGTCTACGTTTTCTTTTCCAGTACACTTAAAGGCAATTTAAATTATCTATTCAAGATGATGTTGTTTGCAAATTTATTACTGACTGCTGAAGTCCTCTTCTATTTATATCAAGGTTATTTACTCAATCCTGATCTAGATTTCTATCACCGGATATTTGAAGGATGGGGAAGAAACCTTGGATGGGCAAATATCAATGATATGTGCTTTTATATCGCGCTCACGTTTCCTAGTTATCTTTATTTCATATTTAAGAAACCAAAGACCTATCTAATTTGGTTTCTGATGATTTTACCTGTGATTGCAGTCCTACTTTCTAAATCCAGGGGTGGCATGATTGGCTTTATCATATCACTTTTGGGAATTTTCATTTTCTTTATTCTAAAGGGCAATAAAAAGCATTTGATACATGGCTTTATCTTTCTGCTATTTACCGCTGCTATATTCTATATTGGTCGAAATGCCTTATATGTATGGTGGGAATTTTTATTAGACTCACTGGGCAATAATTTAAATGAGTTTTCCTCAAACAGACTCTATATCTATGAACAAGGCTTTTTGATCTTTAAACAGTATCCACTTTTTGGTGGTGGATGGCTATCCATTCATAGTTTTTCCTTTGATGGTAGAATCTTCATGTTTCATTCGACTTTCGTCCAAGCATTGGCCGCCATGGGATTATTTGGACTAGTCGCACTTTTCGTTCATTACTTCCAAATCGGTAAGTTCATGCTCGTCAATTTGAATTTAGAAAAGTCATTATTTTTAATTGGATATCTCGCGAGTCAAATACACGGCTTAATCGATAATGTCCAATATGCCGTACCCTATAGCATTTTGATGATTCTTTTCCTAAGTATCTATGAAACATCAGAAAAAAAGACGAATTTCGTTATGATCAATCACAGGTATCACTTACTAGATGAAAACATAATTTAAGACAAATAAAAATCGTAGAAATCAATCTACGATTTTTTCATCTTGGAATTAAATCCCTTAAAGCAAAGTCACCCAACCGTTTGGATCTTCGACATCTCCAAATTGGATACCTGTCAAAAGATCATATAGCTTTCTAATGATTTTTCCCATAGTCTCAGATGCGGGAAAAGTATATTTTTCATCATGATGAGTAATCGATCCAATCGGTGTTATGACCGCAGCTGTGCCACAGGCACCAGCTTCAGCTAAATGACCCAGTTGATCGATATAGACATCTTCTTCTAACACTTCTATTTCTAATACATTTTGTGCTAACCATTTTAAAGAACGATTAGTAATACTATCCAAAATAGATGGAGATTTCGGTGTGATGTATTTCCCATCTTTAGTGATGGCAATGAAATTAGCCGCACCAACTTCTTCAATCTTTGTATGTGTTTTCGGATCTAAAAAGATACAATCAGCATATCCTTTTTTCTTTGCACTAATTTGTGCGTAAAGACTTGCTGCATAGTTTCCCCCAACCTTAACATGCCCTGTCCCATTGGGGGCTGCTCTATCATATTCCGAGACAAGCATATCCACTGGTTTTGCAGGTCCACTAAAGTATGAACCAACAGGAGAGACTACGATACTAAAGATATATTCAGGAGCTGGTCTAAGTCCTAAGTTATCACCTACCCCAATCATAAAGGGTCTGATGTAGAGCGTTTCATTGTTTCCGTAAGGTGGAACAAAAATTTCATTGGCTAAAACAACCTGTTTGACAGCCTCAATGAATGTGGAAACTGGAACAGTGGGCATGACGAGTCTTTCG
This sequence comes from Bacillota bacterium, assembly GCA_043819945.1. Taxonomy (GTDB): domain Bacteria; phylum Bacillota_I; class Bacilli_A; order Acholeplasmatales; family Acholeplasmataceae; genus Peloplasma. Next base: position 5,581 of record JBDREH010000024.1, read on the forward strand.
CAAGACATCTGGAAGCGTCTGGCGTTATCTTCAACTCTAAACAGTTGAATCTTGCCATCTTTTCTTCTGTATGCCTTTAATCCTTCAAAGCATTCCTGGCCATAATGAAGAGATGTCGATAACGATGAAATCGTAATCTGATCATCTTCTCTTAACGTACCATCATCCCATTTGCCATCTTTATAATATGAGATGTAATTAAAGGATGCCTTGACATAAGTAAAACCTTTGGGTTTCGTATTCATTACTTTATTTCTCCTCTTTTTATGTAAATTTATTTATCTTTTGAAATAGAAAAAGAAAGACATGTATGATCAAATGATTTGGATATTAATACTGAAGGTAACTATTTAGGGATTTGAACCTCTGCTTCTTCCTTGGGTCTTACCCCTAAAATCTTTTGAAAGTATAATTTAGTTTCATGGCCATCAAAGAAAAACATGAAAATTAAGGCAATCAAACCACCATAGACGAGTGTTGGTATTAAAAGCCATATGACTGGCCAGAAAAAAGTAGTTCCCGTCAGTGGAGCAACTCTCATAAAGTAAGGCACAAAGACACCAATCAAAAGACCAAGACCGGTAAGATCCCCTCTGACACCGAAAACGAATGAAGGGTTTCTTTTGTTAGGATCAAATAGATCTTCTTTGGGTACCCAATGTAAAGCAGTTAGTACAAGCTCATTGATGAAGATAATTACTAAGACAAGAAATAAGATGAGTGGTGCACGATAGGCACGACGAATCGATAACTCATGCATTTGATATCTCATCATCAAAAAAGGTGCCAAGAACAATAAAAAATGTGCCGTATAGAATCTCATGACCTCCAGATTGAAGGCACTTCTATATCCTAAATAGCCACCATTGAAATACTCGCTCATCGCATCCACAGGAAAAATAAAGGTGATGACCCCACTGGCCATACCCACCATAATCATATAGTCCTTCAGCGTTTTATTCTTGGTAAAGTATAAAAACGGGAACAAAAGTGTGCTCACCGCACATATATTTTCAAAGGATACTTTAGTAAATACATTTTCAACTGTTGTATAAGGCCAAATGAATATTTTAAGAAAATGAATTGAAAAAGCCACCATAATTATACCGAAAATAAACCAGTGTCTAAATCTCTGGCTTTTGTTTTTTAAAAAAGTAACTGCCAATACAGTTATTACGATTGCAATCGTGATGTACATAAAGTAGTAGGTGTTACCCATTCTAACCATTGGCATACAAAATCTCCTATGAATCATCTTTGATGAATTTATTATAACATAGATTATTTAATGATACTATAGTTTCGAGTTTTGTCTATCGTTACAGCAAAAAAAAGTATAAAAAAAGCATATCGGCTGATATGCTAATTAGATTCAATAATTTTTCTGGCATTACTTTCGAAGATGTCTTTGAGATAATCTTCATCATATTGCTTCATCAAGTAATCATATGTTTCTCTCATATTTGGCTGTCTAATACCCATGCCATGGGTATCAGTTGCTATAAAATCAACTAAATGATTCTTAAGAAGTTTATGAATCAATCCTTTTTTAATCTTGAAATCATCAAGATTCAAAATTGCTGTTGTATTGACCTGAAGCAGTGCGCCGGTTGCTTTAATCTTATAGTAATCCTCAAACTCAAGATAATAATACCGTTCAACATGTGCAATGATTGGAATATATCCCTGTCTAGAAACATCATAGACGATTTCTTCAATTGGTGTTTCGATACTTGGCGAGAATTCTAATAAGACATATTTGGAATCATTAAGTGAAACTGCTCTATATTTGGTATCGATATGGGATCGGTAAAAGATTTCAGCTCCCAGATATAGATCAATTGCTAATCCTTGTCTTTTCACTTCTTCTTGAAGATTTTCAAAGATGGCAAGATGCTCTTTAGGATCCAATTTAGAAACACGAGATTGCACATGTGGTGTTAAAATCACTGCAGTCACACCATCAGCAATCTCCTTCTTAATCATTTGGATCGATACTTCGATACTTTGTGAACCATCATCAACACCTGGCAAGATATGTGCATGAATGTCAATCATAAACGTTATTCATATTTATAGCTAGAATCATAACCATAGCCATAAAATCCGCGTTTCAAGTTGACTTGCGTCAATACAATACCAATGATATTGACATGATTGGTTTTTAAAGTATTGACAGCATCCGTAATTAAAGACTTCTTTGCTGTATTTTGAGCAACAATGAAGATCACACCATCAGCAATACGTGCAACATAAAGCGCATCAGAAACAGCGATAACAGGTGGTGTATCAAGCAAGACATAATCATAAGTATCCCTAAGTTTAGTAATCAAATCCTTAAGTTTTTCAGATTCTAAGACGTTAACAACTGCTGTTGTTTTTTCACCAGCAACAATATAGTCAATGCCAACTTCATCCGAATGGCGAACCAATTTTTCATACTCAATTTTTCCTGATAAATAGTCAGTTAACCCATCACGATTGGTCACATTAAACACTCGATTCAATTTAGGTTTTCTAAGATCAAGATCAATTAAAACGATTTTTCTGCCCTTTTGACCCAATAGATAAGCCATATTAGATACAAAGGTTGATTTACCTTCACTTGCCAAAGTGGAAGTAAATTGAATCACTTTATGCTTTCCATCAAGGTTTGCATAATCCAAATTAATCAAAACCTTCTGAAACGATTCAGCGGTATAGGATAGAGGTTGTTCTTTCGTGACCAAGTAATCATACTTTTCCATACGTTCGCCATTAAAGATATTTTTCTTTGACATTTACTTGACCTCCTTGACTTCAAACTCAGGGATGATCCCTAAAACTTGAATACCAAAGGCAGCTTCAAGTTGTTCTTTGGTTTTAAATGTATTGTTGAATAACTCTTTGACAAATGCGAAACCAACGCCAACAATACCACCAAGGATGATTCCGATTACGACATATAATGGCTTATTTGGAGACTCATAGATGCCATCATCTGCGTAACTTGTTCGGATAATGTTATCCGTCAGGATAGCGACATTGCCGTTAGCAAAATCAATTGCTGATTCGATGACTGCATTTACGACTTCTCCTGAGAGTTGATTGTCTTCTGATATATAACTGATGTTGATGAAATAACTTGTCGTGCTGGATTGCACATTCAAATTACTTTGCAATTGACCAACGGTCATATTTAAACCTAAGTCAGCAATCACATCTTCTAGAACCACAGGCATTGAGATTAAATCCTGTGCGGTAGCAAGTAATCGCGTAGCATTGACTAAGTCAAATGAATCAGAAGCTGGATCAACCTGTACTTGGATCATCACATACGCATCTGATTTATATTTTGGATTTGCTATGCCGTAAGCATAGAAAGTGACTAACGCTGCAATCACAAAAGTGAAAATTAAAATAAGCAGCAAATGACTTCTTAAAATTCTATAAATGTCGAGTAGACTGATTTCATTGGTTGCTTCGAGTTGTTCGTTCATATAATGCCTCCGACGTTAATTCTTGAATTCATTATATCACAAGTGATATGGTTTTTTAAGGGGTAAGATAGAATTTAATCATTTGTTAAGAAAGAGGTGGCAAACCTCTAGAATATCTTTATTGACTTGTTCTAGTGAATCAACCCAGAAGTCCTTCTTAGTGACATCAATATTCATTGACCTTGCAGCTTCTTCAACGGTTGTTTTTGTTGTTAAGGATAGCAAGTCATCATAAATCTTAAGGAAAGTATCAGGGTTCTTTAGATACTGTGCATATAATCCCTTTCCAAACAGGAGTCCAAAGGCATAAGGAAAGTTATAATAATTGAGTCCCGCATTATAGTAATGGCCTTTATTAAGCCACATATAAGGATGAAGAACACTTTCATCAAGACCTTTTTGATACGATTCTTTTTGGGCATCTAGCATCATGGATTTCATCTCTTGCTTGGAGACAGGTCCACCTGATTTTTCAAAGAGATGCGTTTCAAAAATGAAGCGTGAAAGGATATCGATAATTACTTGAGTATCACCTTGTAGAGAGTTTTCTAAAACAGATAGTCTTTCCTCAGGATTTGTTATCATCGATAAGAGATGATTATTGACAATCGTTTCACAAAAGATGGATGCGGTTTCTGCCAAGGGCATTGGATAACTCCAAAAGAGTGGATCATTCTTTGATATCACTTCGCCGTGATATCCATGTCCTAGCTCATGCGCTAAAGTCAAGATATCAGATAATGATCCTGTAAAATTGCTCATAATTCGAGATTGCTTGAGCTGAGGTTGATTCGAGCAGAATGCTCCCCCTCTTTTTCCCTTTCGTGGAAAGGGATCAATCCAATTATTATTAAATGCTTTAGTAGCAAAATCACCTAACACTTTTGAGTAGCTATAAAATCCAGCCTTCACGATTTCCTGTGCCTCTTCATAAGTATACGTGTTTTCTAATTTTCCAACCGGTGCGAATAAATCATAAAAGGGAAGTGAGCCCTGGTGCCCAAGGTAGATTGCTTTTGCTTGAAGATACTTTTCAAATTGAGGGCGATAATCCATCATCGCGCCAATCATTGCATCTAGGGTTTCTTTTGTCATCTTTGATGAGAAGAGAGTCTTAGATAGCGCGGATTCATATCCTCTTAAGTCATTCATCAGCATAACTTCACGTTTGATATTAGATAAAGCCAGCGAGACTTGATCTTCAATAGCCTCATATGCCTTAAGTTCAGCCTGATACGCATCTTTTCTGATGGAAGCATCATGATCATAAGCAAGATTTCTGACCTCGCTTAAAGTGATTTCCTTGTCTCTAAAAGAGACAGGAAGATTTGCAGTCGTCAGACCTTGAAGTCTAGACCAAGAACTTGAAGAGAGTTCTCTCAGTTTTGAGTACAATACTTCTTCCTGTTCAGAAAGCAAATGCTTCGCTTCTTCTTGTTCTCTGTCCAAGATGAAACGATATTTTTTGATTAGCGCTGATTTTTTAGATAAGTCATTCAAATCAACAGTCAGTAGATATCTAGCAAATAATACATCTTCTGCAGTTGATTTTCTAAAGATCTGCTGAAGCTTTGCAAGATATACAGGTGCATCCTGATTGGTAACATCAGTTGAAATAACTAAACCAGGGTAACTGGATAAGGTTCTTGCTGATAAAGTAATTTTTTCCTGATAGGATAAATGCTCTTCAATATACTGGATATCATCACCTGATTTGTTTCTTACAAATAAAATATAGTCATCAAATAATTGTTCTAATTTTTCTAAATCGCTATGATACTTTTCATCAAATCCTTGATATAAATCTGTTAAATCCCATGTTTTCATTATTTTCCCTCCGTTTATTATGTATTTATTATAACACGCACGCATTGTATTTTTTGATTATTTACACAGCATAATCAACTAAGTCTATTTAAACATCAAAAGAGTGGATATGATTATCCACGAGCAAATATTCATTTGACTTCATGTCATTAGAGTCTTGTCATTGCCAGTTTAATCAAAACCAATAATGCGATGTGAATCGGATAGAAATAATAGGCAATGTATTTATTAATTCTAACGTTGATATTTATTTTATTTAAAATGATAATCAAAAGAACTCCCATGATACTCCTGGATTGAAAGAAATAACCCTGAAGTGTCGATAAACCGTTCTTATATTCGATAATCGATATCCAGGTGAGTTTAAAGTTGAAGAGTGCATCAAAATAAGGATAGTGATAGTATTCATATAAGATACTAACACCCTGTAAATAAGCAAAAGCAAAAGATATGACAATAAATGAAGCAATTAATATGATAGGCTTATTGATCAGTTTATAAAACAACAAAATCAGCACAAGACCATAAGAACCATAAGATAGATAAAATCCATAATATTTCACTTCAAGAAACTCTAAAAAGAAGATAATAAAGATTAATCCAATAAAATACAAGACAGAAAAGAAATACTTCTTTTTTTTAATTGATTCGCTCAACTGATCAAAAACAAAAAGCATACCTAGTGCATAAGTAAATAGCAGAATCACATTATAACCTAAAAGATGTGCTTCAATATTATAATTCAAAAACATATAGGGTATCTGAGATACAACTCCAAAGATGAATAATCTGAGTGCATATTTTTTCTTACTCGAAGTAAATGCATATCCCATCGCCAAATAGAAGGCAAAGATGGGAAATGCAATTCGACCAATAGTCCTAAAAATTTGATATTCAGGGAAATACAAAACACCCATATGGTCAACAAGCATCGTAACCATCGCAATAATCTTAAGCAAATCATTTTTCTTAATGTTAGGTTTCATATGATCTCCATTTTTTAAAGTTATTCATGATATTTTCTTTCCATTTGTCCTATATATAGACCATTTTAGATAAGAAAAGTAATCTTGTCAATAAAAACTACAAAATAGAAAAGACCATAACAACAGATGAATAGCCAAGTTATGGTCTTTAGGACATCATTTTCTAGATGATTGGTAAGTATTTATTTAATTCCCATGCTGAAATAGATGTGCGATAATCATCCCATTCAATCTGTTTTGCTTCTAGCAATTTCGTGAATAAAACCTCGCCTATCGTTTCTCTCATAAGAGCTGATCCGGCAAAATTGTGCATCGCTTCTTGTAGGCTTTCAGGAAGATTTTTAATGCCTAAACGCTTTCTTTCAGCATCTGACATTCTAAATAGGTTTTTCTTGATTGGAGAAATACCGTCAAGCTTATCTTTAATACCATCAAGTCCGGCTGCTAAAAGACCACTCATCGCCAAATAAGGATTAGCTGAAGGATCAACAGAACGGATTTCAATGCGCGTTGCCTTGCCACGCTGAGCAGGAATACGAATCATCGTTGACCTGTTGGCATCACTCCACGAGATGAAACATGGTGCTTCAAAGTGAGGAACCAAACGCTTATAGGAGTTTACGGTTGGGTTCGTTACCAAACAAAATTCTTGAGCATGCTTCATCACACCAGCAATAAAGCGCAACGCAGTTTGTGATAGTTGATTTTCAGTTGTAGGATCATAAAATAAATTATTGCCTTTGGCATCAGAAAGTGAAATATTAGTATGCATGCCTGATCCGTTGATGCCAAAAATAGGTTTTGGCATAAAGGTCGCATGGTATCCATGTCTGCGTGCTATATTTTTAACTAAAATCTTAAAGGTTTGAATATTATCGCATGCTTCAAGTGCATTATCGAAATGGAAATTTATCTCATGTTGTCCAAAAGCAACCTCGTGATGTGAGACTTCCATGTCAAACCCCATCTTTTGAAGCTCTAAGACAATATCACGTCTTACATCTTCAGAACCATCAATGGGAGCCAAATCAAAGTAACCACCTAAGTCACTGAATTCTAAGGTGGGCTTACCGTGTTCATCAAGTTTAAACAAGAAGAACTCAGGTTCAACGCCTACATTAAACTTTTCAAATCCATATTGTTTAATCTCTTCTAAGTTTCTTTTTAAAATAAATCTCGGATCACCTTCAAAAGGTACATGCTTAGTTGTATAAACATCACAAATCAATCTGGCTACCTTGCCTGCTGAAGTTGTTTCCCATTCAAGAATCAACCATGAAGATAAATCGGGATATAAATACATATCTGCTTCATCGATTCTAACGAATCCTTGAATCGATGAACCATCAAACATGACTTCATTTGCTAAAGCTTTTTCAAGATTTGTCAAAGGAATTTCAACATTCTTAACAGTCCCTAACATATCAGTAAATTGAAGACGAATATATTTAACCTCATTTTCCTTTGCAATATTCAAAATATCTTGTCTCGTGTAATTTTTCATATAAATCCCCTTTCATGCACTAAATTTTACATTTATAAGTAAAAAATGTCAATAGCTTTGATAAACTATCAACAAAATTTACATAACATAATGATTATTCCTCTTTTGGCTTGATGAAATGCTTGGCATAATCTTCCTTGTTGATCTGCTTGTTTCTTGCAATTGCAAGTGCACCCTTGGGTACATCTTGAGTTACGGTACTACCTGCAGCAATAAAGACATTGTCGCCAATCTGTATGGGGGCTACAAGATTGACATTACATCCAATAAAGACATCATCACCAATGACAGTTTGGTGTTTTTTAAGTCCGTCGAAGTTGACGGTAACGGATCCGCAACCAAAATTGACATGCTTGCCAACTGTGGCATCTCCAATATAGGATAGATGAGCAGCTTTTGTTCCTTCTCCAGTTGTAGATTTCTTGACCTCAACAAAATTGCCAATACGATTATCCTTACCTATTATAGCATGATTTCTTAAATGTGCAAAGGGTCCAACAGTAGAATTTTCACCAACTTCACTATTGATGACAATACTATGTCTGATTTCCGCTTTTTCGTGGATAATAGAATCAACGATTTCCGAATTGGGACCTACTATGGCACCCCGTTTGATTAAAGAATTACCCATGATGGTTGTGTTGGGGTAGATCCATACTGCTTCTTCAATCACAACATTATGGCCAATCGTCACTGTTTCTGGGTTGACAATCGATACGCCACTTAGCATATGACCCTTATTGATGAACTCTCTTAAATACTTTTCAGCAATACTGATCCCATATAAATCATTGATTCCCATCGTGACTATGGGATTACGAACCATAAAAGTATTGACCTTATGATCTTGATGCATGAGATTAACGATATCAGTTAGATAATATTCACCTTTACGATCATTTTTTTGAATCTTTTTAACGTATTCAAATAACAACTTGTTGTTAGCAATATAAACACTTGAATTGACTTCTTTAATCAGTTTTTGAGCTTCATTACAATCATTTTCTTCTACAATGCCTGTAACAATGCCATATTCATTTCTAACAATACGTCCATATCCCTTCGGATAATCCATGCTCATCGTCACGACCGTCAGGTCATTACCCATTTCCTCATGAGATCTTAAGAGTTTATTCATGAGTGGATATTCCATGAGTGGCATATCACCAGGCAGAACGAAGGTAATCCCTTCTTTATCCTCCATTTGAGGTGCAGCAGATAATACAGCGTGACCGGTACCTAGTTGTTCAGATTGTATGGCATAAATGACACGATCTTTAAGAATTTCTTCGATAACATCCTTCTTATGACCTACAACAACACAAATCTCATCAATCGAACTTTTTTCAATATTTTCGATGATATAAGAGATCATTGGTTTCTTCAAGATTGGAAATGAACACTTGGGCATTTCCGTACGCATGCGAGTACCTTTGCCAGCAGCAAGTATTAAAGCATATTTTTTCATAGATTTTCACCTTCCTTTTGGATGAATGAAACTAATTTAGTTGTCAATGATTTCATTAACAATTCATCCTTTAAACTGATGGTAACACGAATTAGATCTTCTGTTCCACTCGCTCGAACGAGTAGGAGAGCATTTTCTCCTAGACGATCCCTAATGGATTTTATTTTAGCTTGAACTGATTTGAGTTCTAACACTGATTTCTTGATTCCTTTGATATTTGTTAATTGATAGGGATATAGTTCAACATCACAAACAAGCTCTTCTAAGGTGACATTCCATTCGGATAGAATCTTGAGTAAATAGATTGCAACCAAGAGTCCATCACCTGAATGGAGTAAATGAGTCAAGATGACATGTCCTGATGATTCGCCGCCTATCGAGTAATCATGGGTAAAGAGTTCCTTGAATACGTATTTATCACCAATCTCAGTAAGTGAGTAAGAAATGCCTTGATCTTTCAGTGCCTTTAGTATTCCAGGATTACTCATCTTGGTTAAGACTATGGTGTTCTTGTTCAGCAAGTTCTTCTTCTTTAAGTACTTAGAAATCATATAGATGATGAGATCACCATCATATACACTTTGACTTTGATCAACAACGATGATTCTATCTCCATCACCATCAAAACTGAATCCAATATCTAATTTTTCTCTTTTGACAAGTTCTTGAATGTTTTCGATGTGAGTTGATCCACATCCCAAATTGATATTTTGTCCATCGGGTTGATTTGAGATTTGAATGGCTTTTGGAGATGCTTTGTTAAATATTTCTTTTGAAATGAGATAGTTTGCACCATTGGCACTATCAAATCCCACTTTTAATCTTGTCTCAGTCAAATCCATCTTTTCATAAATCTTGAGATATTCTTCCTTAATCTCATTCGAAAGTACTAAATTTCCGAATCTTTGATAACTCAGTTCTCCAAAATCAATGAATGCTTCAATTTTAAGTTCATCTTCATCATTTGACTTGTAGCCCTGATTAAATATCTTGATCCCATTATCCATAAATGGATTGTGGGATGCTGTAATCATGACTCCAATGATTGATTTTACCTTAGAGTAATTTGCAATCATGGGTGTTGAAACAACACCAGCAAATAATACATCAACACCTAATGCTAATATGCCATTAGCGATACTATATGCAAGCATCGGTGAGGAAGATCTTGTGTCCATGCCAATGACAACCCATTTCGGTTGAAAGGTATGAACAAGTCCTTGACCTACCTTATATGCTAATTCACTATTCAATTTCTCAAAAGCAACACCACGGATGCCATCGGTTCCAAAATATTTTCCCATATGGCCCCCTATTCTACGGTGACGCTTTTGGCTAGATTTCTTGGCTTATCAATATCGTAGCTACGTTCCAAAGCAGCATAGTAAGCAATGAGTTGGGTTGGAACAACCATCACAAGAGGCGTTAAAAGAGGATGAACGTTCTCTAGGACAACTTCATCACCTTCTTGTTTACATGACTCCATAACAATTCTAAATGTATAAGCTCCACGAGCTTGAACTTCCTTTAAGTTACTTCTCGTGTTACCATTGATACTTGGATCTGAAATTAAAGCGATAACTGGTGTTCCATCTTCGATTAAAGCAATGGTTCCGTGCTTCAACTCTCCAGCAGCAAAGCCTTCAGATTGAATATAAGATATTTCTTTAAGTTTAAGAGCAGCTTCAAGACCCACACAATAATCAAGACCTCTGCCGATAAAGAAACAATTTCTTCTAGTTAAATAGTTACGTACTAGATCAAGTATCTTTTCTGATTCTAAAAAATGTTCAATTGAATTAGCTGCTATAGAAATTTCTTTCTTGAGATCAAATGATTTAGCAGATAATTCATAAGCTAAAATCGCAAGTACTGATACTTCTGCTACATATGCTTTAGTTGATGCTACAGCAATTTCTGGACCTGCGTAAAGTTCTAGTGAGTAGGTAGCTTCTCTAGCTAAGGTAGATGTAGGTACATTCGTGATAGTCAAAGATTGATACTTCATTTCATTAATCAATACGACACAAGCTCTTAGATCTGCAGTCTCGCCACTTTGAGTGACTAAAATGAAGAAAGGATTTTTAGATAATAGAGGTTTTTGATAAGCGAACTCTGATGCGATGTGAACCTCAACTGGAATTGATGATAACTTTTCAATTAGTTGTTTTCCTACTAATCCGGCATGCATGGAAGTTCCTGCAGCAAGTATATAAATTCTATCTGATGATTTGATAGCATCCAAAATCTCTGGTTTGATGAGTGACGCATCTTTATCATAATAATTTGAAACAATACGACGTATGACAGAAGGTTGCTCATGTATTTCTTTTAACATGAAATGAGCATATTCACCTTTAGTCGTATCAGTATCAGTTAGTTCAAGGGGTTTGAACATAACATCAAGGGGAAGATGATCAAGATTAAAGATTCTGACATCTTCTTTTCTAGCAACAACAAAAGACTTATCTTCTAAAGGATGATAAGTGTCAGCATAGCCTACTAAAGCCATAAGATCGGACGCGATTGTAATGCCTGAGTCACTATATCCAACAATGAGTGGACTCTTATATTTAGCAGCATATATTTTTTCTGGATCATTTGAGTCTAATACGAGTAAGGCATATGATCCATGAAGTAATTTAAGAGTTGTTGTAATAGCATTTTCAACATGAAGTGTTTGAGCAAACGTTTCTATGAGTTGAGCAATGACCTCTGTATCAGTATCACTAGTGAATTTGGATTTTGAGAGATATTGATCTTTAAGTTGTTGATAGTTTTCAATGACACCATTGTGAACAATGATAAAACGACGCGTTTGAGAGTAATGAGGGTGAGAGTTCTCTTGATTGACTTTTCCGTGAGTGGCCCAACGAGTGTGTCCTATACCAACATTAGAGTATGCAGCATTTTTAGTGGAATCAATCAGTTTTTGGACACGGCCTTCATCCTTATAGACATCAAAGATCTGGTATCTATTGTTAAAAAGACTAAGCCCAGCTGAGTCATATCCACGATATTCTAGTCTTGTCAGTCCATTTAAAATGATGTCTTTTGCGTTTCTATTACCTATGAATCCAACAATGCCACACATAGTTGCCTCCTAGTTTTGATATTCATTATTATAGCACAAATAACCATATTTGTTTATTGAGTGATATCAAAATATCCAAAACAGAATCGCTTAAGAGGCCACTTAATCTGCTTTTTATTAAATAAACCCTATTTTGAAATGGCTTTTGAGTGAATAGAATATATGCAGGAGGGGTGAACTTCAACTGTCGGTTACTATGAAACTACATACCTTTGAGTGACATTTATGTTTCCACATACAAGGATGCCTCGAGGGACCATTAAGGACTGTATGTGGCTATGAAAGTCACTAGATAAAACTGCCGGTTACTATGAAAATGGTTCTATTTAGCTGCTTAGTTCACTTTTTGTATCTCTCAAAGCATCACTCAAATATCCGGTTTATGATAAGCGAAGTTTCATGGATTTCGCTGATTGCACAGGTACAAATGTTTGATCCATCAGTTGATTTATGCCGGAACATATGATTTTCAGTTTTTAATATTTCATTCATACCAATCCAATTAAATTAAAGCAATACAAATGATTATGTTTCGTAAAAATGGAAATAGTTTCCTTAATCTAAAAATGTCTGGTAAAGATTTCCTGATCATCCAGCAATTGTTCTATTGAAGTGATATTCAAGCGATGTAACATTTCAATTACGTATGGGTTATCTATCGGCGTCTTGTACAAAGATTTTTGTGCATAGTCTTGAACTTTAACTTTTGCTATGTCTTTGTCAATGAGAGACTTGGGACCACCAACACATCCGCCACGGCAGCCCATTCCTTCGATGAAATTTGCTTTCAGTAATCCATTTTCAAGATTTTTCAACAAGTCTTTGCATTCCGGCACGCCGGATGCATTGACTGATTTCACTTTGATCTCTTTTTCCGGACGTATTCTTTCCAAAGTCGTTTCTACGGCTTGGCTGACTCCGGAAGATACTGCATAGATTCTACCAGCCGATGAAGAGTGCTCTCTTACATCAGTAACCAGATCAGCAGGATCAATTCTTGCAGTTTCAAAGATATCTTTTGTCTCTTGAAATGTCAAGACAACATCAATGGCATCGTTGATGTCTTCTTCTCTTGCTTCTGCTTTTTTAGCTAAACATGGTCCTATGAATACTGTAATGGCGTCTGGAACGATTTTTTTGATGACTCTTCCTGTCGCGATCATCGGAGATACTGATTTTGGAACATGACTCATCAATCCAGGTTTAAGATGACGAATCATTTGAATCCACATCGGGCAGCAGCAAGAAGTTAGTATATAGTCTGATTCATCAACAATTTTTATATCGAATTCAAGTGCTTCTTTTAAAGTCAGTATATCAGCGAATAATGAAACTTCTACAACACCGTTGAATCCAATTTGTTTGAATGCTGAGCGAAGTTGTCCATCTGTAATAACATCAAATTGGCTCAAAAAAGCTGGAGCGATCAATGCGTAAACAGGATGTTTTGCGTCATGAATGGCATTCATGACTTTCATCACATCAGGCGATGAAATCATTTTTTTTATATACCCAGCATCAAGGCATTGTGAGCATATACCTTCTGTGAAAAAAGGAATGTAGTGACCTGTTTCATCTCGTTTGATGTGATTGAACAAACAAGATGAAAAATCATTTCCATGTATGTTACATTTGGAATGATAGGTTTTCCATTGCTCTGGCTTTAATTTTGGATTAAGGACGCATTCAAGATGATATGGATCGTAGTTTAGATTGTTAAGAACATCATCGGTATTTTTTGTGGATGATGAAGTAACAATACGTTTATATAAGTCTTCAAATGTGTTCAAGTTAATCTCCTCCAATATATTTGTTTGGACTGTCGATTACTATGAAATGAGTACCCTTTTCTTACCAAATATGTTTTCAAAAACACCGTTGCAGATGTCCATTTAATGTGACTGTCTTTCTTGTATTATCCCATGCAACCATTTACAGTTTTATCTCACTATGTTCTCAATATGCACTTGTTTTAATTTATTGATGAATAAATGATTATCAATCAACACATGGTAAAAATCATCTAAGAAAAAGTGTTCAGGTTCTGATAATAGATCATCTTCAGGTGTTATTCCACATAGAACATCCAATGTACTTTCGTATTTATTCTTAACATCTAGATAAGCATGTATAAAGGGTTGATCTGCTTCAATTAGCACATATAAGTTTAGTATTTTAGTATAAATGGAATTTTCTTCTAATAGTGACAATGTTTCAGTAAATTTGTCCATCATATTGAGGTATAGATAGCAAATTAAGACAGATTCTTTTGCTCCAAAACGGTCATGTCTATCGTACCCAATGATTTTTTCATAGAGAGGGTAAGCCTTTTTATACTGGTTTTTATGTTTATAGATATATGCTAATCGGTCTAATGATAAAATATAAATCTTATGATCACCTGTTTGGTAAAAATCATCTTCTATTTGAGATAAATCGTTAGTTCGTGTCTTTTCATAAGCATAGATTAATGCTTCAAGAAGTGATTCCTCTTCCTTTGATTCAGTAAATTCAAGTAAAAAATGTATCGCTGGAACTGATAATGGATATATATGGATAATGTCATATAAATGTGTGGGTATATCTTTTAAACTGGAACGATACAAATCTACTGATAAGACTTCAAGTTTTTCATCTAGTTTTTGATTAATTAAAGTCTTTTCTTGAAATGGTTTTAAAAAATCAAAAGCTTTCTTCTTTGGTATGCCACTTTTTGGTATATAGGGCTTGTTGATTTTTAATTATATCGCTTTGTTAAGCCACAAAACGAGTATTTCATGGTATAATAAGTGTAAGGGTTTATGATGTTTTCTACCAAAACCCATGCACTTTTTATCTATTGGAGGCTCTTTCATGC